>CAYRMQ010000004.1:36905-62977 GCA_964425305.1 uncultured Anaerolineaceae bacterium | reverse complement strand
TCGAGATCATCGAGCGCCACGGCTCGCGCGGCTTCGGCGTGGGCAACTTCAAGGCCCTGTTCGAGGCGATCGAGCGCGAGCAGGCCAAGCGCGGCAACCTCTAGGCGCCGGGCTGGACGCCGGCCGGCTCGACGCGCCAGCGGCAGTTGAACGCAGTTACCTCGCGCGCCTCTGAGCCGCCGCGCAGGACGACCGCCGGCAACACGCGCGCCCTTGCCGGCACGAGGCGCAGCGTCTGACCGCCGACAGCTGCGTCGCGCGTGCCGCCGCCGACGAGCGACGGCCGGAACTGCAGCCCGACGTCGCGATGCAGCCGCATCGACGTCGACTTCATGTCACGCACCGGCAGCTCGACGTGGGTCAGCTGCACGGGGCCACCGAGCGGATGTGCCTGGCGTGCCCGCTCGGAGCGCTCCGGCGCGGTCCATTCGGCACTCTCCAGGTCGTGTTCGATCAGGAAAATCAGCCCCAGCTCGGGGTCGGCCTCCGCCGGCACGGCCACCTGCCAGCGCACGACCCGGCCGTCCGGCCGGGCGCGCTCGCCCGACTGCGCGTCGCCCAGCCGCGACCCCTGGTCGTGGAGCAGCGCGGCATCGGCGGCCAGGTCGTCCGAGACGAGCGCCAATCCGACGTAGCCACCGCCCTCCTCGGCCAGCACGCTCATCGCCCGCGAGCCGTACCAGGCGCGAGCGGCCAGCGCCGGATCGTCGATGCCGAGCAGCTCGATGTACGAATCGCCCAGCCAGATCAGGCGGTTCCTGCTGCCGTAGGCGGCGTGGCTGCCGCCCGGACCGGCGTGCACGCCGAGCGCACGTTCGATCTCGGCCGCCGCCTCGTCCGGGCGTGGAACGGCGACAATGAAGTGGTCGATTCCGGTCAGCATGCCGAGCCGAGCATAGCGGTGCCAGCCCAGTGAAGATTGCCCACGTCCGCGAGCGCCACGCCCCCGTCGGCACGCGCTTTCGCCTCGCCGCCGCCCTCGACCCGAGCGCCGAACGCTGGCTCGATCTCGAGCTCGCGCGCCGCCGCCAGGCTCGCGCCGACGACCGCCTGGCCCACAACAGCCTGCTCTACCGACAGCCGATCACGACCCTCGATGAGCACCTAGGCCGCGGGCTGCGTGTCGAGGCGCTGGCCGAGATAGTCGAGCGCTTTCAGCCGACCGACGACGAGGACGACGCCATCATCGAGGCAGCAGATGTCCGCTTCGGCTCGCCCATCCTCCGCCCGACCAGCGTGCGCGACTTCTACGCCTTCGAGCGCCACGTGGCGACGATGTGGGCGCGGCGCGGGCAGGAGGTGCCCGAGGCGTGGTATCGGCTGGCCATCTTCTACTTCAGCAACGTGTCCGAGATCCGCGGGCCGGACGACCCCGTGTGGGCGCCGCGCGGCGCGGCCGAACTCGATTACGAGCTGGAGATAGCGGCGCTGATCGACACGCCGGTGAAGGACGTCGCGGCAGCGCGCGGCGAGCAGGCCATCGGTGGGTACACGATCCTCAACGACTGGTCGGCGCGCGATCTCCAGCGCGACGAGACGACGGTCCGCCTCGGCCCGGCCAAGGGCAAGGACTTCGCGACGACGCTGGGGCCGTGGCTGGTCACGCCCGACGAGCTGGCCGACGCACGCTCGGGCAAGGGCTTCGAGCTGGCGGCGACGGCCGAGGTCAACGGGCAGGAGCTGAGCCGCGGGCGATGGTCGGACGCGTACTTCAGCTTCGGCGAGATGATCGAGCGCGCCTCCGCCAATGCGCGGCTCGTGGCGGGCGACGTGATCGGGTCGGGGACAGTGGGCACGGGCTGCCTGCTCGAGATCCGCGAGGCGTCGGGCTTCGGTCGCTATCTGCAGCCCGGCGATCGTGTGACACTCAAGGTGGAGCGCCTGGGAGAGCTGTCGACGCCGATCGAGGAGCGGCCGCGCCAGTGACTGGAGACGGCTGCCGGAGGGCCGTCGCATGGAAGTGATCGTGATCATCGTCGCGCTGATCATCGTCTTCGCCCTCGGTCCGGTCATCGCCATGCTCGACTTCCTGACCATCGAGATGTCGCGTGAGGCGGGGCCGGGCGTGGGCCTCGGGCGCCTGCTGCTGTCGCTCGTCCTGCTCTGGCTGCCCTTCGCCTGGATCGTCTACTTCGTCGTCATCCGCCGTCGGCCGCCCTTCGCCTAGACTTCGGCGCAGGAGGAACGCCTGCCCATGTTCTACGTCAGCCGCGGCAACGTCCCGCACAAGCGCCACACCCAGCACCGTGCGCCGGACGGGTCGCTCTACGCCGAGGAGCTGTTCGGAGTCGAGGGCTTCACCGGCCGCAGCTCACTGCTCTACCACCTCGTTCCGCCGACGCGCACGCACCGCATCGAGAAGGTGCGCGAGCTGCACACCGAGGCCGTCGACGACGGGCTGCACCGCCACCGGCTGGTAAAGACGAGCGCCATCGAGGCGCGCGGCAACGTGGTCGAGGGGCGCACGCCGCTCTTCTACAACAACGACGTGGTGATGGGCATCGCCCGGCCGACGCAGTCGCTGCCCGAGAACACGTTCTACCGCAACGGCGAGGCCGACGAGCTGCTCTTCATTCACGAGGGCGAGGGCAAGTTCGAGAGCGTCTTCGGGCCGATGCGCTACGGGCCGGGCGACTACATCGTCATCCCGATCGGCACGACCTGGAGGCTGGCGCAGGACCGCGGCTCGGCACACCGCGTCCTCTACCTCGAGTCACCGTCGGAGATCGTGCCGCCCAAGCGCTATCGCAACGAGTGGGGCCAGCTGCTCGAGCACTCGCCCGTCCACCAGCGCGACATCCGGCTGCCGGACGAAGCGCCGCCGCGGCAGGAGTCGGGCGACTTCGTCATCCACGTCCGAGTGCGCGGGCGCATCACCGCCTACCACTACCGGCATCATCCGCTCGACGTCGTCGGCTGGGACGGCTACCTGTTCCCGTACATATTCAACATCGGCGACTTCGAGCCGATCACCGGCCGCATCCACCAGCCGCCGCCGGTGCACCAGACGTTCGCCGGCCGCAACTACGTCGTCTGCTCGTTCGTGCCGCGCAAGTTCGACTACCACCCGCTGGCCATCCCGGCGCCGTACAACCACTCCAACATCAACAGCGACGAGGTCATCTACTACGTCGCCGGCAACTTCATGAGTCGCCGCGGCGTGGAGATCTCGTCGTTCACGCTGCACCCGGCGGGCATCCCGCACGGGCCGCACCCCGGGACGGTCGAGGCGTCGATCGGCAAGGAGGGCACCGAGGAGCTGGCCGTCATGGTCGACACCTTCCACCCGCTCAACGTCACGCGCGAGGCGAGCCGGCTGGAGGACGAGAACTACCCGTACTCGTGGCTGCCGCCCGACGACTCGGATGCCCACGCGCGCGAACTGGCCGAACGCGG
The DNA here is from genome assembly GCA_964425305.1 of uncultured Anaerolineaceae bacterium. Classification (GTDB taxonomy): domain Bacteria; phylum Chloroflexota; class Limnocylindria; order Limnocylindrales; family CSP1-4; genus JALYGJ01. The sequence goes on along the minus strand of CAYRMQ010000004.1, from coordinate 59,581 downwards.
CCCGGAGGCCTTCCCCGACTGATCCTGCGAAAGCGCAGGATGGATACGAAGTCAGGGCAGCGTGCCGTCGAAGAACGTCGTGATCGTGCCGCTCGAATCGACCAGGCGAATGCGGTTGTTGCCAGTATCGGCGATGTACAGGTTCCCCTCGGCATCGATGGTCAGCGCAAGCGCGCCGAACCACGGCCCTGGCGGCTCATAAGTGAAGTCCAGGCGAGCGTCGCCCGCCGGCCCCCCATCGCCGGCGAAGCCGGCCTCGCCGGTGCCGGCGTAGGTGCTAATGATGCCGTCGGGGTCGATGCGTCTGACGCGGTTGCCGAGGGCCTCGGCGACATAGACGTTGCCGGCGGCGTCGATGGCCAGACCGACGGGCATGGCCAGGGCGGCATCTGTCGCCGGGCCGCCGTCCCCGGACGAAGCCTCCTCGCCGGTGCCTGCAATCGTCGTGATCGTGCCGTCAAGCGCTATGCGCCGCACGCGGTTGTTGCCGCTATCAGCGATGTGCAGGTTGCCGGCGGCGTCAAGCGCGATCTGCGCGGGATCGTTCAGCTGAGCCTGGTCCGCCGGGCCGCCGTCGCCCGAGAAGCCGGCGGACAGCGTGCCGGCGAAAGTCGTGATGATGCCCTCGGTGTCGATTCGCCGAATTCGATCGTCGAGGCCCGAGATGTAGAGGTTGCCGGCAGCGTCGAGGGCGACGTCCAGCGACGCGAACAGGCGCGCCTCGGTCGCCGGGCCGCCATCGCCGATGTCCTCGAAGCTGGTCCCGCCAGCAATGGTCGTGATCGTCCCGCGCGTGTCGATCATGCGCACCCGCCGGCTCAGAATGACGGCAACGTAGAGGTTGCCCGAAGCATCGAAGGCCATGCCCATCGGACAGTGCAGCCTGGCCTCAGTGGCGGGACCGCCATCACCCGAGAAGCCCTCCTGCTCCGTACCTGCTACGACGATCGCTTCACCTGCTGCACCCACGAGGAAGATGCGCGATGCGGCGCAGTCGGCGAAGTAGAGCCTGCCATCGGGTGCGATGGCCAGCGCCTCGGGCAGGTAAGGCCCGGCGAAGGGCGTCGGCGAGGGCGCCGGCGTCGGTGTTGCTTCGGCAAAGGTCGTCGGGGCAGCTGGCGGGCTGACAGCGGGGCTTTCCGTCGGATCAGGTCCGCCGACACGCACGTCGGAGCCGCTCCACAGCAGGACGCCGGCGATAGCCGCCAGAGCAACGGTGGCCGCTAGCGGTATAAGCCTCATCCTGCGCGCCTCTCCCGCGCCACCCCCAAAGAGCGAGCCGGTGGTCGTCCGCGGCAGAACCGGGTTGGCCTCGCCGATCTGCGAGCTCATCTGCTCATACGGGACCATCTGCCACTCAGCCGAGAGGAGCCGTTCCGCGCGCCGGTGGCCCTCCAGCAGCGAACCGCAGACGTCGCAACTGGCCAGATGCCGGCCCTCCGTAGGGGGCAGCTCAGCGCGCGTGATGGTGCCGTTGGCCAGATCAGCAAGTCGTCTCTCGCTCACGTGGCCCAGGAGCGGCAGCCTCATCGGTCGACCTCCGCGCGGTACGGCGCCAGATCGCGCGCCAGCTTGCGGCGCGCCTTCCAGAGAGAGGCGGCGACAGCGCCGCGCGTAATGCCCAGCATCTCGGCCGCCTCCTCCTGTCTATAGCCCAGGCCGTGGACCAGCACTACGGCGGTCCGCTCGCGCTGCGGCAGACGGGCAACGGCAGCACTCGCATCAAGGCCGAGGTCGGGGTCGACGGGCAGATAGACCGGTTCCTCTACGGATACCTGCCACAGCCGCCGACGCTGGCGTCCGACGCGCCGCACGGCGATCACGCGCAGCCACGCTCTCAGGCGTGCCGGGTCGCGCAACTGGTGGAGATGGCTGCGTCCCTCGAGCAGCGCATCCTGGGCGATGTCTTCCGAGGTCTCGGCGGCTCCGAGCGCGCGGCATAGGCGGGTCAGCTCGGCAAACAGCGCGCTGTACTGCGCATCGAACCTGTCGACCAGATCCCCGGTGTGGACCATCGCTCCCGCCACGTCACGGTGGTCCCACTCGACCACTTGCCGCGCACCCTACTGCGCGCTCGCCACGCAGTCACTCCTCAATCCGAGCGCGGCGCTGGATTCGGCAGCCCACCCATGCCGGCAAGGTTGGCGTACGGCATGGCGCTTGCCCGTTGGCCGGGGCGCTCGGCCGGAGAGCTGAACAGCACGGCCCAGGTGATCAGCGCGGCCACAATGACGAGCGCGACCGTCACAAACAGGATCTGGCCGGGCCTCAGGTGTGTACCCGGATGGGCCCGCGTATCGGTAGCCATCTCTCCGTCCCTTCCAATAGCTGTGTCCGTCTGACATAGCTGTAGTGGCCGAGATGACTGCCGAACGTTTACCGCGGCTCCGAGAACTCAGGTGGCCGACACGCGACGCCAGCGCGGCAGAGGCGGTAAGCGCCGGCGCTCGAGGAGAGGAGCGCCGGCGCGGGGGCGGCGGAAGGCGGACCGTCTAGGGCTCGCGCGGCTCCAGTTGGATCGAGTCGAGGATCTGCTGGAGGTGCGCCAGCTCTTCTTCCGACGCGTCCGGCATCACCTCGGTGAGGATCACCAGCCGGGTGCCTTCGACGTCGAGAATCCACATCGATTTGACTTCACCCGCTTCCAGCCAGAGCTCTACACCCTCTGGCGTCCGCCCGATCATGTAGACCGGCTCGTTCCGACCATGCCCCCGCAGAACATCGCAGTCGTCGAGTGACTCGGGATCAGTCAACGTAACGTGCTTGCCGTGGTAGCCGGACAGTGTCGTCTCGGTCGGGCCTTCGATCTCCACGGCATCGAAAGTGGCGATGGCGTCGGCGAGGTCGTCGACGGACGGTCCGATTGGTGGAGAGAGCATGCCCCTCGCCCAGTGGCACGGATCGGCGTAGACATTGGCCATCTTGGCGAATGCCAGCCAGATCGTGTTTGTTCGGGTCTGGATGCGAGTCTCGGAGCTACCCATGTAGCCGCTGACCCAGCCGTCGCCGGGCACCTCGAACGTCACCCGGACGGGGAACGAGCCCGCCCGGAAATACGTCCCTGGTTCGATCTGGCGCAACACACCGGCTATGTCTCGAGGTGACCCATCCGGCATGGGCGCCTGCGTGGGCTCGGGCGTTGGGTTGGGCGTGGCGACATCGGTGGGATCTGGCTGGGCCGTTTCGATCGGCGCTGGCGTGGGCGAAGCGTCCTGGCCCGGTGGCGTTGGGAATGAGCCATTCCACAGGGCGAAGCCGATGACGGCCGCCAGCGCCACGCCAAGCGCCACATAGGCGCGCGGCAGGTTCTGAGCGAACATTGGAAATCTCCTGAACAAGTTCATCCAGCGCGCGCGCTGCGGCGTGTGCTGGACGTCTGTGAAGACGGATTCGAGCAGCTGGTCCGGCGCCGTCGACGGCTGGTCCTCCAGCCAGTCGGTCAGAAGCTCGACGAGGCGGCCCTGGCTGTTCATGCCATCTGCCCTCCAGCGTGAGCCGCTCGGCTGTCGGCCTCGATGGCGCCGCGCATGACGCGCAGCGCGTAATGGAGACGTGAGCGGGCGGTTCCTTCGGGAATGGCCAGCACCTCGGCTACCTCCTTCAAAGCCAGACCAAGGTAGAAATGGAGCACCACGACCGCGCGCTGCTCGAGAGTGAGCCGGTGGAACGCGCGCTCCAACTCCTCGCGGTCGGCCAGCCAACCGGTTGGGTCGGGCGTCTCCGGTTCCCGCCGAAGCACGCGGACTGTGATGCGGAAGGCGCGCTGCTTGCGGGCCTCCTCGTAGCAGGCGCGGACCAGCAGCCGGTGAAGCCAGGGCTGGAAGCGCGTGGGATCTCTGAGTGATGGCAGGTCACGCCAAGCGCCGAGGAGCGCCGACTGGACAGCGTCCTGGGCACGGTCGTGGTCCTGCAGAATGCGGCGGGCAATTGCGAACAGGCGGTCGACCGAGGCGGACGCGAGCGCAGCGAAGGCGTCGCGATCGCCCCTGCTGGCCTGCTCCACCAGATCCTGCACGCCCCTGCCCTCCGGCGAGGACGTCTGCCTCGCTACCTCTAATGGAGGTGCTCGAGGCCGAGACGTTCAAACATGATCGCTCAGGCGGTCTATGGTGATCGAGTGATTGACTTCGGCGAGCGTCTCGATGCCATCGAGCGCCGATTGTCCGCACATGCGATGTTCGGCCCAGAGCCGGGACTGACCGATCCCGATCCGGGCGCAGACGAGCGCTGGGAGGCGATGCAGGTGTGGGCGCACATGGCCGAGTTCGTCGGCTACTGGCATGGCCAGGCGCGGCGCATCGTCGCGGAGTACGCCGGCGATCCGGTCGCGTTTGGCCGACTCAAGACCGACGAGAACCGCATCGCCTCGATCGAGGCCGGTCGCCGGCGCCCGATCTCCGAGCTCGCCGAGCAGGTCCAGGCCTCGATCGCCGACGTGCGGGGCTGGCTGGCCGAGCTGCGACCGGAGGAGCGGACGGCCGTCGGACGCCACCGGACGGCCGGCGAGCTGGACATCGACGGGCTGGTCGAGCGCTTCATCGTCGACCACCTCGAGGAGCACCTCGACCAGCTCGACGGGCTGGCCGCCCGCGCCGGGACGGGCTGACGGAGCGCGGTCGGTGGAGGCCTACCTCGAAATCGGGCGCAAGCGCGTCTTCGCCGGCGCGCTCGAGTGGCCGGGCTGGTGCCGCAGCGGCCGCGATGAGCAGGCGGCGCTGGATGTGCTGATCGAGTACCGGCCGCGCTACGCCCGCGTCGTAGCCGGGCTGGAGCTACCGGAGCCGGCTCCCCTCGAGATTGTCGAGCGCCTGGCAGGCGACGCGACGACCGACTTCGGCGCGCCGGGCGCCATTCCGGCCGCCGACCTCTCAGCACTGGACGAGACCGAGCTCGACCGATTGATGGCGGTGCTCGAGCGCTGCTGGTCGGCCTTCGACGCGGCAGTCGAAGCTGCACGCGGGCGCGAGCTGGTGCGCGGACCGCGCGGCGGCGGGCGCAGACTGGAGGCGATCGTCGACCACGTCCGCGAGGCCGATGAGTCGTACGCGCGCAAGGTCGGCGGGCGGGGCAACTTCAGGCAGGCGCTCCTCGCGCGCTGGCGCGGCGAGGTGGCAGACACAGGGCCGCGTGGCGGCGCGCGCTGGCCCCCGCGCTACGCCATCCGCCGCGCGGCCTGGCATGTCCTCGATCACACATGGGAGCTAGAGGACCGCCTCACGCCGGGCTGACCCGCGTCTCCCTCCTGCTGAGCACGCCGAGCGCGAACTGGATCATCGCCGCCTGGTGCTCGATCGCGCGCTCGACGTCGGCCCAGCCGGCGTGGCCGGCGTCGAACCAGAGGACCTCGATCGGCTTGCCCAGCTCACGCATGCGCGCCTCGTACAGCTCGATCTGGCGCGGCGGGCAGCGCGTGTCGTTGAGGCCCTGGATGATCAGCACCGGCGCGTCGACGTTCTCGACGTAGGTCAGCGGTGAGGCCTTGACGTAGGCCTCCATCTTCTCGTCGGGCGGCCCGCCGAAGAGCGCTCTGTCGTAGGCACGCAGCGACTCGTTCTCGTCCTCGTACTCGCTGACCCAGTCGGCGACGGCGACGCCGGCCATGCCGCCGGCCCATGACCCCGGCGCCCGACCGAGCGTCTGCAGCGTCAGGAAGCCACCGTACGACCAGCCGCTCAGGAAGATCTGGTCGGCGTGGGCGATCCCCTGCTCGACCAGCCAGGCCCGGCCGGCGACGATGTCGCGCACCTCGAGCTCGCCCGGTCGGCCCCAGATGGCCTCCTTGAACGCCCGTCCGAACGTCGTCGACCCCCGGTAGTTGACGCTGAGGTAGGCGAAGCCGTGGTCGACCCACGACTGGGCGCGCGGGGCGAACGCCTCCATCGCGACCGATTCGGGGCCGCCGTGCGTCTCGATCACCGCCGGGAACGGGCGCTCGCCTTCGGGCACGGCCAGCCACGCCTGGATGGGCTGGGCGCCGTCGACCATGAAGCTGACCGAGCGCCATGGCCGCGAGGGCGGGACGGGCGCCGGCGACAGCAGCTCGCGCACGAAGTGCCCGTCGCGCCGGCCGAGCAGCACGACCGTCGAGGGGTGGCGCGCGTCCTGCCACTGGGCAACGATGCCCTGCGGCCCGAACCACGTGCCGACCTCGCCGAAGAAGCCGTACACGCCGGCCGGGTGGTCGAGGACGCGCAGGCGTCCCGCGGCGAGCTCGAACACGGACAGCTGCTGGACGGCATCGTGGACGCGGCAGAGCAGGATCTCCTCGCCGTCGGGTGACCAATCCCACGGGAAGATCTCGCCCGGCCCGTCGCTGGGCAGCTCGACCCGTTCGCCGGAGCGCACGTCCCATAACAGCGCGCGACGGTCGCCGGTGACGTCGCTGGCGCCGACCACGCGCGTGTCGCCGGCGATGGGCGAGAAGCGACCGCGGCTGATGCTGCTCTCTGCGCCGTCCCACAACTCGCCGACGCGCTCGCCGCTGGCCGCGTCGACGACGACGAGCGAGTAGCGCGCCTGGCCCGTCCGCTCGCTGGTCAGGATGCCGAGCAGCTGGCCGGCGCTGTCGAAGCCGACAACCCAGCACGTGCCTTCGTAGCGGTAGACCGCGCGTGGCTCGGCCGCCCGCGAGCGCTCGGCGGGCACGACGTAGACCGTGTGCCCACCCTCGACGGCGGCGGTGAAGGCCAGCAGTCGGCCGTCGGCGGAGGCGACGAGGTCCTCGGACGAGTACGGCGGCAGGGTCGGTGTGAGGTCGATCGGCTCGCCACCACCTGACGACGGCACGGCGACCCAGTGGCCGAGCTCGTCGCCGGCGCGGTCGTCGACGTAGAAGATCGAGCTGCCATCGGCGGAGATGGAACCGACGATCGTGCCCGCCGGCCGGTCGGTCACCGGGACGAGCTCGTTGGAGTCGATGTCCCAGCCGTGGAGCTGGACGATCCCCGTCCGGTTCGAGCTCGCCACGGCGCGCCGCCGGTTGCCCGCTGCGGGCGCCGTCCAGTAGACGACGCGGGCTCGAAAGCGATCCTTCCAGTCGGCCATCAGCTCCTTCCCTCTCGGACGATGCTGCGCAGCACGAAGAGCACGTTTGCCGGCCGCTCGGCGAGCCGGCGCATGAAGTACGGGTACCACTCGGACCCGTAGGGCACGTAGACGCGGACGGTGTAGCCGTCCGCCACGAGGCGCTCCTGCAGGTCGCGCCGCACACCGTAGAGCATCTGGAACTCGTAGCGCGACGGATCTATGCCATGGCGATGCGTGAAGTCGATGGCGTGGTCGATCAGCCGCTCGTCGTGGGTGGCGATGGCCGGATAGCGGCCCTCCAGCAACAGCCGCTCCATCAGCCGGCGGAAGCTGTCGTCGACCTCTCCCTTGGTGGCGAAGGCGACGCTCGGCGGCTCGTCGTAGGCGCCCTTGCACAGGCGCACGCGGATCCGCTCCTCGATCAGCCGCTCGACGTCGGCTGCCGAGCGGCGCAGGTACGACTGGATGACGACGCCGACCTCGCTGTACTCGGCGTGCAGCAGGCGGCCGATCTCGAGCGTCGCGTCGGTCAGCGTGTGATCCTCCATGTCAATGCGGACGAAGGCGCCGATCTCCTGCGCGCGGGCGACGACCCGGCTGACATTGGCGCGACAGAAGTCGGCGTCGACGCCCAGCCCCATCTGGGTCAGCTTGAGGCTGACGTTGGCCTCGAGGTCGCGGGCGGCCAGCGCGTCGAGGGTGGCGATGTAGGCGTCGGCCGCTGCCCGCGCCATGTCGGGCGAGGTTACCGATTCGCCGAGCACGTCGACGGTCCAGCGCAGCCCTCTTTCGCGTAGGCGCTCGAGCGCTACCAGGGCGTCGTCGAGCGTCTCGCTTGCGACGAATCGGCGAACGAGCGCACGGGTGAAGGGCAGCGCCATCGACAGCCGCTCGAGCGAGCGCCGCCGCGACGCCCCCAGGAAAAGGCTGCGCGAGATGCGCGCCGGAACGTCGCGCAGGCGCGGCCGCGCGGCACGCGCGGCGCGCCGCTCTGCGGCCTCCTGCTCCCGACGCTCGAGCGCGGCGCGGATCGTCTCGGCCGGCACGATGCCGGCGAGCGTGCCGTCGGGCTGGCGGTAGAGGCGGCAGCCGAGGTTGATCGGCAGGTCACCGGCCGGCGCGACGTCACGGCCGTCGATGCGGATCGTCGGCGAGCCATGGAAGCCGAGACCGGCGGCGTGATCGAGATCGTCGATGTAGATGCGCTCGACGCGGGCATCGCGACCGTCGCTGCTGAGCGCGGAGCGCAGGACCTCCTCGGCCGTTTCGGCATGGGCACAGCGCGGCGTGATCAGCAGCTCGACGCGCATTCGCTCCTCGGTGCCGGCAGAAGGATCACAAGCGCAACCCACCGGCCGGGTTACGCACCTGCCGATGATATGAACGGCGGCTATACAGGTGAGCGTGGCAAAGCGGCAGAGCCGCCGGCGGGGGGAGCGGCCGATTGCGCAGGAGGGGATCACCGACAGCCTGCGCGACTACACGCGCGCGGTGGCCGGCGGGCTGATCGTCGGCCTTCCCCTGCTGTACACGATGGAGATCTGGTTCCACGGCTTCATCCTGCCGTGGTGGAAGCTGCTCCTGCTGCTGGCGATCGCCTTCGTGATCGTCCTCGGCTACAACTCGATCAGCGGCTTTCGCCGCGAGCGAACGGCCGCCGAGCTGCTCATCGACTCGGTTTCGACGATCGGGCTGGGCGTCGTCGTCGCCTTCGTCGCGCTCGTCGTGCTGGGCCGCATCGATGCCACGACCAGCCTGCGCGACGCGGCCGGCAAGGTCGCGCTCGAGGCGATCGCGGTCGCCTTCGGCGCGTCCGTGGCTGTCACGCAGTTCGGCGGCGAGACGGGTGCGAAGGACCATCCGGGCCCGTTGCTGCGACTGCTCGTCGGCGCCGGCGGGGCTCTCCTCTTCGCGCTCAACGTGGCACCCACCGAGGAGCCGCTGATGCTCGGCATCGAAGCCTCGCCCTGGCTGCTGCTGGTCGTGGTGGCGGGCAGCCTGGCGCTGACCTTCGTGCTCGTCTTCTACGCCGACTTCGGCGGCCGGCGCGTGGCCCGTGGCGAGGGCATCCTCGACCGGCCGCTGCCCGAGACGATCACCTCGTATGCCGTCAGCCTCGGCGTGGCGCTGCTGCTGCTGTGGTCGTTCGGCCGGACCGATGGCGTCGGGCTGCCGGCCATCCTGGGCATGACGGTCATGCTCGCCCTCGTCGCGTCGGTCGGCGCCGCCATCGGCCGCCTGCTGGTCAGCGGCGCGAGCGAGGAAGGGCAGGGCGCTTGAAGCGGAACCTGCTCGAGTGGGCGGTCCTCGCCGTCAGCCTGCTCAGCATCGTCGTGGTCGTCGGCGTGCTCGTCGCCGAGGGTCTGGCCGAGCAGCGGCCGGCCGACCCGCGCGTCGAGCTGCACGCCGACCGCGCCCGCCAAGGGGAGCTGGGCTGGATCGTCCCGGCCAGCGTCAGCAACGGCGGCGACGAGGCGGTCGAGGCGGTGGTCATCGAGGCACGCGCCGACGTGGGCGGCGCAGACGAGATGAGCACCGTCGAGGTGATGCACCTGCCGGCCGGCACGACGGTCGAGATCGCCTTCTCGTTCAGCGACGAACCGGACGGCGAGGTGAGCGTGCGCCTGATCGGATATCGCGTGCCGTAGCCCGGCCGTCCGGCGACGGCGAAGGGCTCAGGAGCCGTCGGCGGCGGTATCGGCCTCCAGGCTGCGACCCAGCTCCTCCGTCCGGCGATAGGCCGCCCACACGGCCTCCGACAGCACAGTCCGCAGCCGGCCCGATTCGAGCTCGTGCAGCGCCGCCGCGCTGGTGCCGCCGGGCGAGGTGACCATGTCGCGCAGCTGCGCCGGATGCATGCCGCTCGACTTGGCGAAGAGCGTGCTGCCCTCGAGCGTCTCGATCACCAGGTCGTGCGCCATGTGGCGCGGGAAGCCGAGGTGGACGGCCGCGTTGACGAGCGCCTCCATGACCAAGAAGACGTAGGTCGGGCCGGTGCCGCTGACCGCCGTCGCCATGGCCACCAGCTTCTCGTCGTCGACCTCTAGCTCGGCGCCGAGCGAGGCGAGCAGCGCGCGTGCCTGCTCGCGCTGGGTGGGCGTAACGTCCGGCGTGGCGTACCAGACGGTCATGCCGCGGCCGAGCTGCGCCGGCGTGTTGGGCATGCTGCGCACGATCTGGCGGTGACGGAGCACGTTGGCCAGCGCGCGCGTCGTTGCGCCGGCGATGATGCTGATGACGAGCTGGCCGTCGCGCAGGACTGGTGCCAGCTCGCGCCCGACACGGATGAGCATCTGCGGCTTGATCGCGAGGACGACGACGTCGGCGCTCTCGACCGCCTTCGCGTTGTCCTCGACGGCACGCACGCCGTAGCTGCTGATCAGCTCCTCGCGGCGCTCGCGGCGGGGATGGCTGGCGATGATCTGGTCGGGCCCGACCTGCTCGGCGCGGAGCAGGCCGGCGATCATCGACTCGGCCATCACGCCCGAGCCGATCGTCGCTATGGCAGCATCCCTGAGTGACATCCGGCCGAGTATAACGACGGCCGATTCGCGACCGCCGGACGGGCCCACATGGCTGACTAGCGGACGAGCGCGATCGCCAGGCCGTCGTAGCCCTTGACGCCGACTGTCTGGATGACGGTCGCTTCGAGGCGCTCGTCGGCGGCCAGCCGCTCGAGGTAGCGGCGCACGCCGGCAGCGCGTGGGTCGCTGGCGTCGAGCACGGCCCCGCCGCGGACGACGTTGTCGGCGACGATCAGGCTTCCCGATCGTGTCAGCCGCAGGCTCCACTCGAGGTACTCCGGGTAGCCCTCCTTGTCCGCGTCGATGAACACCATGTCGAAGGGCTCAACGTTGGTCTCGGTCATCTTGCGCAGCGACACGGTCGCCGGCCCGACCACGACCTCGACCCTGTCTGCCAGCCCGGCCGCGCGTAGGTTGTCGCGCGCTACCTCCGCGTGGCGCGGCTCCAGCTCGAGCGTGACGAGGCGACCACCTTCCGGCAGCGCACGGGCCAGCCAGATCGCGCTGTAGCCGGCGAGCGCGCCGATCTCGAGGATGCGCCGCGCGCCCATCGCCCGCGCCAGGAGCTGGAGCAGCATGCCATGCGGCGCCGACACCTGGATCGGCGGCATGCCCGCCTCGTCGCCGGCCCTCAGCGCGCGCCGGAGGGCGTCGTCCTCGGTCGCCAGAAGGTCGGTGACGAACGCGTCGACCGCGTCGGCCGTCGAGTCGGTGAGTGCCATCCGGCCGAGTATATCGACGGCCAGCGAGCGAGCCGACAGGTTGGCCCGCGCTGCGATTGGGTGAGTAATCGACTACTCATGACAGGCGCACCCCGACTGGTCCCTACTGAAAGCTCTCCTGGACCACAGCCATCGACGAGGTGATCATGTCGGCGCACCGTCACACCGCGCTCCTTCTCATGCCGGCGCTCGTCGCGAGCGGCTGATGGCGGTACGCGTCGGCGCGACGGTGTTGCGCCACAGAGCGCGCTCGATCGAGGGGCGGGCCGCGCTGGCATGGCTGGGCCTGCTCGTCCTTGCTGTCCTCGTCGCGCTGCTTCTCCTGAGCGCGCCGCTACATGCGGCGGCCGATATCAGTGTCTGCGTGTCCGGCTGCGATCACTCGTCGATCCAGTCGGCGATCGATTCGGCGGCGCCGGGCGACACGATCGTTCTGGCCGGCGAGACATTCAGCGAAACGGTCGTTGTCGACCGAGACCTGACGATCCGCGGGGCGAGCAGTTCTTCGTCAATCATCGATGGCGGGGCGGCCGGCACGGTGGTCACGATTCCGCCTGGCGTCAGCGTGACCCTCGAGTCGCTGACCGTGCGCAACGGCCGCACAGCCGGCAACGGCGGTGGCATCCTCAACCAGGGCACGCTCGTCGGGCGCGACATCGTCGTGTCGGGGAATGTCGCGGCGACGGTCGCCAGTTCGGCCGGCGGCGGCATCTACTCCAATGGCCACTTGACCCTGACCGACTCGACGGTCGCCGTCAATGAATCACACTTCGGAGGCGGTGGAATCTATGTCGTCGGCTCGGCGGCCACAGCGTCGATAGTGCGGACGAGCATCGTCGAGAACCGGGTGCGTGATCTGACAACAGACTTCCGCGGCGGCGGCGGTCTGCATGTCGTCTTCGGCGACGTGACGGTCCGCGATTCGCGCATCGTCGGCAACAGGACCGACTTCACCGGCGGGGGCGTGACCGTCCGCGGCTCGGGCGCCGAAGTCGAGATCACCGACACGTCGATCGACGCCAACGTCTCCCGCTTCGGCGGCGGCATTCGCACCCAGAGCTCAGCGCGGCTGACCATCTCCGGCTCGACCATCAGCAACAACACGGCAACTGGCGACAACGCGGCCGGCGGCGGACTGCGCCTGAGCGCGCCCGTGACGATCGCCAACTCGACGATCTTCGGCAACTCGGCGACGGGCAGCGGCGGCGGCGTTTCGGTCGAGTCGACGCTGACGCTCGACAGCGCCACGATCGTTGGCAACTCGGGCGGTTTTGGCGGCGGCATCGCCTCGTTTTCGGCCGGCACCACGCTGATCACGAATTCGATCGTGGCCGGCAATTCGGCGTCCAACTTTGGCAACGACTGCGCGGGCTCGCTCGACGGCGGCTCCGGTCTGCTGATCGGCGATCCGACCGACTGCACGATCGCGGCCGTCTCCGATGTGCTGGTGGCCGATCCCCTGCTCGGCCCGCTGGCCGACAACGGCGGCCCGACGCTGACGATGCTGCCGGCGTCGGACTCCCCGGCGGTCGACGCCGGCACGACATCGCTGACGGTCGACCAGCGCGGCGAGCCGCGTCCGGCGGGCGAACGTGCTGACTTGGGATCAGTCGAACTCCAGCAGGAGGTCGACGACACCATCGCGCCGCAGTGGACGGACGCGACACTCGTTGCCACCGCCCTTTCGAGCAGCAGCTTCTCGATCCTCTGGTCGGGAGCAACCGACAACGTCGCCGTCACGGCTTACGAGATCTCCTTGGACGGCACTGTCGTCGAGACGGTTCCGGCGCCGGAAACAAGCGCCGTCATCGGTGGCCTCTCGCCTGCCACGCCTTACCTCGTCAACGTGCAGGCCATCGATGCCGCAGGCAATCGCTCGACCGACGGACCGACCATGGCGGTGACGACGGCTTCCGACCTCGGCGGCGAGCACCTCCTACCGCCGGCGACTGATCCGTCTGCGGCCTGGCAAACCCAGCTGCCGATGGGCGAGATCGAAGCGGCTCGGCAGCGCGGCCAGATACTGGTCGTAGCATCAGCCGGCTCCAACGAACCGGTGCTCTCGTTCGTCGACGTGGCAATCCCGACCATGATCGACCTGGACGGAGACGGCACCGACGACGTCACAGTGCACATCGAACTGCGGGCTGGCCCGGGACTCGTCCCGGAGGTCGTGATGACCGTCACGCGCCTGCTCGCGCCGGGGCCCGAGGATGTCCAGATTGTCGCCCTGACGCCACTGCCCGACGAGCTATCGACGGCACTCGGCAAGGCCAGCCTGCTGACCGGTTTTGGCACTGCCGCGCTCGATGGAAACGCCGGTGGGCATCTGCCGGAGATCGAGACGATAACGGCGTCGATTGACACGATCGACGGCCTGAACCATCGGCTGCGCCTCGAATTCGCCACGCAGACGCCCGCCAACCCACTCGTCTTCTACGTCGGCAGTGCTGAGGGCGACGGCCGCGATCTGGGCGCGACCGGGGCAAGCCTGCTGGCGCTACAGACGAGCCCGGTGCCGTCGATTGTCGAGCTGGCCTTCGGCACTCAGGCCTCCCAGCTGGCCGATCCCGAGCCGGCGCTGACGGCCGTCATGGAGTGGCGAGCGCCCGCCAATGAGCCTGACCCCGACGTTCTCTTCTTCTACCTGGAGTCGGAGAGCGTGCCCAAGGGTACAGCGGCCGACTACGACACTCGTGTTCTCGTCGAGGACATCGATCCCGAGACGACGCTTACGCTGCTGCTCGAGCCCGACGATGCGCTCGAGCTCCAACTCGACCACGACGACCCCGCAACACCGATTGTCGATCGCATCGATCGCATCGAACTACAACATGCCCGGAGCGGACTCGACGTCCGTGCCGCAATTCGGGACCTGCCCGGCCCGCGGTTGTCGATCCGGCTGGACGACGGCACGGGCGACCTGGTCGTGGTCAACGATGCCTTCACGTTTGACCTGGAACTCGAGATCAGTCGGCCCGGCAACGGCTTCTTCGGGGACGCCTTCCGCAACCCGGTCGACTGGATATTCGTGTCTGCGCTCGACTTCGGTGAACTGACGATCGCCGCGGCCGACGGCGGCGGCATTGCGTTCAACTTCCCGGACGAACCGGCAGGTCTCGTGTTCGTTGCCGCTGACGATCCACTCGATCTGCACTTTCCCGCCGAGCAGGACGGTGAGTGGCCCATGGGACATCCGTCGCAGTGGCCGCCCTTGGGCGGCGTAGTGCGTGCTGGGCTCGTCGACGACGGCAGCGGGACGACACTGGCCGCGCGAGCGGGAAGCACGCGCTCCTTCCGGGTCGACTTCGATGCGCCCAATCTGGGCCAGAAGGTCGCGCTGGAGGCGTCGCGCAGGATCAGACTCGACCTCGACGCCGAGATCGGCACGGGCCCGAACGCAGAGACGCCGACCAGGCTTGGCTGCGACGCCTTCCTCGCTCCGGCCCCCATCTCGTTCGACATCCAGCCTCCGAGTGAGCTGTCGTTCGCATCCGGTGGCGGTGATTCACTGAACTGCTATGGCGAGGCCAGCGCTCGCAGCGTTCTCGCATCCGCGTCCCGCTTTCCCGCCGTGGTCGCAGTCAGCTTCGACACCGACCGTGTCGCGGGGGGCGTCTCGATCACCGCCGAGGACGAGCTGGGCGCGGATGACCCACTGACGTTTGTCCGCGTCGAGTTGACCGACGAGGCCAACGGCCTGACCGGTAACGAGCCACTCGGTGCGGCGGCCCAGTTGCTCGCTTTTGGCGCTGACGAGCTTCCATCGGCAACCATCACGTGGGCTCACGAGCGATCGCACGATCTCGATCTCGAGATTGCCTCGATGGCGGTCGAGGACCGCATCCAGGGCCTGAAGTTCCTGCTCGCGACGCGGGCCGACTTCTTCACCGAGACGTTCACACCGAGCTTCTCGCCCCTCCTGCCCGACCTCGACAGGACCGGCGCCCAACCTGTGTTCCTGGCCCGCGACGCGCTGTCCGTGCACATCTGGGAGCTGCCCGAGATCACACTCCTGGCAGCTGCAGTCGACGAGCTGCGTCACCTCGAGGCTACCGCCACACCCGACGGTGAGACCAGGCTGGGAATGGAGATAACTGCCCCGCGGCCGCTTGTCGTCGAGCTCGTCCTGCCGCTGGGCCGCCATTTCCTGCCGCACATCGCGATCGAAGGCTGGTGCGATCTCGCCGTTCCAGGCGGGATCAGCGGCTTCGAGGCGAGGCTCCCCGAGTGGGTTTTGCTCGGCACGACCGATCCGAGCGGCTTCGAGTCGCTTCAGTGCCGCGAGCGCGTACAGGCGGGCACGGAGGAAGCGCTTAACGTCAACGTCCTGGTCGACGCGCACGGCATCCCGGACGGGACAACAGTCTCGACCGACCTCGACGCCGGGACGCTCGCCGTCGATGCGCGCGTGTCGGCCATAGGAGATATAAGCGTGGAGGTACACGACCGAACAGAGGAAGGACTGATCGCCGACTCTCCATTCGCCCACCCGATCGGATCGCTGGCCACACGCGCCGATGGTGTCAGCTCGCTCGACGCCGCCTGGCAGTTCTCGGAGGGCGAACTCGACCTCGCCTTGACGGCCGCGACTGCGGCAGACGCCGTGCAGTTCCGGGCGAGCACCGAGACGCAGCCCGACCGCCTCGCCGACCCGGGCCACGATCACCATGTCACCTTGGCGGACGAGGGTGTCAGCAAGATCGGCGTCGCAGACGAAGACGACGAAGAGGCGGAGCCGGGAGACGGTGAAATTCACGTTGCCGTCATTGGCCTCACGTCAGCGCACGTCCGACATGGGACCAACATGCCCCTACCACTCATGATCGAGCTCGAGACAGCTGACAGCCGGCCCCTGGTCCTCGACGCTTTCTTCGACTTCGACAGTCCGCTGGCCCCGCTACTACCGCCGGGCATTCCCGCCCAGATTGCGGCGACCGGCCACATCGATGCCCTCTCGACCTCGGCGTCGTACGAGACCAATCTCCGGCAGCTGCACCACATCAGCGGTGCCGCGAACGGCGCTGAGCTGAGCGCCTACATCGTGCTCGACGACGACCGCACCGATGAGGGTGAAGAGGATCCCGCGCTGGAGATCTTCCTTGAGGCGGAGGACCTGCCGACGACCTTCGGCCTGAACGCCTGGGACTTCATGACCTCGGACGCCGGAGGCCAGGCTGCCTTTGTCGAGCTGAGCTCTTCACTGCCGCTGCTTGACGTGGTCCTCCGCGATCCGCGTACCAACGGCGTCAGAGGTACGGGGAGCAACCGTCTGCGCGTCCATGCTGAGCAGGTCCCGCAGCGGGTCGACTTCCTCATTGACGATCAGCTGACCGACGAACCTGGCTCCATCGCCATCGTCGGCCAGCTGAGCGGCCGGCTGGGCGAACTGCTGATCGAGTCGAACGCGTTCGATCCCAGTGGCCGTCTTCATTTCAACACGCCTTTCGGGCAGATCACGGCGCACCTGACCGAAGTGCCGCCCGATATCAGGCTCATCGTCCATACCAACGATGCCGCCGGTTCGGCCAGCGGGGAGCTCCTGTTCAGTGACGGCGCCATCCCAGCCGCCGGGCCAGACGCCGACGACCGCATCGGACGGGCGGAGCTGATCCTCGAGCTGGCGACGCGAGACCTGAGCGAGGATCGCGGGCTGCCGCTCGAGATGTACGCGGACGAATTCTTCACTTCCGTCGTCAGATCCGGCTTCGTAAGGAGCGTGGATGACGCTTACTGGGCAGGGGCACCAGGCGTCCGAACCCGGCTCGGGCTCGTCGAGCGGGGGTTTTCGCTGGAGACGGCTCGCGTTCCGGCTCGGGCTGCAGCGGACGGAGACGGCCCAGTCGAGCGAACGACGGCTGTCGGCGACTATCTGCTGGTATCTCAGCCGGGAGACTCGGCCAGCGCCGTCATCGCTGTTCAGCTCAGCGACATCCATTCGCTCAGCTTCTCCTCGCTGCACCCCAACAATCGCGTGGACTGGCTAAAGCCGCAGGGCTCTGCCACTGCGCCGCTGTACATCGCGTTCGAGGACCTGCAGTCGCCCTCGTACCCCGGGCCGACGGTCGACGGCAAGCTGTCCAACCCAGACAAGGATGCGCCAGAAGCGACGAATGACTTCACGCGCCTGACCTATGACGGGACCCCGATTGCCCCATTTACGATTAACGTCCTGGCCAATGACGGCGACAGCGCCGACGGGTCGACCCTCCGGCTCGTTCGGCTGCCGGCGCATGGTCTCGTCGATGGCGCCAACCTGTCCGGCGTGCAGCACCTGCGCTACACGCCGCTCAATCCGCACCGCGTCGGGTGGGATCGCTTCGTCTACGAGGTCTGCACGGAGGACGGTGCGTGCGCCCAGGCGCGTGTCGACATCCTGATCCGTGAGCTGTACGTCGGCGGCACGTACTACCGCATGACCCTTCCTGCCCAAGGCAAGGTGTTCACGAAGGGTCACCTCGACAACATCTGCAAGGTCGTCTTCGGCAATAACGTGTCCGTCACGTGCGAGGACGTGGCCATCGTCGATCGGGTCGGCTATGAGGTCAGCGCCGCACCGGCGGGCATCGACGCATACCACGGCCCTCGAACTCTCCCGCCGAGAACCGTCGTGCCGGCGCTGAAGGTTCACGCGCTGCAGGCGCCGACGGCGGTGGTCTGGCACCTGACGCATCCAGACTCGTACCTGTTCAGGTTCAAGGCTGAGGTGACCGGTCTGGCGGACATCGCCGGTATATACGCCACGGCCAGGGGCCGCACCTGGTTCGGCGCAAGGGGAAGCAGCGGTTTCGAGTTCGGCGGCGCCGGAACAGGGCTGATCGGCAAGAAGCTGCAGGGCGGCCAGGTGCCCGAGGACTTCAAGGGCTGCGACCGCTTCCTTGGCATAGACACCTGTGTGAAGCTCTTTGGCGTCGAGTTCGCCGGCTCGATCGGACGGCCCGGGCTGGATGGGTTCTTCGCGTTCGCCCCGCCGACCGACACGACGGCTCGGTCACGACGCAATGGGGCCGCCGAGGTGGAGTTCCTCCCGCTCGTCACGCTGCGGGCGAAAGACATGACGTCGATCAGAGGCGGGGCCGAGCTCCAGCTCGAGTTCGTGCCTCTGGGACTGCAGATCGAAAGTGACGTGGAGATCAGGGCGTCGGCGCTCAAGGCTGACCTCTGGTTCGCTGGAGCCGAGGCTGCCGACTTCCGCTGGACGACGCTCGGGCCGATCGACCTACCTTCAAGCTATGACCTCAATGCCCCGCTGCCCCTCATCTTCGGCCCTGATTTCGACCCCTACCACTGACGGGCCTGCCGGCACGCTCTGTGCGACCGGGACGTCAGCTCGCCAGCTCGTTCAGCACATCGGCAGTGACCAGCTCGAGGCGCCTGGTCGAGACGGGCGGCGGCGGACCGTTGGCGGAGCTCGCCGCGAGGATGGCGTCGCGGCGAAGCATCTCAACCACCGCGCGCCACGGCTCCGGATAGCCGCTGCCCGATTCGGCTATCGCCGCCTCGCAGCTGTCAAGCACTTCGGTGAGCAGTTGCCACCGTTCGCAACGCCGAAGCAGGAAGGCCGCCGGCAGTAGAACCAGGAACAAGTCATCGAGCTCGTACGGCTCCATCAGCGCGTGGGTCTCGAGAAGGATGTGGCGGGCTGTGTCGGCGTCCCCAAAGCGAGCCTCGACGAGGCCGACCGATCCCAGCGCCCGGACGCGTCGGTAGACGCTCTTCGACTCCTCGGCCAGAGCCATCGCGAGCGGTGCGTACTGCCGCGCGACCTGCTCGTCACCAGCGAGGGCAGCGACCTTGGTCAGGGTACTGAGCGCGTACGAGGCCCGGCCCAGCTCGCCCGCCTCCTCGAACAGCCGGGCCGCCTCCCGCAGCTGCGGTATCGCGGCCGCCAAATCGCCGGCATAGGCATGGTTCTCCCCCACGTAGTACGCCGCGATAGCCTTGCCCGACGTGCTGTCCAGCTCGGCAGCGATTCGGCCCGCCTCCTGCGCCGCGGCCACGCCCTCCGCCCAGGCACCGCGCATCGCCAGTAGGCCGGACAGTGACAGCAAGCCATGGGCCAGCCCGTGCCGGTCGTCCAACTGGCGAAAGATAGGCAGGGCCTGCTCGAAGTAGGCGAGCGATCTGTCGAGCTCGCCCAGCACCTGCGCCGACGAGCCAAGAGAGCGCAGAGCATGAGCACGCGACAGCGGATCGCCGATCTGCTCCAGCGCCCGACGGAGCCAGTGACTCCGCTCTGCGACCAGGTAACGGTTGAGCCAGTAGCCTTCGGTCCTGACCAGCAGGCGAGCCACTTCGTCAGCGCGCCCCAGCTCGACGCCGATCTCGACTGCCTGCCGGATGTTGTCGATGTCGCGGTCGATCTCCTCGAGGTCGACCACCTGGCGCAGCGGGTCGCCGCCATCGGCGTAAGGCTTCGCCAGATAGTGCGCCGCCAGCCACTCACGAGCGGCGGACCAGTCGACGGTCTCGCTGAAGCGGGTTCTGGCAAAGTCACGAATGGGGGCCAGCATGCGGTATAGCGCCGTCCCGTCGGGCTGACGTTCAACGACCACGAGCGACGCTTCGACGAGACCGGCCACGGCGCGCGCCAGGCGCCTCCGGTCCTGGCCCGGCGCGCAGACGGCCCTGATGTCGTCGAGCGCGAACCGGCCGTTGAAAAGAGCCGTCAGGATGAACAGCCGGCGATCCTCGGGCGGCAGCAAGGCCATACTCCACTCGATCGCCGCCGCCAGCGAGCGGTGGTGGTCGACTTCACCGGCGGGGCTGCCCGGCGGTTCGCTCTGGAGCATCTCGGCTATGTCGTCGAGACCCAGCGCCTGGATCCAGCGGGCGGCAAGCTCGAGGACCAGCGGGATGCCTTCGGCGCGACGGCACAGCTCGGCAACGGCGTGCGCCGTCTGGGAGCTCAACGAGAAGCCGCGGTCGACGGCGCGCGCCCGGTCGACGAACAGGCGAACGGCAGCCGAAGCAGAGGCCGGCTGCAAAGTTTCGGCTGCATCATCGGTGGGTGACGGCAGCGGCGCGACGTGCCACAGCTGCTCACCAGGCACGCCCAGCGGTCGCCGACTGGTCAGCAGGAAGCCGAGCTCGCCACCGGCCGCGAGCGCCTGCCTGACAAACTCAGCACACGTCTCGAGTTGGTGCTCGCAGTTGTCGAGGATCAGCAGCGCCGGGCGTTGAGCGAGGCGCCTGACGACCTCGCCCACGCTGCGCGCGTGTTCGCGGAGGCCGGTGGCGCCAACGATTCTCCCGACAACCTCGAGCGGGTTGCGTGCCTCGGCCAGCGAAGCGAACCACACGCCGCCAGGCTTGGCGTCGACCAGCGCATGGCCGGTCTCCACGGCCAGGCGAGTCTTGCCCATGCCCGGGCCGCCGACGATCGTGACCAGGCGCTCGGCCGACAGCAGCCCGACGAGGCGCTGCACGTCGTCCTCTCGACCGACGAAGCTGGTCTGGGTTGTCGGCAGGTTGCCCACCGCCTGCCCGGTCGCGGTCAGCCCCAGGTGTGGATCGCCAGCGAGCATCCGCTCCTCCAGCTGGCGCAGGGATTGGCCGGGCTCCACGTCGAGTTCCTCGGCCAGCGTCTGCCGGAGATCCTGGTAAACCCGCAACGCCTCGGCTCGCCGGCCGGCTCGGTACAGCGCCAGCATCAACTGCTCCCACAGCGGCTCGCGCAACGGATGGTGACGGACGAGCTCGCGCAGCCGCACGATGGCCTCGTCGGTCCTGCCCAGCTCGAGCAGTGCGCGAGCTCTCAACTCGAGCAGGTTGAGGCGGCGCTCGCTCAACCGGTTGATCTCGAGCGTGGCGTAGTCGTCGTGGCGAAGCTCCTCGTACGGCGTTCCGCGCCACAATCGCAGTGCGCGCGCCGTCGACTGGAGCGCCGCCGGCCAGTCGCCCGATCGGGCGGCGGCGGAGGCACGCTCGCCGAGTACCTCGAACTGCGCCCGATCTAAGCCCCGTCGCTCGATCGACACCCGATAGCCGCGCGGCGTCGTGACGACGAGCTCGGGCAGGACGCGACGTATGGCCGACACGTGGACCTGCAGTGAGGTCACCGCGGTGGCTGGAGCACTCTCACCCCACATGCGGTCGATTAGCACGTCGCGGGAGAGCTCGGCGTCGGGCTCGAGCAGCAGGATCGCGAGCACGCGCGCCTGGGCCGGCCGAAGGCGCACCGGCCCGCCCGGCCCTGTCACGGAGAGAGGCCCCAGAACGGCGACCGATGCGCGCGGTGTCGAACTGCTCATTTGATGTCCCAACCTACCAGACACGATGTCTGGCGTTTAGCAGACGTTTAGCGACCCACCATAACCTCGGCCGGGGGCAGGACAGGCGCACGAGGAGAGTCCGAGTTGAGCGTCGCTGTTAGGCTGGCGAGACATGCGCCGAGGCGCGCTGCGGTGCCCGCTGCCAGCGCGGTCCTGGCCGTCTTGAGCGGTCGCCCGAAGGCACTCGAGTGGGAGGCAGCGATGGAGTGGCCGCTCGTCGGTCGCGAGCCGATCGTCCGCCGACTGGCGGCGATCCTTGATCGTGACGGCCCAGCAACGGTGACGATGGCTGGCAGCGAGGGGGTTGGCAAAACGCGCCTAGCGGGGGAGCTTGGCAGACTGCTCGCCGCCCGCGGCCGCCGCGTCGAGTGGATCTCGGCCTCGCCCTCAGCCGCCCAGATTCCCTTCGGCGCGGTCGCCCATCTGCTGACGTTGCCCCAGGCGACGCCCGATCTGTCGGTGGTGATGGCGACTCTCCTGGCCGAGCTTCGTCGCCGCGGCCAAGACAGGGCACCGCTGTTGTTGATCGTGGACGACGCGCATCACCTGGACGATCAGACGGCTGCCCTGATCCACCAGGTGGCAACCCATCGCGCTGCGTCGCTGCTGCTGACCCTGCGCAGCCGGGAGCCCGCGCCGGCGGCCATCAGTCAGCTCTGGAAGGATCGCGGCGCCGACCGAATCGAGATTGGTCCGCTGACGCGGGAGGCGATGCGCCGGCTCGTCGAAACCGTCCTCGAAGGGCCCGTCGACGCGCTGACCTTCAGCGAGCTGTGGCAGCGCTCGGCCGGCAATCCACTGTTCCTGCGCGAGTTGATCGTGGGTAGCCAGGAGGGCGGCGTTCTGGAGCGGCACGCTGGCGTATGGCGCGCCACAGGAGCCTTCGCGCCCTCGAGTCGGCTGTCCGAGCTCGTCCGCAACCGGCTGGCCGCCCTCAGCCCCGGCGAGAAGGCGATCATCGATGCGCTTGCCGTCGCCCACAGCCTCGAGCTCTCGATCGTCGAGCGGATCGCCGGTGGGTCGTCGGTAGAGCGCCTCGAAGAGCGCCATCTGCTCGAGATCGAGCAGCAGGCCAATCGCGCCGCGGTACGCCTGGCGCACCCGATCTACGGTGAGGTAGTGGCGGCCGA
>CAYRMQ010000004.1:34846-36805 GCA_964425305.1 uncultured Anaerolineaceae bacterium | reverse complement strand
GAGGTTGAAGGCCTGCTCGTCCTGGGCGAGGCGCTGGCCGGTCAGCAGCGTGTCGCTGACGCCGACGAGGTGCTCCGCCGCGCCATCGAACGAGCGCTGGTCGACGACCACCTTGCGGCGGCCGCGCTGGCACGTGCCAACCTGCTGTTCTTCCGCGCGGGCCGGACGGAAGAAGCGGCGGCAACCCTGGCCGACGCGCTCGCGACCGTCTCCGATGGCAACTGGCGCGACGAGATGGAGTCTCTGCTGGCGCTCTTCCGATCTGCCGCCGGGCAGCTGCGCGCGGTGGCGGCCGCCGGACGCCGCCTGCTGGCGCGAGATCAGGTCAGCCCACGGGCGCTGGTCCACACGCTGACGTTCTCCAGCATCGCCAACGTCATGCTCGGGCGCTTCGGAGAGGCCGAGCAACAGGCCCTCGCAGGCCTCGAGTGGGCGAGCCGGGTGGCCGAGGAGCTACCCCTCAGCGCTGACATGTTGCGCATCAACGACGTCATGACCAGGGCCTACGCCGGGCGGCTGCGAGAGGCGCTCGAGCTCGGCCACGCCGGCCACCGCAACGCTCTCGAGGAGCGCGTGCCGGAGGTCGCCGCCATGTGGGGCATGAACGTCGCCGAGTGCCAGATGCTGGCCGGGCAGATCGAGCCGGCGCTGCGCACGATGCTCGGCGCGCTGGCGATCATCCGCGAACGAGATCCGTTCTCGGTCCGCGGCATCGACGCCGCCGTTGCCGCGGTGTGCGCCTCGTGGCTCGGCCGCCATGCACTGGCCAGCGAGCTGCGCCAGGAGATCCTCGACCTTGAACTGGCGCGTGACGTCCGATCGCGCATCTGGCTCGATCGCGCGTCCGTCTGGACCACCTGGGTGACGGCGGGCGCGGAGGCGGCAGCCGAGGCAGCGATAGAGGCCGCCGCGCGTGCCGTTGCCGACACCCACCTTGTGTGGGGCGCCTGGTTGTACCACGACGCGGCGCGGCTCGGCCTGGCTGGACCGGCTGCCACGCGGCTGGAGGCGCTGGCCAAGCGGATCGAAGGCCGCCTGGTCGCCGCCATGGCGCTCTACGCGCGCGCCCTCGCCGACGCCGACGCACTCGCCCTCGAGCGCGCGGCCTCCGCCTTCGAGCAGCTCGACAGCCGGCTCTTTGCCGCCGAGGCGGCGGCCCAGGCCCAGCAGTTGTACATGCGCCGCGGCCGGCTGCGGCTGGCTCGCGTGACGGGCGCCCGGGCGGCGCTACTGGCAGCCGATTGCGCGGGCGTCCAAACGCCCCCGCTCGTCGACATCACGCCCGTGCCGCTGACCGCGCGCGAGCTCGAGATCGCGCGACTGGCTGCCACCGGAATGTCGTCGCGTGACCTGTCGGAGCGACTGGGGATCTCGGTGCGGACGGTCGACAACCACCTCGGCACTGTCTACAGCAAGCTCGGCATTGCCAGCCGCAGCGAGCTGCCTTCCGTGCTCGGGCCGGCGCTCGCCGTCGTGCATGCGAACGCCGCCGCGTCTGAGTAGTCGACTACTCATGACGGTCGCCGCTGGCGGCCGTCCAATCGTTGCAGCGGAAACGCTGCCACAGTAGCCGCGGAGGCCATCGCAATGCTCGACATGGCGCAACTGACCCGAACACGAGCGGGCGGTGGTGGCCCCCTTCGACTCGTGCGCCGGCTGGTCGTCCTCACGTTCGCCGTCATCCAGGCCGTGCTCGTCGGGCGCATCCTGCTCGATCTCGGCGTCATCCCGGCCGAAGGCCTCGCCCTCGAGTACCTGGTGCCCTTGAGCGACGCCCTTGCCGCGCCCGTCAAGGGCCTCGGCGATGGGCTGGGCGGGCTCTTCGGCGGCGGCCTGCCGGGCATCGGGCCGGTGGCCGGCGAAGGCCTCAACCCGGCGATGCTCGGGGCGCTGGTTGGCTGGACGGTCGTCGAAGGTCTCGTGCTGCGCGTCGTGGGCAAGTTTGCGGCGGTCTGAAGG
>CAYRMQ010000004.1:0-34746 GCA_964425305.1 uncultured Anaerolineaceae bacterium | reverse complement strand
CCGGCCGACGCCGACTTCTTCGAGCGCATCCACATCCGTGCCGAGACGCGCGAGGAAGCGTGCCGCATCCTCGGCGAGTCGATCCGGACCAAGGCATTGTCGACGTTGCGCGGCAACGGTTACCGCCTGCAGGAAGTGAAGTTCGGCACGTGGCCCGAAGATGGCGTTGTCGATGGGACGCCGGTCAAACGGGGCCAGCCGGTCTCCTGGACGCCGGCGCAGCTCGAGGCAGGCGTGCTCCGCCGGTGCCGTGCCGACGGCGGCGCAGTCGAGCTGCGCTGGGAAGAGGCCGCGGTCGATCCGGGCTGGTGCAAGCTCGACTGGCTCATCGCCGATCCCATCGAGAGGGGCCTGGCCAACGTCTCCAACGTCCTCGACCCTACGTGGGAGGCGCCCGACGGCACGATCACGCCTCTCGACGGCTTCCTCGACCCTTACTTCCAGGAGGTCTACCTCGAGACTGACTCGATCCCGCTCTTCTCGCGGCTGGTCAAGGAGATGGGCGCCGACTCGGTCGCCGACTACGTCGAGCGGCTGACCGACGAGGTTTACAAGTACACCGTCAAGGAGCTCAACTACGGCAAGGCGGCGCGGCGGATGTACAACATCTTTCGCCTGACCGGACGGTATCCGGAGGCGGCCTACGTCCGTGAGCTGTTCGACGAGCCGGTCACCGCCCTTTACCAGGTGGCCGCGTTCCTGCGCGCGCTCGAGGAAGCCGCCGCCGCCGAGGATGCTTTCGCGAGCGACGTCCTGGTGGCACAGGTCGACCAGTTGATCATGTCCGCCATTGCCGCGCTGGAAGGGCAGGCCGAGGTCAGCATCGTGCGCCGCCTGCTGCGCCTACGCGACTCCATCAGCGGCCGAACCACTTCCGCCACGCGTGCTGACGACATGGCGGGCGTCCGACACGATGCGCTGCGCGCCGTCAACGAGTACTTCGAACGCGCCCTGCGCGCGGTGCCCAGCATCAGCGACTACCTCGACAGCGTGGCGGCGACGCGCAGCACCGCCGCCGGCAGCACGTAGGTGGATGTTGGTCGCGCCTACCCTTCCCCGGCGTCGCTCGCCGGCCCTCGACGAAGCGGCAATCGAGCGGATCCTGGCGATTCCAGACCCGACGGCGCGCAACGCCGCCATCACCGTCGGCTATCACCGGCTGGCGCTGGAGGTAGCCGCCGTTGTCGGTCATGACAACGCCAACTGGTTGTGCTTCGGCCAGTGGGCCAGCGCCGAAGCCGGGCGGGCCATTCGCGGCGAGTCGGTGCCGGCCTACGCCCGCCCGTTCGTCGGCCGGACCGTCGCTGCTGCCGTGGCAGCCGGCAACGCGGCCGTCTTCGGCGACGTCGCGCCGCCCTTCATCCGCTTCTTGCGCGCGTTCTCGGCCCAGCCTGTAGCGCGCACCCGTCGGCGAGTAGCGGAGCAGGTCCTCGAAACGCTGCTCGAACACCCGCAGGTCGCCGCCAGCGCCGACCTGCAGCGTGCCTTCCGCGCGTACACCGATGCCCTCCAGCTGAAGGACGACGGCGACTTGGCGGTCGCCAAGATGCGCGCCGAGCGTGTGCTCGTGGCCAACGCCTCGATCGGGGCGCACGAGCAGGTAGTGGCTGATCCGCACATCCGTGCCGCCATCCCGGGCCGCTGGATCGTCGCCATCGCCGCCACGGCGCACCTCGGCCTCCGCATTCCCGAGGGCCAGCTCGACCTCAGCCGCGACGTCCCGTCGCCGGCCTACCTTGGTGGCGCGCCATTTCCCGAGGCACTGCTCTCGCTCGTCGATCCCGACGCTCGCGCGCTGGCCACTCGCTTCGGGCAGGACCTGCGCTCGACGCGCCACAGCGATGCGCCCGACTGGGAGAGCTACCACGAGCGGATGGGCTTCATCTACAACCTGCTGCGCGCGTACCAACAGGACCCGGCGATGTTCGAGATGCCGGGTGCTGCTGGCCACTGAGTAGTCGGTTACTCATGACAGCCGCCGACTGACATGCGGCCATTGGGAGCGTGATGCTGATGCTACCGTCGGGTAAGCCGGTCGCCGTATGGCTGCTCGGTGCGGTGCTGGCCGTCGGCTGCGCGGCTCAGCCGCCAGCCGAGGTGCCGGGCTCGCCGGGCAGTGGCGGCACGCCGACCGATAATTCACCGTCGATCGTCGCGACGCCGCTGACCACGCCCGAGCCCGGCCGCTCCGTGATCCCGGTCGGCTCGCCGGCGCTGACGGGTAATCTGCCCGTCGGCCGGCTGCTGTTCGACTCCGACCGGTCGGGCAACCTCGACATCTGGTACCTCGAGGCCGGCGCGAGCGAGCCGGTCCAGCTGACCACTGACCCGGGCAGCGATCGTGTCGCCGCCTGGCACCCCAACGGAGAGTCGGCCATCTTCGCCTCCGACCGGCTGGGCGGCCCCAGCGTGCCCAGCCGTGGCGCGCTGCGGGCGTACGGGCTCTTCATCGCCTATCTCGACGATCGCCAGGACGAGCACCTCCTCGGCACGCGCACTTTCAACCATGGAGCGCGGTGGTCGCCCGACGGCGGCCGCATCGTCTTCTACTCGGACGCCACGGGTGAGACGCAGGTATACCTGCTCGACCCCGACTACGAGCCCAACACCGGCAATGAGCCGGTCGCGCTGACCAGCGACGGCCACAACGACGGTCCCGCCTGGTCCCCGGACGGTTCGCGGATCGCTTTCAACTCGTTGCGCGACGGGAACCGCGAGATCTACGTCATGGACGCCGACGGGTCCAATCAGCGGCGCCTGACCGACGATCCGGCGGACGACTTCTCGCCGGCCTGGTCACCCGACGGCAGCCTGATCGCCTTCCACTCCGAGCGGAACGGGGGTCGACACATCTTCGTGATGAACGCCGACGGCAGCGCGGTTAGGCAGCTTACCGAGGGCGAGGTCCGCGACGGCTTTGCGAGCTGGTCACCCGACGGCGAGTGGATCGCGTTCGACCGCCAGCTCGGCCGCGAGGATTCGGACATCCTCGCCATCCGCGCCGATGGTAGTGAGCTGATCCACCTGACGAGTGGTCCCGAGCGTGATGCCTTCCCGGATTGGGGGCGCTAGCTCGTGACCGACGTAGGATGCTGGCCGTCCAGCTGGAGCAAGAGGGTGAAGGCTTCAGCCTGGGTTATCGGGCTGCTGCTGTTCATGGCATGCACGAGCAGTCCGAGCGCGCCGGCTACCGAAACCGCGCAGAACCCAGCCGGCGGACCCGCCGCCGCACCCGCCCGTCCGGCGAGCGCCGCTCCACCGGTGATCGCCGCCCCGACGGCAACACCGACGGATGACAGCGAAAGCGGCCTCGTCGGCGGCTCAGCCAAGGTCACTCTGGCCGGCCAGACATACCAGCTACACACCGGCGAGGCCCCGATCTGCATGCTCACGATCGGCGTTCAGGTGGGCATGGCCAGAGACGACCGAACGGTCTCCCTGACCGTTCATGCCCTTGGTGAACTCAACCCGACGAACTTCGCGCTGATCACACCCGACGACAGGTGGGTTCCGGCTGACGGCAGCCCGACCTTCGAAGTTTCCGGCGGGCAGGCAACCTGGAGCGGGACGCTCGTCGGCCAGCACACCGATCGCGAGGAAGACGGCGTGATCGAGATCGACTGCGGAGGCTGAGAGATGACGGCGAGGATACCCGTACTGATTGCCCTGCTGGTTGCCGCCTGCGCCGGCCCAGCCGCGCCGCTCGCCGGTCCAACCACCCCGCGCTCAGAGCCAGGCGACAACGGCGTTGCCGCCACGCCCGCCGCGCCAGACCCGCAAGACGTTCCTGGCGGCGACGGCACGGCGACCGAGACGCAGATCGTGGTCGAGCTCAGCGGCCGCTCGATCACCCTGCTCAATGTCGCGCTCTGCGTGGTGAGCGATGATCGGGTCGAGATCTCGGCCTCGGCCGCTGGCGGCACGGCGGGGGTCACCGTTAGCTGGTTCGCGGATCAGCCGCCCGAGCGGACAAGCATCGTCTACGTCGACCTCGGCTCGGCACTGACGTTGGTTGCCGGACCGGACGTTTCGGCAGACTCGCCGCCGCAGGTCAGCGTCAGCGGGCATACCGTGGAGATCCTCTCGGACGTTCACGATCCGGCGACGGGTCGCCCATCGCAGACCATCCGCATCTTGGCCACCTGCCCGGATACCGCCCGCGACGAGCCGGACGCGCCGACCCAGCCACCGGCCGGCGCCAACGGCAGCGCCTCGTTCACCGCGGACAGCCGCGAGCATACCTTCAAGCTCGCCGAGCTCTGCGAGATCAGTGGCGGCTCGGCGACCGCCAGTCTGACGGATGCCGAGGGCAACGGCTTCAATCTGATCGTGATGGGTCAGACCGGTTTCTTCACCGTCACGATTGGCGCTGGCGAGCAGTGGACCGCGGGCCTGGCGGGCGAGGCGGTCCAGCCAAGTATCAGCGGCTCCAGCGCGAGCTGGTCGGGGACGGCGCTCGAGACCTATAGCCAGCGAGAGGCACCCGCTTCCTTCGGTGTCGAGTGCCTGCCATGAGGACGCTGAAGCCGCTTCTGGCCGTCGGTCTGGCGGCGGTGACCGTGGCCAGCTCGGCAGCCGTGCTCGACGCCGCCGAGCCCGAGGGCTTTGACGAGTTCTCCGCCGGCGAGTGGTTGGCCAATGCGCGTGCCGGCGGGACAACGACGGCGCGCTCCGACGGCGCGCGCATAACGGGCCGTGGTGACTTCAACGTGACGCTTGAATTTCTCGTGCCGCTGGCCGGCCCAACCACTGGTTCATGGATCCTCTCCGGCTCATCCGTCTTCACGGTTGAAGCCGAGGGAGTGACGGGCACGATCAACTGGAAAAAGCACAGCGCCGAAGGCGTCGTGACCGGCGACCGCCAACGCCTGTCGATGGCCGCGACCAATATTCACTCGACCGGTAACTTCGACTTTCCACGGCTTGGCTCGCGGCCAATCGCGGCGACGGACCCGTTCGGCCCTATCGAATTGCAGGTCGACGGCCGGCTGTGCGACGACGCCTGGGGCGTGTGGATCATGTCCTGGAACAGCATGCTCGAAGGCGAGGGCTACACGCCGACGTTCGACGGTAGCTGGCACGCCGTCCGTCAGTCGGAGGAGTTCTCCGAGGATCGGTTTCGCGAGATCACCGGCGAGCTCGACCGGGTGACGAGCGAGATCAACGATCTGGTCAATCAGGCACCGGTGATCGATGACGTTCCGATCATCCCGTGGGACGTCGCCTGGCGACTCGTCGGCGAAGCGTACGAGCTGGTCAACCTGATGCGAAACCTCTCACTCTGCGATCAGGCTTTTCTCGGCGACGAGGTGGTCAGGTACATCATCACCTTTCTGACTGATCAAATCGGCTCGCTGATGGCCATTGTTCTATTGAACCTCGAGCTCAATGGCAGTCACCTGTCCGCTGCCGATCTCCTTGCCATGACTACCCTGCTCGCCAGCGTCGGCGCGATCGGCGAGGGTTCCTTCTTCGAAGAGTCGGCCCTGCTCGAGGAGATGCTCGAGTCGCAGGTCGAGTCGGTGATGTCCGATCCGAACGCGGACGAGGATGAGATGACCGGTGCCCTGGCCGCCGCCGAGCAGCTCGGTTGGGAGTTCGAGGATGGAGGAAACGGCGAATGAGGGCCTCGACGACCCTCGCCGCCGTAGTGCTCCTGGCCACCGGCTGTGGCGCGGTCGAGCCATCGGCCAGTCCGCAGGCCACGAGCCCCAGCGGGTCATTCGAGCCTGGACCGTCGGCAGGACATCAGACCCCGGCTGAATCGACACTCGCCTCGCCGCTGCCTTCGATTGACGAGCCAACCACGATGCCGAGCGCGCCGGCGCCTACCGGCAGCTCGCGTGCGGCCGAGCTGGGCCTGGCGGACATCGAGCTGACTACTCCCGTCTCGGGCGGCGGCCGGCGGCCGGTGCTCGAGTGGGCTCCTCTCGCCGACACCGCCTACTACTACGTCGTCGTTCGCGCGCCTTCGGGCGGCGTCTATTGGGGCTGGCGAACCAACCAGACCTCGGTCCCGGTCGGCGGGCTTCCGCGACTGTCCGAAGATGCGGCCGGGCCGGCGATCTCGGCGGGCATGACCTGGTCCGTGTCGGCGGTTGATGGGCAGGGTCGCGTCATCGGCCTCAGCGGTCACCGGCCCATCTCGCCCTGACAGGCACGCTCAGCGCACGAGTGAGAACGCCGGTCCGACGTAGCCTGAGCGAGAAGGCTACCGTCAGCTCCGGGCGCGGCCGAGCAGGAAGAAGCGGGCTGTCGTAGTGACGTCGGCATCGGCGAAGCCTGCTTCGCGGAGCACCTCCTTCAACTCGTCCGCCGTGTAGAACACCTTCGGGATGCGGTACTCGCGGCCGTCGGCCAGCTGGCTCGGCTGGAGGCCGTCCTCCGTCGGTGTGTGATCGGGGCCGGGCGCCTCGTCGATGAAGGCAAACGTGCCGCCCGGCTTCAGCCAGCGCCGGGCGAGGGCCAGGAAGTCGGCCAGGCGGGGGCGCGGCACGTGGCTTAGCCAGAAGCCGGTGAACAGCGCGTCGACCTGACGGTCAGGCTCGGTCCATGCGTCGCGCACGTGGATGTGTGCACGCAGGCCGTGGGCGAGCAGTCGCTCGCGGGCGCGGTCGAGCGGTTCCTCGACAGCGTCGTACAGCCATAGCTCACCCTTCTGGGCGAGGAGGGGTGACCACCAGCCGGTGCCCGCCGCCAGTTCAACGATCTCGCCGCCAAGCGGCAGCCCGTCGAGCCACAGCGTCGCCTGGTCGAGCTCGGCCTGCCACGCGGTATCCGCTATCGGACCGTGGCTGTAGCGGCCGCGGCGCAGGTACCAGTCGTCGTACTCGGCCGCTCGCGCGGCGTAATAGCGGCGCATCTCCTCGCTGGGATCCGGCGGCCGGCTCGCCGCGCTGCGCGCGTTCAGCCCCTCGCGCAGGCGGAAGCGCAGGAACTCGTTGTCCTGTGCGCGGCCGACGCAGTCGGGGCAGAGCAGGGCAAAACCCTCGATGTCGTCCGGACTGCGTGTGTGGTGTGGGCGCCCGCACCACAGGCAGTTGAAGCGGTTGCGAAAGGTCAAAGCGTGGCGCGCGTCAAGTCTGTCGAGTGGCGGCGCCGGCTGCGACGGGCAACCAGGCTTCGGCGGGCAGGTCGGGCGCGTGGCCGTCCGGGTCGAAGAGCGCGGCGAGCAGCTCGATGCCGTCGATGACCCGTGGCCCGGGCCGGCTGAAGTAGGACGAGCCGTCGACGGCGAAGACGCGCCCGTCGGCGACGGCCTGGGTCTCGGCCAGCCAGCCGGGCCGGTCGGCGCGCTGCCATTCCTCGGCTGCGCGCCGGGCGTCGAAGCCGCACGGCATCAGCACCAGCACCTCGGGGTCGACCTCGCGCACCCGCTCCCACGTCGTCTCGACCGAGCGCTCGCCCGCGCTGCCGAGGACCTCCCAGCCACCGGCACGGCGAACCTGCTCGGGCACCCAGTGGCCGGCGGCAAACGGTGGGTCGAGCCACTCCAGGCTGACCACCCGCGGCGCCGCCACGCCGGCCAGCCGTCGCTCGAGAACTCTGTTGTCGATCTCTGCAAGACGCTCGCGCAGCAGCTCGATCAGGCCGACAGCCTCGTCCTCGGCGTCGGCCATCGCGCCGACCGTCGAGATCGTGTTGAGGATGCCCTCGATGGACGTCGGTTCGAGGCTGACGACCGTCGCCGACGCGTCGAGCCGGCGTACAGCGTCGCCCACCTCGCGGTAGCTGACGGCGCACACCTCGCACAGCTCCTGGGTCAGGATCAGGTCTGGCCCGGCGACCGCGAGAGCCGCCTCGTCGAGGCGGTAGATCGAGCTGCCGCGGTGGAGCGAATCGGTCACCCGCCGGTGGATCTCGCGGCTCGCTTCGTCAGGGTGGCCGCCGACGCTGGCCGTAACGACCGGCACGTCGGCCACCTCGGGTGGATGGTCGCACTCGTGCGTCCGGCCGACCAGTTCGTCGCCCAGCCCGAGGGCGAAGACGATCTCGGTCGCCGATGGCAGGAGGGAAACGATGCGCATGCGGTTTCCAGCATAGCCCGACGGCCGCGTGGGACACTTCGCGGGTGACCGTCACACAAGTCCAGCCGGGCGTCGTTGTCGACCGCGTCTCCAAGCGCTTCGGCGATGTCGACGTCGTGCGCGACCTGTCGTTCGAGGTGCGCCGCGGAGAAGTCCTCGGCTTCCTCGGCCCAAACGGCGCCGGCAAGACGACGATGATGCGCATGATCCTCGACATCATCCGGCCCGACGCCGGCACGATCACCGTCCTCGGCGGCGCGCCCGGCCTCGCCCAGCAGCATCGGGTCGGCTACCTGCCCGAGGAGCGTGGCCTCTATCGCGACGTCACGGCGGTCGACACGCTGACCTACTTCGGCGCGCTGAAGGGCCTGCCTGCGACGGAGGCGCGCGGGCGTGCTGAGCGGCTGCTGCGCGAGGTCGGCCTGGCCGACGCGTTGACCAAGAAGGCCGGTGAGCTCAGCCGCGGCATGCACCAGAAGGCGCAGGTGATCGCGACGGTCCTCCACGAGCCGGACCTGCTGATCGTCGACGAGCCGTTCCAGGGCCTCGACCCGGTCAACGCGCAGATGCTGCGCGAGGTCGTGCTGGGACAGCGAGATCGCGGTGCGGCGGTGGTGATGAGCACGCACGACATGAACGACGCCCAGACGCTGTGCGACCGCATCCTGCTCATCGACAAGGGTCGGCGCCTGCTCTATGGGTCGGTGGCCCAGATCCAGGATGCCTTCGCCAGCGGCGCCGTCGAGGTCGAGGGCGACGGTCTGCCGACCGACGTCGCGGCGCTGCGCTCGGCCAGCGACGTGGTGGCGGCGGACGGGACGGTCCGCTTCCTGTTGCGCGACGGTGCGCACGCGGGCGAGCTATTCCGCGAATTGGCCGCCAGCGGCGCCGACGTGCGCCGCTTCGAGGTGGCCACGCCGGCGCTGAACGAGATCTTCATCCGCACCGTCGCCGGCGATCCGCGCGCGCGGCAGGTGCAGTGAGCGGCGCCTCGGCGCGCGCCGATCTGCGCCGCTCCTTCGTGCGCCTCGCCGCGCTCGTCGCACGGCGCGACTACCTGCGCACCATCCGGCGGCGCGGCTACGTCTTCGGCACCGTGCTGCTGCCGGCGGCCATCGGCGGCTTCGTGCTGCTGTCCAGCCTGGTCGCGCCGACCTTCGAGACGACGCCGGCGCGGCCACCGGTCGTGCCGGTGGTCAACGAGTCGACGCTCGCGCTCAGCCCGCCGCCGCACATCGAGGTGCGGCAGCTCGAGCAGCGGGCCGCGCTCGAGGCGCTGCGCGAGGGCCAGATCCGCGAGTTCTACCTGGTCGGCGCAGGCTACCCCGAGCCGCCTGTCGTCGAGCGCGTCGTCGCGCCCGGACCGAGCGTCGGCTTCGAGGACCTGCAGCGGCGCACGCAGCAGGAGCTTGCGCTTGCCGCCGTCCTGCGCGCGAGCCTGCTTGCCGAACAGGACCTGCCGCCCACCGTCGCCCAGCGGCTGGTGCGCCCGCTGGAGCTGCGCGAAACCAGCGCCGACGGCAGCTCGCCGGTGCCCGGCTTCGAGGTCGGCTTTCTGCTGCCCTACGCCTTCACGTTCCTGTTCGTGATGAGCATCTTCATCACCAGCGGCTACCTGCTGCAGTCGGTGACCGAGGAGAAGGAGAACCGCGTAGTCGAGATCCTGCTCAGCTCGGTGCCGCCGCTGCCGCTGATGGCGGGCAAGATCGTCGGCCTCGGCGCGGCCGGCCTGACGCAGGTGGCGGTGTGGGTGGCGACGGCGCTCGTCGCCCTGCCGCTCGTCGGCGAGCGCGTGCCGCTGCTGCAGGGGATGCAGATCGAACCGGTCACGCTGGCCCTGGCGCTGCTCTTCTTCGGCCTCGGCTACGTCGCCTTCGGCGCCATCTTCGCGGCCATCGGCGCGCTCGCGCCGGGCACGCGCGAGGCGCAGCAGTACTCCGGCTTCTTAGGCTTCTTCGCCGTCATCCCGCTGATCTTCGCCGGCGTCTTCCTGGCCGACCTCCAGTCACCGATCGTCATCGCGCTGGCGCTCATCCCGCTGACGGCGCCGGCCGCCATGCTGCAGGTGCTGGCGCTGTCGCCCGAGCCGCCGTGGCTGCTCGTGGCGGCCTCGCTGGCGTCCGTCGCTACGTTCGCCGCGCTGGCCGCCGTCGCCGCCGCGCGCATCTTCCGCGCAACGCTGCTGCTCTACGGCGTCCGTCCCAGCCTGCGCCGGATCGTCGGGGCGATCACCGCCGGCGACTGATCAGCGGCCGCTAGGCGGGCGGCTTCCACTCATCGATCGTCGCCCGTGCCGATTCCTTGTCCTGGTACCAGCGCGCGTCGAGCTCGGTGTACTGAGCCCACTCTGCCGGGACCGCGTCCTCGGGGAAGATGGCGTTGACGGGGCACTCCGGCTCGCACGCGCCACAGTCGATGCACTCGTCGGGATCGATGTACAGCTTGCGGTCGACGCCGCGGTCGAAGTGGATGCAGTCGACCGGACAGACCGAGACGCACGACTCGTCGAGGACGTCGATGCAGGGCTCGGCGATGACATAGGTCATTCGAGGGGCTCCTCGGGAGGGCTGGTGCGGGCTGTTTCGATCAGAGTAGGTGGCTGCATCTTATCGCGTCACGGCCGGCGCACCGGTGCGGGTCAGCGGCCCACCAGCTCGACGCTACCCACCATACCGCGTTCGGCGTGTCCCGGCAGGTGGCACACCAGCTGCGGCGTACCGTCGCTGGGCACCTCGTAGAGCGCGGTAGCAGACGCGCCCGAGCCGAGCAGGATGCGCAGCCCACCGATTGACGGCGGCACGCTCGCCGGTGGCGCCGTCGCGAACGGTGCCGGCGGTGTGGCGGCGGCGTTCGCTCGCGACCACGCTTGCTGGACGCCGTCATCGCCGAGCACCAGCTCGTGCTCGACCAGCCCGCCGTTGAAGACGGTCACTTCGACGATTTCGCCGGGCACCAGGTACAGCGGCGTGGGGTTGAAGGAGTAGTCGCGCATGATCACGCTGACCGGCCTGGGTGAGGCGGCGGTGCCGGGCTGCGTGAGATCGGGCACGGGCGCCGGCGCGGCGGCCAGCCGTGCCCCGAGCAGGACCAGCCCGACGGCCAGGCCGAGGCCGACGACAGCGACTACCACGGGAGCCCTTGAGACGCGCTGCTCCGCGGGCCGAGGTGAACCGGACATCCCCCCGACTGTAGGGGCTGGCCCGTCTGGCTGCAGGCGCCGACCCCGAGGCGGGTGCTAGGCGGCGGCGGTCTCCATCAGCCAGCGGAAAGGCGCCGTCAGCACCGGCTCAGGTGCCAGCTCGCCGGCGGCGCCGGCGAGCAGCGCGACGAACAAGACGGCGGCGCCGATCAGGAAGGTGGCGGCTGCAACGAGATACAACGGCCACCGCGGGCCGTGGCGGTAGAGGAGCAACGATCCTGCGCGCATGGCTCTCCATTCCCAGATCCTGTGGCGGTGGACCGCGCCGGTCATTCGGCTCGGCCCGTCTTGGTCCACAGGACTGTAGGAAGCGGCGCTTATCGAGCGATCACCGCCTGCTTATCGGCCGCTTCACGCACGCTTACCGGCGCTGTGGACAAGCCGCGTCGTTTCAGCGACGGCCCTGGAAACAATCGCGGCAGTAGACCGGTTTGATGCCCAACGGCTTGAAGGGCACGCTCGCGGTCGCGCCACAGTCGGCGCAGACGGCCTCGAACATCTCACGCGGCCGTCGCTCGCGCGCCTCCGGCGCATAGCTCCGCGGCGGCGCGGCGTAGCTGGCGCCGTAGCCGATTCCCGCGGCGTCGGTGCCGCCGGCGACGGCCAGCCCGGCCTGCGCTGCGCGCTGTGCCTTGCGCTGGGCGCGGCACGAAGGGCAGCGCTTGGGCGCCTCGGTGAATCCACGCTCGGCGTAGAACTCCTGCTCGCCGGCGGTGAACGCGAACTCGCCGCCGCAGTCGAGACAGGTGATGGTTCGATCCGTGTACACGAGTGGACGACCCTCCGCGATGGTGTTGCCTGTCAGGGTCGTACTCGCCGGCCGTCCCTGAAACGGCGCGAAATATAGCGGCGCCTCGGGAGGCCGTCCAGCCCTCGACGCGAGCGCGGGCCCGGGTTCGTGCGGCTGCCGACCGAGAGCGAGGGGACGGCCGGCGGTCAGTGACCCTCCATGCCCCGTGGCTCGTAGGACGGGTCGAGGTAGCGCTGCGGGTCGTCGAGGAAGTCGAGCATGCAGCCGCGCGAGCAGAAGTAGTAGGTCCTGCCGTCGTGCTCGGCGGTGTGCTGGGTCGTCGCCGGGTCGACCTCCATCCCGCAGACGGGGTCGATCGCCCGGCCGGGTGACTCGTTCATCTCATCGATCTCCTTCGGCTGCGGCTATCCTGCCCATGATGACCGACGAGCGGCGCGCACCGGATTCACGGCGCGGGCGCGGCGAGCCGACCGAGGATCGCAAGTTCCTGCGGCCGGTGCCCTTCGCCGATACCGCCTTCCTCGACAGCGACGCGTGGCGGGCGCTGCGCATCATGGGCGAGTTCGTGGACGGCTTCGACGCGCTGGCGCGTCTCGGGCCGGCGGTCAGCATCTTCGGCTCCGCGCGGACCGCGCCGGGCGACCCGATGTACGAGCTCGCCGAGACGGTCGCCGCGAGGTTCGCCCGCCGCGGCATCACGGTCATCACCGGCGGCGGGCCGGGCATCATGGCCGCCGCCAACAAGGGCGCCGCCGAGGCGGGCGGTGAGTCGGTCGGCCTGGCCATCGAGCTGCCCCACGAGCAGGGCACCAACCCGTGGTGCACGCTCGAGGTCAGGTTTCGCTACTTCTTCGTGCGCAAGACGATGTTCGTCAAGTACGCTCAGGGGTTCGTCATCTTCCCCGGCGGCTTTGGGACATTCGACGAGCTGTTCGAGTCACTGACGCTGGTCCAGACGGGCAAGATCGATCACTTCCCGATCATCCTGATGGGCAGCGACTACTGGCAGCCGCTCATCGACTGGCTGCACAGCCCGGTCGCCGCGAGCGGCCACATCGGCGCCCGCGACGTCGACCTGTTCCGCTGCACCGACGATCCCGACCAGGCGGTCAGCTGGATCGAGCAGTCCTTCGCCGAGGCCGGGGCCGCACGCCTGGCGGCCGAGACTCACCCGGCCGGCGAGGAAACCGCCGATGCGCGCCAGGAGCGGGAGGCCCAGACGACCAGCCGGCCCGAGTAGGGCAGACTGAGCTCAGACGTCGAGCGCCTCGCGCAGCTGGAGCTGGCGCATCACGTCGGCCCGCGTCAGCATGCCGATGAAGCGGTCGCCGTCCATCACCGGCAGCTGCTCGAACTCCTTCTCGGCCAGCAGCTCGACGGCGTCGCGCACGCGGGCGTTGGCGTTGACCGTCACCAGCCCGTCGCGGCCGCCCATCACGTCGCCGACGCGGACGCGGCCGCGCTCCTCCGGCGGCACCTTGGTGATGTCGCTGAGGGTGACGATGCCGACCAGCCGGCCGTCCCACGCGACCGGCATGGCGCGCCGGTTGCGCGGCAGCAGGTAGCTCTCGATCAGCTCGTTGAGCGTGATCTCGGGCGAGACCGCCGAGTCGTCGCCGCGGACTATGTCGGCGGCACGGATCTTGCTCAGCCTCGTCTCGAAGACGACCTGCTGGACGCTCGTCGAGGCGGCGTTGTGCAGGAACCACGCGATCGCCGCCATCCAGATGCCGCCGATGGCGTTGCCGCCGAGGACCATGAACAGGCCGAAACCGAACAGGCCCCACGCCACCAGCCGCCCGACCATGGCAGCCATCTCGGTCGCGCGCCGGATGCTGCCCGTCGCCGTCCACAGGATGGCGCGCAGGACGCGGCCGCCGTCGAGCGGGAAGCCCGGGATCAGGTTGAAGACGCCGAGCACGATGTTGATGAAGGTCAGGTAGAAGACGACCGCCTCGGTGCGCGGCTCGCCGACGACGAGCCCGATGAGGAATGCGACACCGGCGACGGCGAAGCTGGTCAGCGGCCCGACGATCGCGACGAGGAACTCGGTCGAGGGTTGCTTGGCCTCACCGCCGAGGTTCGACACGCCGCCGAAGATGAAGAGCGTGATCGACCGTGCGTCGAGGCCACGCGCCCGGGCGACGAACGAGTGAGCCAGCTCGTGGACGAGCACCGAGGCGAAGAGCAGCAGCGCCGCCACGGCGCCGAGGATCCAGTGCTCGATGGTCGGGATGTCGGGCAGCAGCTGCGGGAAGACGAACGCGCTGAGCGACCAGGTCAGCAGGAAGAAGATGATCAGCCAGCTGTAGTGAACGCCGACCTCGATGCCGCGGATGGTGAACAGCCGAAACGAGTTCTGCAGCATTCAGCGCACGATAGCGCGCCCCGCTCGCGCCGTCACTTCCCGCCTTCCGCTGCTCAGGCGCAACCTCCTTGCAAGTTCGCGCCGGGGGGCCGGAGGGTGGCAGCCGCGGGTGCTACGGTTGAGGCCATGCGCGTCGCCATCGCGTCCGACCACGCCGGCCTGCCGCTAAAGGGCCCGATCGCCGACTGGCTGAGGGAGGCCGGCCACGAGGTGGTCGACTTCGGCGTCGACGACCGGGCGCCAGTCGACTACCCCGACGTCATCGCGCCCGCGGCGCGGGCTGTCGCCGCCGGCGAGTGCCGGCTGGGCATCGTCCTCGGCGGCAGCGGCACCGGCGAGCAGATCGTCGCCAACAAGATCCGCGGCATCCGCTGCGCCGAGGCCAGCGAACCGGTCACCGCCCGGCTGGCACGCGAGCACAACGACGCCAACGTGCTGGCGCTCGGCGCGCGGATCGTCGGCAATGAGGTGGCGCTGGCCTGCGTTGCAGCCTTCGTCGGCGGCGAGTTCCAGGGGGGTCGGCACGTCCAGCGCATCGCCAAGATCGCCCACCTCGAGGCGATCGAGCGCGGCGAGCCGGCCTGACGGGCACAGCGCCGCCGACTGCAACGGCGCATTGACGAGTCGCCGGTCGCCGCGAGCGCGCGCGTCAGCCTCGAGCGGCCACCATCGAGTGGCTCACTCACCCCCGCGGAGGACAGCCCATGCCCAACAGGCTCGTCGCCGGCCTGGCCGCAGGAGCGGCCGGCACGGTGGCTCTCAACGTGGCGGCGTATCTCGACATGCTCGTCCGCGGCCGGCCGCCGAGCCAGCTGCCGGCAAAGGTTGCCGGCAAGCTGGCCGAGGAGTTGGACCTGCGCCTCGACTTCGAGCTGGCCGAGGTCGGCAGCGACGGCGCTCCAACCGAGGGCACCGCCGAAGGTATGCCGGCGGAAGGGGGATCGGGCTCGCCGGGGGCGACGCCGGAGCAGGTCGAGCACCGCAAGGAGGCACTTGGCGCGCTGCTCGGCTACGCCAACGGCCTGGGACTCGGGCTGGGCTACGGCATCGTCAGGTTGATACTTCCACGACCGCCGCTGTGGCTCACCGCCGGGCTGCTGGGCGGCGCGGCGATGGTCGCGTCCGACGTGCCGGCGACACGCTTGGGGCTGACCGATCCCCAGACATGGCAGGCCGCCGACTGGGCCGCCGACGTCATCCCGCATGCCGCCTACGGCATCGTCACGGCGCTAACCTTCGAGGCTCTGCGCCGCTGATCGGGCAACGCCAGGGAGGCGTGCCGCGCGGCACAACAAGATGGCCACGGTCGCTGCGGACCGTGGCCATCGGCTGTCCTGGAGGCGGTGGCTCAGCCGCCGCCGTCGCCGCCACCGTCACCGGGCGGCTGGACGTCAGGCGGCTGGATCTCGATCTGCTGGTCGGGCTGCGTCTGCTCCCCCGGTGCGCCTTCGAGGCCACCCATGAAGAAGAACCAGATCACGGCCAGAACGACGATCACGGCGAGGATGATCCCGATGATCATGCCCACGCCGCTGCCGTCACCGCCACGCTCGACGATGACGTCGCGGTCATGATGATCGTGCGTCATGCATCTCTCCTCTCTCGCCCGAGCATCATGCGCGCGCTCGGGCCAGCGGCAGGGTCGGCCGGGCGGCGTTTCAGACACGCCCGCCACGGTGGTCGGCGCCGATCACAATCGCCTATCAGGCCGCGAGCTGATACGTGACCGATAGTTGGTGGCGCCGCGGCGTGATGTACGAGGTCTACGTCCGCTCATTCGCCGACGCCGACGGCGACGGTGTGGGCGATCTCGCCGGCATCAGGGACCGCCTGCACTACCTCGACTGGCTGGGCATCGACGGCATCTGGATCACGCCCATCTACCCGTCACCGATGGCCGACTTCGGCTACGACGTCGCTGACTACACCGGCGTCGACCCGCTCTTCGGCAGCCTGGCCGACGTCGATCGCCTGATCGAGGACCTGCACCGGCGCGGGATGCACCTGATCCTCGACTTCGTGCCCAACCACACCTCCGACCGGCACCCCTGGTTCGTCGACGCCCGCTCGTCGCGCGAGGCCGAGCACCGCGACTGGTACATCTGGCGCGACCCGCGGCCAGACGGCTCGCCCCCCAACAACTGGCAGAGCGTCTTCGGCGGCGACGCGTGGGAGTGGGACGAACCGACCGGCCAGTACTACTTCCACTCGTTCCTGAAGGAGCAGCCGGATCTGGACTGGACGAACCCGGCAGTGCGCGCCGCGATGACCGACGCCATGCGCTACTGGTTCGAGCGCGGCGTCGACGGCCTGCGCCTCGACGTGGTCCACCTGCTGTCGAAGCGGAACGAGCTGCGCCAGGTCCACGCCGGCGAGGAAATCGACCGCCGCGTGGGCGCCGATCCGGAGCGCTCGGCGCGTGCCCGCCGGCGGCAGCTGTGGGGCGACGGGCCGCAGATCCACGAGATCATGAGGCTGCTGCGCCGGACGGCCGACGAGTTCGACGCGAAGGTGCTCGTCGGCGAGATCTGGCTGCCGCCCAAGCGGCTGGTGGCGTACTACGGCGAGGAGCTGACCGGGTTGCACCTGCCCTTCAACTTCCAGCTGATCAACCTTGCCTGGGACCCGCACAGGGTCCACCAGGCGGTGGTGCGCTACGAGACGCTGCTGCCCGATGGCGCGTGGCCCAACTGGGTGCTCGGCAATCACGACGTGTCGCGCGTCGCGTCGCGACTGGGCGCGGCGCAGGCGCGCGTGGCGGCGATGCTGCTGCTGACCCTGCGCGGCACGCCGACGCTGTACTACGGCGACGAGATCGGCATGAGCGACGTCGAGCTGCCGCCGTCTGCGCAGCGCGATCCACAAGGCCTGCGCGAGGCGGGCATGAGCCGCGACATGGCGCGTACGCCGATGCGCTGGCAGCCGGGACCGACGGCCGGCTTCACCAGCGGTCAGCCATGGCTGCCCGTCGGGCCGGCCGTCGGCGAGATCAACGTCGAGGCAGAGCGTGACGATCCCGACTCGGTGCTCTCGCTCCACCGCCGGCTGCTCGACCTGCGCCGGCGAGAGCGTGCCCTCCACTCCGGCGCGTGGCAGGACCTCGGCCGTGCCGGCTCGGCGCTGGCGTACCTCCGAACGGACGGTGAGCGGCGCTACCTGATCGCGCTCAACCTCGCCGGCGGCCCAGCGTCGCTGCCCGCCGCGACGCTGGACATGCGCGGCCGGATCGAGGTGGCGACGTCACACCAGCGCGAGGGCGAGCGTTTCGAGCCCGACGCGGCGCTGGCCGGCGACGAGGGGCTGGTCGTCCGTCTCGAGCGAGGCGATCGCCCGCGCCCAAGGCGGTGACGGGAAGCAACGGTGGTGTACCGCTCTCGCCGAAGTTCGAGCATGCGCAGGCGAGCGTAGATAGTACTCTTGTCGCTTCTGGCACCGTACCAATCGCGAGGAGGGGATCACGTGCAAGTTCCTCTGTTCAGGGGACGCCTGCGGGCGATCCTCGCCATCGTTACTCTGGCCGTGCTGCTGGCCGCGCCGCTGCAGGTGTTCGGAGCGAAGGGCACCGGCCTGGCACCGACGCTGACGACGCTCACAGAGGCCGTCTCGCTCGACCAGTTGATGGCCTTCCGCGTCCAGTTCACGAACAGCGGCAAGAGCACGATCACCCAGTTCCAGTTCAACGGTGCCGTCAGCGGGCCCAACGCCCTGCCGGCGAGCTTCTACTGGGCGACACCCCCGTGCATGGAAGGCAGCGACCCGACCGCCGTAACCTGCAACTTCGGCAGCCTCGCCGCCGGCGCGAGCGTCGACCTCGTCATCGTCTATCGCGCGCTCGTGAGCGGCGATGTCACGTTCAGCGGCGCGTTCTCCGGTGATGCCAAGAACGGCACGCCCGGCGCCAAGCAGGACACCTGGCCGACCGGGACGAGCCAGCCCGTCGCGGTGATGCCGGCGTCAGCAGAGTTCTACGGCGGCTGGCAGTTCGACGCCGACGCACAGACCTTCCCGACCATCGGCAGCCAGCAGCTGACGACGTTGTCGGTCCCACAGCAGGCGGCTGCCTACGCCGTCGCCTACGGCCACGTCGACCCGGTCGTGGCGTGCTCCACTGGCGCGATCAACGGCTTCGGCCACGCGGTCGACATGACGATCGCCGGCGGCAACTCGCCCGTGGCCGTCGTGATCAGGTTCGCATCCCAGCCCGGGCTCAACCCGAGCACGCTCGACATCGTCCACGAGAGCGACGGGGAATGCACCTTCCCACCGAACGTCACCGGCTGCGCGACGAGCGGCCTGCCCGCCTGCTTCGAGCCGTACTGGGTGGGCAGCGGCGCCAATATGCGGGTCGAGGTCTACGTCCAGCTACCGCACAATGGCCGGCTCGGTGGCTTCTAGTCCGCGGCCGGGCTTCTGTTAGGCCGGCGTCCGAGCGTCGGCCAGCTCGGCCACGAGCCGGGCGATACTTTCTGCCTCGGCGCGATTGCCCTTGGCGCGACAGCTCTCGAGCGCCTCGGCCAGATCGGCCGCGGCATCGGCCGGGCGTCCGGCGGCGACGAGCACCGCCGCGCGATCGACCAGCGCCTGCGCCTGCAGCAGGATGGCGCTCGTCTGGCCGGCCATTTCGACGGCCTCGTCGGCCAGCGCCACCGCCTCGCCGTGCTCTCCCTGCGCGGCGCGGCGGCGGGCGAGCGCCGAGCGCCAGAGGACCTGGGCGTCGATGTCACCCGGCGCGGCGATCGACTTCGCCTCGAGGGCGAAGTGC
The DNA here is from genome assembly GCA_964425305.1 of uncultured Anaerolineaceae bacterium. Lineage (GTDB taxonomy): Bacteria > Chloroflexota > Limnocylindria > Limnocylindrales > CSP1-4 > JALYGJ01. The sequence continues at coordinate 15,639 of CAYRMQ010000004.1, read as the reverse complement.
TCGGCGTCGTGGCCCTTGCCGCTGATGGCCAGCACGCGCGCGAGCAGGCCGGCGATCGAGGAGCGCAGGTAGTTCTCACCCAGCTCGCGCAGCCGATCGTGGTCGCGGCGGAGTTCTGACTCGGCTGCAGCGAGGTCGTCGGCGAGGATCTCGACGGCTGCCGAGTAAGTCGACGTCGAGGCGGCGAGGAAACTCTGGCCGAGGCTGAGCATCATCGCCTGCGCCTTTCGATAGAGCCTGCGTGCCTCATCGATCTGCCCCGCCATCGCCGACAGCTGGGCGAGGCACAGCTGGATCGTGGCCTGTGAGCGGCGGTCGCCCTCGACGAGCTCGATGAGCTCGGCGCAGCGCGCCATCCCGGCACTCACCGGCGTCGAGCCGTGGACGGCCGACAGCGCCCAGCCGACCGAGCCGCGGCGCTGCTGGCGCGTGTCCGTTGCGCGCTCGCCGTGGTGGATGACGTGCTCAGCCGCCTCGGCCGCCGCGTCGAAGCGCAGGGCCAGGCCCTCGACGGCGTAGCGCAGGCGCCAGGCGGTGGCCAGTCCCGCCTCGTCGCCGACAGCCTCGAAGATCGGGATAGCTCGCGCCGTCTCCGCCTCCACGCGCTCGGTCCACGCCTCGTCGCCGGTCGCGTAGAAGTCGACCAGCAGATGGATCAGGCGTGCTCGCGCGGCAGCCGGGCCGTTTGCCTCCATGGCAGCTAGCTGCTCGGCCTCGGCCAGGATCGTGAGGGCTCTCTCGAACTCGCCTGTCTCCATCGTCGCCTCGCCGAGATCCGGCAGCAGGGCGAGGCGCCGCGGGTGTCCTTCGGGCAGGGTCGCCACTGCTCGCCCGAGCAGGTTGATGGCGGCGGGCAGGTCGCCGCGGGTGAACGCACGAAGGCCGGCCGCCGCCAGCTTGTCGGCCGCCCGCGCGCCGAGCGTCGCCACCTGTTCGTCGATGGGCCCGAGCTGTCCGCCATAGATGAACGCCTGCTCGAGGTGGTAGCCGACGAGCTCGTCGTGCTCGCCGGCACGCCCGCGTTGGCCATCCCACGCCAGCAGCCAGTCGGCGAAGCGCTCATGCAGCTCGGCCCGCGTCCGCTTCAGCGCGCGCTGATACGCGGCGTCGCGGATGAGGATGTGATGGAAGCGGTAGTCCTCGAGCTCGCCCTCGCCGGCGATCGTCGGTCGCACGAGCTGTTTGCGTTCCATCGTCGCGAGGTGAATCCCGACCGCGTCGCGGACGGGCTCGGGCACAAGATCACGAACGGCCGGCGAGCCGAACTCCAGGCCGATGACCGCTGCCGGTTGGACGACCGCGCGCTCCTGCGGGTGGAGCATGTCGAGGCGCGCTGTCAGCAGCGCGTGGATGCTCGGCGGCACCTGCAGCTGGTCGAGCGACCCGCCGGTCTGCCAGCCGCCGTCGACCTCCACGAGCAGCCGGCTGTCGATGAGCATCGAGACGAGCTGCTCGACGAAGAGCGGGTTGCCCTCGGCGGCGCGAATGATCCTGCCCCGTACATCGTCGGGCACGGCGACGCCGCCGAGCAGGTTTCCGATGACCTCCGCCGCCGCCTCGTCGGGCAGGCGCTCGAGAAGAAGTCGGTTGGCCCGCTCGCCGTCGCTCCAGTCGGGATGCCGCTCGAGCATGTCCGGCCGAGCGGTGCACAACAGCAGCACCGACACGCCGCCAACGCTTTCGACGAGGTGCTCTACCAGCTCGAGCAGGCTCTGCTCGGCCCAGTGAACGTCGTCGATGACGACAACCACCGGCTGCTGCGCGGCCAGCGACTGGAGCAATTCGCGGGCGGCCCAGAAGACCTCCGCCACGGGCAGCGCCTCCTTCGACCAGCCGACGGCCGATGCAAGGCGCCGCGTCACCTCCGCGTTGCCGGTCAGGCGGTCGAGCTTGGCCGTCGCGACCTCGGGCGCGTCATCCTGGCTGATGCCGGCCGCTTCGCGGATGACGCCGAGCAGCGGCAGGAAGGTGATGCCCTCGCCGTAGGGCAGGCACCGGCTGCGCAGGACGCGCGCCTCTTTCGCGACGGTGTCGAGCAGCGCGCGGACGAGGCGGCTCTTGCCGACGCCGGCCTCGCCGAGAACCGTCGCCAGGACGCAGCGCCGCTCGCTCGCTGCCCGCTCGTAGGCGGAGCGCAGCGCATCCAGCTCCTCCTGCCGTCCGACGATGGGCGCGTCGTGACGGCGCGACGCCTGCTCGTCGCCGAAGACCCGCAGCAGGCGGTAGGCGGCAACCGGCTCGGCCTTGCCTTTGACCTCGATCGGAGGCAGCGGCTCGACCTCCACCGCGTCGCGGACGAGGCGGTACGTCGGCTGGCCGATGAGCACCTGCTCGTCGCCGGCGTTCTGCTCCAGGCGGGCGGCGGTGTTCATCGTGTCGCCGGTCAGGATCTGCTGGCCGGCGGCCGGCGTGCGCACCAGGACCTCGCCGGTGTGGACGCCGATGCGCACCCCGAGCGTGACGCCGTAGCCGGTCTGGAGGCGCTGGTTCAGCCGGCCGAGCTGGTCGATCATCTCGGCCGCGGCACGGACGGCGCGCAGGGCGTCGTCCTCGTGCAGCAGCGGGATGCCGAAGGCGGCCACGATCGCGTCGCCGATGAACTTCTGGATCGACCCGCCGTGGCGCTCGAGGACGCGCGTCATCGCCGTGAAGTACAGCTCGAGCACGTCGCTCAGCGACTCGGGGTCGAGCATCTCGCCGAGGACGGTCGAGCCCTTCAGGTCGCAGAAGACGACGGTCAGGACCTTGCGCTCCTCGGTCGCCTCGGCCGGAGCGGCCAGCGGCTTGCCGCAGAAGGCGCACTCCCTGAAGCGCCCGGGGTTCGATTCGCCGCACTCGGCACAGATCTGCATCGCCGATCAAGTGTACGGGTGGCCGAGCCGCGGGCCGTCTGGCGGTGGCAATGGTGACGCGCGGAGAAAGAACGGATGTTCTATACTGGGGCCATGCTCGAGCGGAAGCGTCCCAGCCAGCGGGCGGCGAATGTCGCGTACTGCTGGCGCAACCGCGACATCGAGATCGCACGCGTACGCCTTCGGCAGGACGGCACGGTGCACATGCTGCGCGAGCTTCGGCGAGTGCCGTGCGCCGACTGCGGCGGCCGGTTCGAACCACACCAGATCGACTTCGACCACCGCGATCCGTCCACCAAGTCGTTCAACCTGATGACCGGCCGAGCGATGCTGATGTCGCAGCGGAAGCTGTTAGACGAGGTGGCCAAGTGCGACGTCGTCTGCGTCAACTGCCATCGGATACGGACGCCTGACGCGGCACGTTCCCGCGAGCGCTCGCAGCCTCGTGGTCGCTCCGGTCAGCGTAAGAAAGCCCTTTGGCAGGAACACTCCCAATTGCTCGATATGCTTCGCGACAGGCCCTGTGCCGAGTGCGGCGAGGCGTTCCCACCACGGGCGATGGATTTCGAGCACAGGGATCGAGCGATCAAGCTACGTGGTTTCAAGGATGCGGGCACGTGCAACGGTTGAGCAGATATTGGCGGAGGTCGCCAGGTGCGATATCGTCTGTGGCAATTGTCATCGCTCGCGAACTCAGAAGCGCCGCGATGGGATCACCGTCCGAGCGGGAGTAACTCAGTTGGCTAGAGTTCCTGCCTTCCAAGCAGGCTGTCGCGGGTTCGAGTCCCGTCTCCCGCTCCACCTCCTCCGCTCACTGCGCTCAGGCCCCTGGACCTGACTCGATCCGCACGCAGCAATAGCCAGGTTCCGGTTCCAGCCGCGCCTTGGCCTCCGTAGCGCCCAGCCCTTCGAGCACTCCCCCCGTGAGAGCCAGGTTCATGCCGCAGACCAGCTGGCGGTGCTCCTCGACGAGCGCGTGGAACGGGCAGTTCCGCAACCGGATCTCGCCGCCCACCAGGACCGGCTCGTAGCCGCGCTCGGCGAGCGCCTCGAGCAGCGCCTGCTGGTGCCGCTGGCGACCCGCGCGCGGCCCCGCTGAGCAGCGCGCCGCGGCGCCCGTCTGGCGGCCCGCCCGCGCCGCCGCCTCACGCAGCTCGGGTGGCGGAACATCACGATGTGCGTCCTCGACCGCCTCGGCCAGCAGCCGCGCCGCCGCCTCGTACGTCCGCGGCGGCAAGGACACGCTGACCTCATCCGACGCCCGCCGGTACAGCTTCGCCGGCCGGCCGGCGCCCGGCCCCGTCCGGCCCGATAGGCGCCGGTACTCGACGGACAGCAGGCCCGCATCGGCCAGCCGATCCAGGTGGAACGCGGCCAGCGAGCGCGAGACGCCGGTGCCGGCCGCCGCTTCCTCGCGGCTCACGGCGCGGCCCTGCCCGACGACCCACTCGTAGAGCTCGCGGCGGACGGGCTCACCGAGCAGCGCGACGGCAGCCACGCCTGAACGGTTCTCGGACGACATGCCCCCATTCTAAAGCCAGTCGTTCTTCTCTTTAGTGTTGACACCGCGCGCCCGCAGGTGTATAGATAGCGGATGCTGATGATAGAAGCGCTGGGCTGGCTGGGCCGGCTGCCGCTTCTGGCCCGTGCCGGCCTCGCCTGGCTGGCTGCCGCCCTCGTCGTCGACGTCCTCATCCACGTCGCCATCGACCACGGGCTGGCCTCGCCTGTGATGGACGTGCTCGAGTACGCCGCCCACGTCGGCGTGCTGGCCGGCATGGTGCTGATCTACCTGGGCGTCCTCGTCGGGGGCGTCCGCAAGCCGCGCCGGCCGGACCCGGCCGCGCCAAGGGAAGGAGTGCGCTGATGCCCTTCGGAGATTTCGTCAACCAGATCCCGCCGGCCGTCTTCCTGGCCATCCATCTCGTGCTGTTCCTCGCCGGAGCCTTCTTTGCCTACCGCTCGTTCGCGGCCGGTGCAACGCTGCTCGGCCTCGGCTTCAGCTTCTTCGCCCTCGCCGAGATCAGCTACATGACGTACCACCTCGACTGGACGGTGTTCCTGTTCGCGCACACGATCAGCGAGGTGCTCGTGCTGCTCGGCTTCGGCAGCGTCTTCGTCGGCGCCGTCCAGCGCGGCCTGATCGGGGCACCCGCCGAGAGCCGATGACCGTCCTCCACTCCCGGTTGAGCGGGCTGGCCGTCGGCGCCCTCCTCCTCGCGGCCGCCTGCTCGGCCGGGACAGGTTCCCCAGCTGCCACGCCGGTGGCGACGGACACCGTCGACCTGCCGCCGTCGTACCGCTTCGAGCCGGCGGCGATCACCGTCCCGGCCGGCACGACGGTGACGTGGACGAACAGCGACAACTTCACGCACAACGTCCAGATCGGCGCTGGCGAGGCGATGCTCATGCAGCCCGGGCAGAGCGTCAGCCACACGTTCGCCGAGCCGGGGCTGTACGAGTACATCTGCAGCCTCCACCCGAACGACATGCAGGGCACTGTCCTCGTCACGGAGAACTGACGGTCGCCGGCCGGCCGCCGGCACGTTCTATGATCCGGCCGATGAGCCGCGTCGCCCAGCGCGCCGAGACGTTCACCGAGTCGGTCATCCGCGACATGACCCGCCTGGCGCTGCGCCACGGCGCCGTCAACCTCGCCCAGGGCTTCCCCGACTTCGCCTGCCCGCCCGAGCTCAAGCAGGCCGCCTGCGCGGCCATCGAGGCCGACCTCAACCAGTACGCCATCACCTGGGGCGCAGCCGACTTCCGGCAGGCCATCGCGGCCAAGACGGCTCGCTTCTACCCCGACTGGCAGGTCGATCCGGACACTCAGATCACGGTCACCTGCGGCGCGACGGAGGGCATGATCGCGGCGATGCTGGCGCTGCTCGACCCCGGCGACGAGGTCGTCGTGTTCGAGCCCTTCTATGAGAACTACGGCCCGGACGCGGTGCTGTCGGGGGCGGTGCCGCGCTACGTCACGCTGCACGAGCCGGACTGGCGCTGCGATCCGGACGAGCTGCGCGCCGCTTTCGGGCCGCGGACGCGGGCCATCGTGGTCAACAACCCGCACAACCCGACGGGCAAGCTCTTTCGCCGCGACGAGCTCGAGCTGATCGCCGACTTGTGCACGCAGCACGACGCCTACGCGCTGACCGACGAGATCTACGAGCACATGGTCTACGACGGCGATTACCTGCCGCTGGCGACGCTGCCCGGCATGGCCCAGCGGACGGTGGCCGTGAACTCGCTGTCCAAGACCTACTCTGTCACCGGCTGGCGCGTCGGCTGGGTCGTCGCCGCGCCGGCATTGACCGGCGCGATCCGCAAGGTCCACGACTTCCTGACGGTCGGCGCGGCGGCGCCGCTGCAGGCCGCCGGCGTGGTCGCCATGGAACTGCCCGGGACCTACTACGCAGCCCTCGCCGAGGGCTACCGCGAGCGGCGTGACGTCCTGCTCCCGGCGCTGGACGCAGCCGGCTTCCGGACGTTCGCGCCGGCCGGCGCCTACTACGTCATGACCGACATCGGTGGCCTGACCGACGAGGACGACGTCGCCTTCGCGCGCCGGCTGACCGCCGAGCGCGGCGTCGCGCCGGTGCCCGGCTCGTCGTTCTACTCGCGGCCGGAGCTGGGCCGGACGAAGATCCGCTTCGCGTTCCCCAAGAAGCTCGAGATGCTCAGGGAAGCGGCCGCGCGGCTGGCCGGCTGAGCTACAGCCATCGCCGAGCGCCAGCGATTTCGGCTAGGGCAGCGACTCGGGGCCGGCGAACCAAGCGTGGATGGTGCCCTCGGCGTCGTCGAACAGTTCCTCCTCGTCGGCCTCGGCAAAGTCGGTCGCAAAGACGACGGCACCACCGCTGCCCACCGCCGAGCTGCTCAGCTGGCGGAAGGCACCGCCACCGAGGTCGCCGTGGTCCCGCCATGCGAGGCCGTCGAGCGAGTACCACGCCGACGCCCGTTCGCGATCGAACTCCTCGGCGAGCGGCTCGGAGCCGATCGCCAGGTAAGCGCCGGCGAGCGCGAGGACGTGCTGGAAGGCGGCGCCGGCGGGCAGGTCGGGCGGGGAGGCGGCGCTCCACGTGATCCCGTCAGCGGACACCAGCGCGATCGCGTTGACGGCGTCCGGCGTCGCGAAGAAGGGCTGCCCGACGGCGACGAAGCCGGCCGACCCCCAGGCCGCGGACTGGACCGTCCCGCGCTGGTCGGCCGGCAGGTGGCCGACCTGGAAGGCGCCGCCGTCGGAATAGCCGGCGAGCGTCTCGACATCGTCCTCGAGTGGAAGGTAACGCGTGCCAAAGGCGACCAGCCGGTCGGGACCGGCGCCAAGCGCGCTGATCGGGTCGACCGCCGCCACGTCGGTGATCTCGGTCCAGGTTTCGCCGTCGCCGGACAGCCACGCGACGGCGAGGAGCTCCTCACCGCTGCTGCCGTACGCGACCAGCTGGTCCAACCCGACGGCGACCCCGTCGAGGATCGCCAGGCGCATCGATTCGGGCACCGGCAGGCGGTGCCAGGCCGCGCCGTCGGTCGAGCGCCAGGCGGCGATGCCGGCATCGGGCGCGTCCTGGCAGTCCTCCTCCTCGCTGAACTCGAGGCAGATCGAGTAGCGGCCGAAGGCGTACAGCGTCTCGGCCAGGCTGGCCAGGTGCAGCGGCGCGAAGTCGTCCCAGCCGGCGGGCCGGGCCCGCTCCCACGTCCGCCCGTCGGCGCTCGTCCAGACGACGCCGTTGCGCCGCCCGCCGAAGCCCTCCCCCGCTGCCGGCTCGAAGCCGACGGCGAGGAAGCCCTCACCGCGGGAGACGACCGCCGAAACCTCGATGGCCCGGCCGGCCGGGAAGTCGGCCAGGTAGTGCCAACCGGCACCGGCCGGCGGCGGGCTACCGGCGGGCGGAGTGGCCGGTGTCTGAGTGGCGGTCGCGACAGGGCCCCCAGCGGTCGGTGAGGCGGCCGGCGTGGCAGCAGCGGGCGTCGTGGCCGGCGGGCTCACGACCGGCGCGGCGGTGCAGCCACCGAGCGCTGCGGCGAGCACCGCCGCCAGCAATGGAACGGCGCGCGGCGGGCGCGGCGGTGCCAATCCGGGAGAGGACATCGGCGCCCATGGTACGCGGGCGACATGCGTGAAGGCCGGGCGTGCGCCCGGCCTTCGTGACTGCTGCTTTTGCCGTTCGCCTACAGGCCGCGCTCCTCGTCGGGAGACTGCTCGCTCCACTCGTCCTGGTCGCCCAGGTCAAGCGTGCCGCCCTCGGGCGTGCCGTAGTCGGTGCCGGTGCCGCCCAGCTCGCGGTCGGTCTCGCTCCCGACATCCTCGCTGCCGGGCTGCCCGTAATCGAAATCACGCTCCATGTCCGGCTCTCGCTCTCTCTCGGTCATCGCGTCCCCCTTTCGGTGACTTGCCCGCCGGCGTCAGCCGTCGGTGATGCGCAAGGAAGTTGCGCCGCCGGCGATTGCCCGCGTGAATCCGGTGGCAGTCGCCGCATTTCACGCCCGCGACAACGCTGGCGACGGCCGACGGGCACGCGCGGCGGCCGACGAGCCCGCCGCCGGCGCTTACAGCAGCAGCAGGTCGGTCTCCAGCGCGCGGCCGGCAGGCACGAGCTGGCGGATGGCCCACGCCGGTTGGAAGCGAATGCGACCGGTCAGCGCAGCCCAGCCGAGGTCGACCACGGCGCGGTAGTTGTCGGCGACGATCTCGTGCAGCAGCTGCCTGTCCGTCCTGCTCATCATCACCGTCGAGTACTCGAGCACGACCGGGATGTCGGTCGCGAGCAGGCTGCGCGCGCCGGCGAGGACCTCCGCCTCGTGGCCCTGCACGTCGAGCCAGACGAGGCCCACCTCCGACAGCCGGATCGTGCCGCCGGCGACCTCCTCGTCGAAGGTCGACGCGTGCACCGCGATGCTGTCCGCACCGTCCAGCGCCGAGCCACGCACGATGCGGTTGTCGCCGGCGTTGTTCGAGCTGCGGCTGAGCAGCACGCTTCCCGGCCGCTTCGACAGTGCTCGTGGCACGGCGCGGACGCGACCGGCCAGGCCGTTCCGCGCGATGTTGCGCGAGAGCAGCTTGAAGGCCGCCGGTTCGGGCTCGTAGGCGATGGCTAGGTCGAAGCCGTAGTCGACAACTGCCGGCAGCGAGTAGACCCCGAAGTTGGCCCCGATCTCGACGAACGTCGTGCCGCGATAGGCGTGGCCCCAGCGGTCGAGCGCGTCGAAGACCGTTCCGACGAGCAGCGGGTCCCAGTCGCCGCAGGCGTAGACGGAGCGGGCGATGGTCCGGTCGGCGGTGCTGACGACGACGTGCAGGCCGCTCATCCGCGCTTCGAGCGCCGGCACGATCCGGCCGGCCAGGAGGAAGTACGTCGAGCGCGCCAGGTACAGTCCCAGGGGTCGCGACGCACGCATTCCGTGCTGGTCGCGCAGGTAGGCGAAGGCGACGCGTGTGGCGGCCTCGGCCAGCGGATGGAGCGGCACTCGCCAGCGCTGCCTGTCGGGTAGCAGCCGAGGCCGCGCCACGGAGCGATGCGTCGGCGTCGGCTCGGTGAAGACGATCGTCACAACCTCGTGCGTACAGATGCAGGTACCGCAGGCGCCACGGACAGGACGCGCCTGACCCCCGAAACGTTGCGCGAGTGTAGCCCCACCGTCACGTCGACCGGTGCAAGGCCGATGCGACAGGACGGGAAGCGGGTGTTCCGCACCCGGCACGCCGGGCGGGCTACAAGGTGCCTGACAGCCCGAGCCTGGACACCAACTCGCCGACTGGGGGTACCCCGCCATGGCCCGTGACAAGCCCGAAGTGCGCAGCCGTTACGACCTCGTCCACGGCCTGCCGATGCACGCCCGCCAGTCCGTCGCGGGGGACGGCGCGGGCCTGCCGATCGTCCTCGTCCACGGGCTCGCCATCTCGAGCGCCTTCCTCGAGCCGGCGATGGGCGAGCTGGGACGCGATCAGCCGACGTATGCTCCCGACCTGCCCGGCTATGGCCGCAGCGCCAAGCCGCCGCAGCAGTACCCGCTCCACCGCCAGGCCGACTACCTCGGCTGGTGGATGGACGAGGTCGGCCTCGGCAGGGCGGCGGTCGTCGGCTGCTCGCTGGGCACGCAGATCGTCTCGCTGCTCGCCGTCCGGCGGCCGGAGCTGATCGAGCGAGCGGTGCTCGTCAGCCCGACGATGGACCCCGCGGCACGAAGCCGGCTCGTGTCGCTCGCGCGCTGGGGGCGGGAGCTGCCCTACGAGGTCGGCATGATGCCGATCATGCTGCGCGACTACGCGCGCGCCGGCATCAGGCGCGCGCTGCACACCTTCGAGATGGCGCTCGCCGACGCGCCAGAGGAGCGCCTGCCGCGAATGTCGATGCCGACTCTCGTCGTCCGCGGCGCACTCGACCCGATCGTGCCACAGGCCTGGGCCGAGACCGTCACCGAGCTGCTGCCCGATGGCCGCCTCGAGGTCGTCCGCGGCGAGCCGCACGCGCTCAATTTCACGGCACCCGGCAAGTTCGCGCGGATCATCCGCGACTTCGCCGCCGAGGCCGGCGGGCAGCGCACCAAGACGGCGGCCGCGGCATAGTTGGGATCGTGCAACCGAGCCGCTCGAGTGACTGACGCGGGCTATCTGCCCATCGAGGATTACGCCGCCATCGGCAATCTGCGCACCGCGGCGCTGGTCGGCCGAAGCGGCTCCATCGACTGGGCGTGCCTGCCCCATTTCGATAGCCCGAGCGTTTTCGGCGCCATCGTCGACGTGGAGCGTGGCGGCCACTTCCGCCTGGCGCCGCCGGGCGGGTCGCGCGGCGAGGTGCGCGGCGAGCAGCGCTACGTCGGCGAGACGAACGTCCTCGAGACACGCTTCGACACCGATCGCGGCCGGTTGCGGGTCACCGACTTCATGCCGTTGAGCGGCAACATCGACGGCCGCGGCGGGTCGCGCGCGCCGACTGAGATCCATCGCCTCGTCGACGCCGAGGGCGGGTCGCCGGCGGTCGAGATCGAGTGGTCGCCGCGGCTCGACTACGGACGGACGGCGACGCGCATCGAGCGGACGCCGCACGGGCTGGTCGCCGCCGACGGCCAGCGCCGGCTTTACCTGCGCGGACTGCCGCCCGACGCCGAGATCGAGCGCGGGCCCGATGGAGGGGCGCGCACGACGCTTCGGCTGGACGAGGGCCGGCGGCTGGCGCTCGTCACGAGCTGGGACGGCCAGCCCGAGCACGAGGGCCTCTCCGCCGCCGAGGAGGCGCTGCACGAGACGCTCGCCACGTGGCGCCGCTGGGTGGCCAAGGAGCACGGCGATCGCCACGACTGGGCCGGCGAGTGGGCGCCGCTCGTCGTCCGCTCCGAGCTGGCGCTCAAGCTGACCGTCTTCGCCGAAAGCGGCGGCATCGTCGCGGCGCCGACGACGTCGCTGCCCGAGTGGATCGGCGGCGTGCGCAACTGGGACTACCGCTACACCTGGATCCGCGACGCGTCGCTGACGGCGCAGGCGCTGAGCGCCGTCGGCCACGTCCGCGAGGCGGTCGACTTCCTCGACTGGGTCGAGCGCGTTGCCCAGGCCCACGACGCCGCGGGCCGCGCGGTCCAGATCATGTACGGCATCCACGGCGAGAAGGAGCTGCCCGAATCGGAGCTCGAGCACCTCGAGGGGTATCGCCGCTCGCGGCCGGTGCGCATCGGCAACGGCGCCGCGCCGCAGCGCCAGCTCGACGTCTACGGCGAGCTGCTCGACGGCGCCTACGAGCTGGCCCGTGCCGGGATCGAGCTCGACGAGGACGTCCGCCGCTTCCTCGGCTGGCTGGCCGACGAGGCGTGCGCCGCCGTCGACCTGAAGGACAGCGGCATCTGGGAGATGCGCGGACCGGAGCAGCACTTCGTCCATTCCAAGCTGCTGGTGTGGGTCGGCCTCGACCGCGCCCTGCACCTTGCCCGGCGCGGCTGGATCAGCGGCGGCACCGATCGCTGGCGCGAGACCCGCGAGCGCGCCCGGCAGCTGATCCTCGAGCGCGGCTACAACACCGAGGTCGGCGCCTTCACACAGCACTTCGAGACGACGGCCCTCGACGCGTCGAGCCTGCTCATCCCGCTGCACGAGCTGCTGCCCTTCGACGACGCACGCGTGCAGGGCACCATCGACCGGACGCTCGAGCAGCTGACCGAGGAAGGCCTCGTCTACCGCTACCGCGCCGACGACGGCCTGTCCGGCGAGGAGGGCGCCTTCGTCCTGTGCACCTTCTGGCTGATCGACGTGCTCGCCATGTCAGGCCGCCGCGACGAGGCGCACGACCTGTTCGAGCGGCTGTGCCGGCGGGCGAACCACGTCGGCCTGCTGTCAGAGCAGATCGATCCGCGCAGCGGCGCCTTCCTGGGCAACTTCCCGCAGGCATTCAGCCACATCGGCTTGATCAACAGCGCGCTCTACCTGGCCCATGCGCAGGGCCGCGGAACGCCGCAGCTGGCGCCGCTGGGCTCGGACGAGCATCGCGCCGAGGCGGCGCCGGTCCGCTGACCGGCTGCCCGCGGGCCGCTGGTTCGCCGGCCGCCCAGGCGGCGGCCAGCAGCAGCTCGCCCAGCGCATCGAGCGCGTAGGCGAGGCTGATCGTGCCGCGCCGCCAGTGGAAAAGCTCGACCGTAGCGAGGGCCAGCGCGACGCCGGCAGACAGCCCACGCAGCTCGGGCGGTGGCCGCCGGCGCAGCGCGCTCAACTGAGCGGCACCGATGACCGCCACCAGCGCGCCGACCGTCTGGACCAGCCAGCGGTCGCGCTTGCGACCGGTGACGAGCTCGAAGCTGGGCATGTGGAGGAGCGGCCAGATGCCCGTGACGACGTAGTAGACGGCACCCCCCAGCCGTACCAGCCGGAGCGGCCCGGCGGACGGTGTACCTTTATCAGGCGCGGATGCGTTCGCGCCGCGCAGTTCATCGTTGACCTTCATGGAGGACACTCCGGTGTTGCAGGGGCTGCTGCCCTACCTTCTGCTCGTTCTTCTGCCCACGCTGCTCCTGACGGGCTGGGCGGCGTGGCGCGTGCGGTCGACCTACAACAAGTGGGACAAGATCGACTCGGGCATCCGCATGTCGGCTTTCGACTTCGCGCGCTACCTGCTCAACCGGCAGGGGCTCAACCACGTCAGGGTCGAGCCCACGCCGGGCCACCTGACCGACCATTACGACCCGCGCGGCAAGATCCTGCGCGTCAGCTCGGCGGTCGCGGGCGACCGCGGCATGGGTCAGTACGACCCGCTCGAGCAGACGCTCAGCTACGCCGACCATGGTGGCGGCAGGCTGTCGGTCGCGGCGGCGGCAGTCATCGCCCACGAGGTGGGCCATGCCGAGCAGGATCACCGGCGCGACCCGGCGATGGCGCTGCGCCAGTTCGTCGTGCCGGTCGCCCAGATCGGCTCGAGCCTAGCGCCGTGGCTGATCATCGCCGGCCTGATCTTCAACATCCTCAACCTGGCCGTCGTCGGGCTGGTCTTCTTCGCCGGTGCCGTCGCGTTCACCTTCATCACGCTGCCCGTCGAGTTCGGGGCCAGCAACAGGGCCCTCGCCTACGTCGGCCCGCTCGGCCTGATCGGCGAGCGTGAGCAGGGCGCGAGGGCCGTCCTGCGTGCCGCCGGCTGGACGTACGTCGCGGCGGCGCTGACGGCGCTGCTGACGTTCCTGTACTACCTGATGCTCATCCTCGGCTCGCGGCGCTGACGACACGGTCGCCGAGAGGCAGTTGAAGCGAGGCCGGGACGCTCCACGCGCCCCGGCCTCGACGTCTTCCGGAACCAGCTTGAACGGCTCGGCTAGCGGCGCTCGTCGATCTCCTCCTGGACGTCGCCGACGCCTTCGCGAACCTCGCCCTTGCCCTGCTCCAGCTTGCCTTCGTACTCCATCTGCTCGTTGTCGATGGCCTTGCCCACGTTCTCCTTGATCTCGCCCTTCATCTGCTCGAGCTTGCCCTCGCTCTGATGCTCGTTGCCCATGCTTTTCCTCCTTCTTCGAATGGCAGCAGCGGCCGTTCCGGTCGGCACGGCCGCCACGCGTCACAGGATCGCCCAGCGCCGGTTGCGCACCGGCTGCACGCGGCCGCATGACGTTTCATCCGCCTTCTAGTGGCGCCCAAGGGTCGGGCGGCTGGCTTCGACGGGCGGCGGGAGTAGAATCGGTAGCCCATGTCAGAAGTTGCCGACGTTCTCGAGACGGCCTCGACGGGTCCCGAGGCGCCGCGAACCAAGACGCCGACGGATACGGCTGCCGGCGTAAGCCGCGCCGAGTTGCGCACCGAGCTCGTGCGCGTGCTGGCCCGTCCGGAGCCGCGCACCGTCGCCACGGGCGTGCCGCTGGCGGAGGCGCTGGGCGTGATGCGCGAGGGCCGCGGCGAGGCAGTCGTGATCTGCGACGGCCGGCGCCTGCGCGGCATCCTGACCGAGCGCGACGTCCTGCTTCGCGTCCTCGGCCACAACCTCGACCTGAGCCGCCCCGTCGACGACTTCATGACCGCCGAGCCTGACACGCTGCGTCCTGACGCGACGCTGCTCGAGGCGATGCAGATGATGGAGCGCGGCGGCTATCGCAACGTGCCACTCGTCGACGAGGACGGCGATCTCGTCGGCCTGCTGCGCCAGCAGGATCTCCTCGAATACGTCGCCGAGGCGTTCCCGCAGGAGATTCTCAACCTGCCGCCGCGGCCGCACCAATTGATGGAGGAGCCCGAAGGCGCGTGACGACCGAAACGACGACGCACAAGGAGGCCCACCCGCACGAGCTCGAGCGGGTAACCATCCGCTTCGCCGGCGACTCCGGCGACGGGATGCAGCTGACGGGAACCCAGTTCACGCGGACGACGGCGGTCTTCGGCAACGACATCAGCACGCTGCCCGACTTCCCGGCCGAGATCCGCGCGCCGGCCGGCTCGCTGCCCGGCGTCAGCGGCTTCCAGATCAGCTTCTCGAGCCTCGACATCCACACCCCCGGCGACCAGCCCGACGTGCTCGTCGCGATGAACCCGGCGGCGCTGCGCACGAACATCGGTGATCTGCCCGCCGGCGGCGCGCTGATCGTCAACCAGGACGCCTTCCAGCCGAACAACCTGAAGAAGGCCGGCTACGAGAGCAACCCCCTGGGCGACGGCTCGCTCAAGCAGTACAACGTCTTCGAGATACCGATCAGCACGCTCAACGCGCGCGCGCTGGAGGGGCTCGAGATGACGGCCAAGCAGGTCGACCTGACCAAGAACTTCTTCGCCCTCGGGCTGATGTTCTGGCTCTACGAGCGGAGCATGGAGCCGACGCTGCGCTGGATCGAGTCGAAGTTCGCGTCGCGGCCGGTCATCGCCGAGGCCAACCGGCGCGCGCTGAAGGCGGGCTACGCCTTCGGCGAGACGACCGAGATGTTCCACACGACGTACCGCGTCGCGCCGGCCAAGCTCGCGCCCGGCACCTACCGCAACATCACCGGCAACGAGGCGACGGCGCTCGGCTTCGTCACCGCCTCGCGGCTGGCCAGGCGCGACCTGGTCTACGGCTCGTACCCGATCACGCCGGCGAGCGACATCCTGCACCAGCTCGCGACATACAAGAACTTCGGCGTCAAGACCTTCCAGGCCGAGGACGAGATCGCCGCCATCGGCTCGGCCATCGGCGCCTCCTACGGCGGGCACATGGGCATGACCGCCAGCTCCGGTCCGGGCATCGCGCTCAAGAGCGAGGCGCTCAACCTCGCCGTCATGGTTGAGCTGCCGCTGGTCGTCGTGGACGTGCAGCGCGCCGGGCCCAGCACCGGCATGCCCACCAAGACGGAGCAGGCC
>CAYRMQ010000003.1:0-68257 GCA_964425305.1 uncultured Anaerolineaceae bacterium | reverse complement strand
ATGCGGCCGAAGTGGTCGCGGTCGGGGAAAACCTCGTCCTGGAGCGGCAGGAAGGCGCCGCCCGAATCGACGAGGTAGATGCAGGGCAAGCGGTTGGCCTGCGCGATCTCCTGCGCGCGGAGATGCTTCTTGACGGTCATCGGGTAGTACGTGCCGCCCTTGACCGTCGCGTCGTTGGCCACTACGACGCAGTCGGTGCCGCTGACCACGCCGATGCCGGTGACGATGCCGGCGCCGGGCGACTCGCCGTCGTACATGCCGGTCGCCGCGAGCGGGCTGAGCTCGAGGAAAGGCGCGCCCGGATCGAGCAGGCGGTCGATGCGTTCGCGGACGGGCAGCTTGCCCCGCTCGCGGTGGCGGGCGATGGAGCGCTCGTCGCCGGCCGCGCCGCGCTCGCTCAGTGCAGCGGTGCGAGTACGCAGGTCGTCGACCAGCGCCTGCATGGCGGCGGCGTTTGCGCGGGCTTCGTCGGTCGTCGGCTCGATGTGGGTACGGAGGACGGCCATCGCGCCGATCATACCCGGCGCGGTCCGAGCGGTGCTATCATCGTGCATCATGGTGAACGATGCCCGTCGTACGACCATAACGGCTCCGAACGAGGATCTGCGCACGTTGAAGGCGGAGGCCGAGCGGCGCGGAGTGTCGCTGGCGGCGGTCCTTCGTGAGGCGGTGGAGGAGAAGGCCCACGATCTGCGGACAAGGCGTCGTCCCAGGCTCGGCATTGCGCGATCCGTCGATTGCCGGCGTGCCGCCGACGTGGCCAGCGAGCCCGTAGCGCGCGAACCGCGCTGAGTGGCCCTCATCCTCGACACCGGCCCCCTGCTGGCGGCGCTCGACGCGGCCGATCCCGACCACGCGCGCTGCGCCGGACTGATCAGCGGGTCCACCGAGGACCTGCTCGTGCCGGCACTCGTGCTCGCCGAGCTCGACTACTGGTGCCTGACCCGCCTGACTCTCGACGCGTGGCTGGTCTTCCTCGAGGATGTCGAGCAAGGGATCTACGTCATCGAGCCGCCCACCGCGCCCGATCTGGCACGCTGTCGTCAACTTCAGGCGCAGTATCGCGACTCCTCCCTTGGCGTGGTCGACGCCAGCATCGTCGCCTTGGCTGAGCGCCTGGCCGAGCCGAAGGTCGCGACGCTCGACGAACGCCACTTCAGGGTCGTCCGACCACGCCACGTTCCGGCCCTCGAACTGAGGCCCTGAACGAGCGCCGGCCAACGCCGCTCGCCCAATCCTGAATGGCAAGCGCGGTCGGGCGGCAAAGCTCCCGTCCGCCTGCTGGAGGCTGCGGTAGATGTGGTGATTGCCGCCGCGATTGCTCGAGAAGGATCAGGTCGCGATGACCACCGCCGTAGCGCCGGAGCGGTAGGCACAGAAGAACGGTGCCGGACCGTTGGGTCCGGCTCCGTTCGTTGCCAGGCGCGAACGAAAGCTTCCTACACCGCGTCCTCCGCCAGGTCCGCCGACCGAAGGATCAGGCGAGCGACCGTGTACAGGCGATCGCCGGCGGAGGTCGCGAGGACTTCGAATGCCTCGTGGTCTCCGCGGCCGGCCGCCTCGACGAGATCGCGCCTCATACCCTCTCCACCAAAAGCACGGCCTCCATGACCGGTGCTGGTAGTCATGACGGACTTGACAGGTCGAACTGCTCAAAGTTCGTAGCGAACGCGACGCTCCTATCGAGTCACACCGGCCGGTCGACATGGCGGGTGCGGGCGGTTCGAGTGACGGCCACATCTGTCGGTCCCAGGGATGTCACACCGCCGCCGCCGGCCGCCCGCGGCGGCGCAGATCCATTGCCCACGGCCAGCGCCGCGACGGTCGGCCTCAGCCCGCAGTCGACTACGGCCAGAGATTGTGCCTACCGGTCTCGTTGCCTTCTGCGTCGAGGTTGACCCACCAGGCGGGGACGGCATCGGCGGGGAGGGCGAGCGCGCATGCGTCTATGTTGAGGCCGATCGGTCGCAGCGACCGCGCCTGGGTCTCGAAAACGTCATCGTCGGCCGTGATGATCCTCACCCGCTCGACAACTTCCGGGACGACGCAGGTGATCACCCTGACTGACCCTCGTGGCTCATTCAGCCCTCCCAGCCCGCCGATCTGGTGCTCGACCTCGTCCATGGTCATGCAGACGCCTTCTTCGCTCCTGTCGTTGAACTCCACCGCGATGCAGAGCTCATCGGGACGCCGCTCTGCCGTGGCCACCCAGCGGTCGCCTTCGGCGCCGCCAGAGCCGACGATCCAGGCGGCCGGCTCGGGACTTGCCGTTGGGCTCGAGCTGCCGGGACTGACGCTCGCCGGTGGGGCCGGCGTGCCCGCCGGAGACGCCGGCGATTCCGCCGGGGGCGGGGTGGGGCTGCCGAATAGGAAGGCGAAGGCGATGGCAGCCGCGAACACCGCTGCGCCGACCCCGCCGAGGGACAGGAACATGCGATTCATGAAGTCTCTCCTCGGAGGCCAGAGCCGCCTCCGCTGCTTGGCTTCGTCGAGTTGACGGACGATGCCGTCGATGGCGCGGTCGGGCAGTTGGCTGGGGCCTTGGTTGAGCCAGTCCTCGAGGGTTCGGTCGAGGTCGAGCCGACGGGTCATGCCATGCCTCCGGTCGCGACGGGTCGTGAGTCGGCCTCGATGGCGGCCCGCATCGACTGGCGGGCGTAGTGGAGGCGTGACCGGACCGTGCCGGGCGACAGGCCCAGCACGTCGGCGATCTCCGCTCCGGAGAGGCCGAGGTAGTGGTACAGCACGAGGACTGCGCGCTGCTCGCCCGACAGCCTCCGGAACGCTCGCTCGAGCTCGTCACGCCGCTCGACGCTCAGCTGCGTGTCAACGCTCGTGGGGTCCGGATCTTCGTCCGAGACGAGCCGCAGGCCGGGTTGCCAGCGCCGGGTCTGCCGGATGTCGGCATAGCACGCGTGCACGAGGAGCTTGTAGAGCCACGCTTCCACTCGACTATCGTCGCGCAGCCTGGGCAGCTCCCGCCACGCGGTCAGGAAGGTGTGCTGGACCGCATCCTCCGCCCGACCCGCGTCGCGCAGGATCCGATATGCGACCGAGTAGAGCCGATCGCCCAGCCTGAGGACGAGCGCGGTGAACGCTTCCTTGTCGCCCTGCCTGGTGCGATCGATGAGGTTGGGGTCCATGAGGACCTCCTTCGCGGCGCTTCCATGGTGTATGAGCCCGTCGCGCCGCGAGTTGCTCAATCTTGGCGGTGCTGCCAAGCGGACGCCCGGACAGCCTGCGCGCGGAACAATCGCTCCGTGTCAGCAAGGAGATGTCCTAACTGCGCGCGGCACTCGTGCTGGCTGTCCTGCCGCTTCTGCCGGCGTGCCAGCCGGCGACCGCCGAGTACGTGCTCGGCCGGGCCGACTTGCCGCGCGCCGGCGGCTGCGGCGACGCCCTTCTGTACGCGGCGAGCGCCGGCAACAACGTCGCCGTCGTATCTGCTGGCCGGAGGCCGCCAGCCGGGCGCAGGCGGACGGTGGCCTCCGCGCGTCGGCCGACCTGCCCGACGAGTGAGTCACCATCCGGCTGCAGTTCGGCGAGCACCTCTCCGACGGCTTCTGCACGGACGTGCTGATGCCCGACCGGCAGCTCCTCGAGCACGAGCTGAGCGCCCGCGCGGGCCACGTCGAGATCGGCGTCGAGCCGGCGGCCGAGGGCGAGCCGTTCATGCCCATCGGGCAGGCGAGCCTGCTGCTCGAGGACGTCGAGTGCGAGGTCGGCGACGAGGCGGCGCTCGAACGCTGGCGGATCGACCGGCTCGAGCTGGACGGCATCGAGGTCGGCTGGTTCGCCGGCTGACGCTCGCCCGTCGCTGAAGGCTCTCCCCCGGCTGGGACCGGACCGATGCGTGCGATAATCGTGGCCGAGGCGCGCGCCCGCTGGCTCGAACGGGCGAGGATCCCGGGGCCGGCCGGCGGGTGCGTGAGCCCACTCGCAAGTTGAGGTTCCAAGAGGCAGCGTGAGCGTAGAGATATCGACCTGGGCGACCAAGAAGGGCCTGGCCCAGATGCTCAAGGGCGGCGTGATCATGGACGTCGTCACGGCCGAGCACGCCCGCATCGCCGAGGATGCCGGCGCGGTAGCGGTGATGGCGCTCGAGCGTGTGCCGGCCGACATCCGCGCGGCCGGCGGTGTGGCGCGCATGAGCGATCCGGCGCTGATCAGCCAGATCATGGACGCGGTGACCATCCCGGTGATGGCCAAGGCGCGCATCGGCCACTTCGTCGAGGCGCAGGTGCTCGAGGCGCTGGGCGTCGACTACATCGACGAGTCGGAGGTGCTGACGCCGGCGGACGAGGAGCACCACATCGACAAGCACCAGTTCAAGGTGCCCTTCGTCTGTGGCTGCCGCGATCTCGGCGAGGCCCTCCGCCGCATCGCCGAAGGCGCGGCCATGATCCGCACCAAGGGCGAGGCCGGGACCGGCAACGTCGTCGAGGCCGTCCGCCACATCCGCGCCGTCCACGGCGGCATCCGCCGGCTGCAGGCGCTGCGCGAGGACGAGCTGTTCGTCGCGGCCAAGGAGCTGCGCGCGCCGCTCGAGCTTGTCCGGCAAGTCGCCCGCGAAGGCAAGCTGCCGGTCGTCAACTTCGTCGCCGGCGGCATTGCCACACCGGCCGATGCGGCGCTGGCCATGCAGCTCGGCGCGGAGGGCGTCTTCGTCGGCTCGGGCATCTTCAAGTCGGAGGACCCGGCGCGAACGGCGGCGGCCATCGTCCAGGCGACGACCCACTACGACAACCCGCAGGTGATCGCCGAGGTCTCGAAGGGGCTGGGCAGCCCGATGAGGGGCCTGGAGCTGGGCACCATCCCGGAGGCCGAGCGGCTGGCGGTCCGCGGCTGGTAGGCAGGGGCCAGGGAGATTGGCCGTGACGACTACCGCCACCACTACCTCGCGACCGGTGCGCATCGGCGTGCTCGCGCTGCAGGGCGCCTACCAGGAGCACCTCGACGTGCTGCGCGGCCTCGGCGTGGAGGCCGTCCCGGTGCGCCTGCCGCAGGACCTCGAGGGCGTTGCCGGCCTGGTCATTCCCGGCGGTGAGAGCACGACCATGCGCAAGCTGATCGAGCGTTGGGGCCTGCGCCAACCGATTCTCGACATGGCCGCTGCCGGCGCGCCACTCTTCGGCACCTGCGCCGGCATGATCGTCCTGGCGCGCGAGATCACCGACGGCGACCCACCGGTGCTGCCGCTGCTCGACATTGCGGTCAGGCGCAACGCCTTCGGCCGCCAGCTGGACAGCTTCGAGGCCGATCTCGACGTGCCGCTCCTCGGCGACACGCCGGTCCACGGCGTCTTCATCCGGGCGCCGGTCGTCGAGCGCGTCAGCCCCGACGTCGACGTCCTGGCCCAGCTCGAGGACGGCCGGGTGGTCGCGGTCAGGCGCGGCGCGGTCATCGCCACGGCCTTCCATCCCGAGCTCGCCGGCGAGACGCGCTTCCACCGGCTGGTGGCGACGATGGCCGCCGAGTACGCCGAGCCGGCCGAGGGCTCGGGCCGCCGGCGCCACCCGGTCAGACGGCAGACGGCGGAGAGGCAGTGAAGGCAGCCGTCCGCCCACCGAGCCAGCGCGCGGGCCGCGTCCGATCGGCCCGCCTGACCGACCTGGCGGCGGTGGGCGAGCTGTCGCGGCTCTCGCACGCCAACGAGAACGGTAACTCCGACGCCCGCGTGCGCTCGCTGGGCTTGCCCGTCAGCAGCAGCCAGATCAGCTTCTTCAGCCTCTTCCGGCTGCCCCTCGGCGCCTTCCAGCCGCACGACCAGCTGTACGTCTACGAGGACCGCGGGCGGCTGGCCGGGCTGGCCCGCGTCGAGCGCGAGAGCCCGCGCGACGAGTGGACGATCGTCGAACTCGACGCGGTCGACAACGGCGAGGCCGGCGACATCCGCTTCCGCCTCGTCCAGCACCTGCTGCGCGACGGCAGCCGGCGCGGCGCCGTCCGCTTCCATGTCGCCTGCGCCGACCGCGGCGGCAACGTCGAGCTGTTCATGCAGGCCGGCTTCGCGCGTTACGGCGAGGAGCGCATTCTGTACCGCCCGCCCGACCGGGAACTGCCTCGCCCGATGGAACGCGGCGAGGCGAACGCCGCGGGCATCCGCCCGGCGGTGCCACTCGACGCGCTGCCGCTGCACCGGCTGTACCGGGCCGCGACACCGGCGCCGGTCAGCCGCCTCGAGGCGTACCGGCTGCATGATTGGGAGCGGCAGGGCAGCCACTGGCGCATCCCGCGCTCGGCGCTGACGCCGATCCTGCGCTTCGCCGACATCGAGGCCTACCTGCAGTACGTCGGGCCGGAGCAGGACCCGCACGTCCTCGCCTTCGTCCAGGTCGGCGTGTCGAAGGAGGACCAGCCGCACTACATCCGCGTCCTGACCCGTCCAGAGCATGACCCGAGCCAGCTCATTCGTTACGGGATGGGCATCATTGCCGAACGCAGCGGCGCCCGACGGGCGGACCGCGGCGCGCGCGCCCAGCGCCCCGAGCGCGGCGTCGTCAGCGCCGTCAGGACGTACGAATCGCCTCTCGACCGCCGTCTCGAGGAGCAGGGCTTCGAGACGGTCGCCAGCGTATCCCTGCTGATGAAGGAGACACAGGTGCGCGTCGCCGAGCCGGCGCTCGTGCCTGCCGCCAGCCGATGAACGACCACAACCGCACCCATACCGCCCACCTCATCGACGGCCCGGACGACATCGACGCGCTGCTCGTGGCGCTGCCGCCGGAGATCGTCGAACGCCTGCATCAGCTGCCGCCCGAGCGCGAGCTGATCGAGGTCATCATGGACCTCGGCCGGCGGCCGGAGGCCCGCTTCGGCGGCGGCGGCGAGCAGGTCCTGCTCGAGCGCGAGGTCAGCGCGGAGGACATCCAGTACGTCATCGACCACATCGGCTCGTTCGGCGAGGACAACCGCGCCGGCATCGAGCGCACGTTGCACCGCATCAGCGCCATCCGCAACCGCAGCGGCAAGATCGTCGGGCTGACGGCGCGTATCGGGCGGGCCGTCTTCGGCACGATCGAGATCGTCGAGGACCTGGTCGAGTCGGGCAGGTCCGTGCTGATCATGGGCCGGCCCGGCATCGGCAAGACGACGATGCTGCGCGAGGCGGCGCGCGTGCTGGCCGACGAGCTCGACAAGCGCGTCGTCGTCGTCGACACGTCGAACGAGATCGCCGGCGACGGCGACATCCCGCACCCCGGCATCGGCCGCGCCCGGCGGATGCAGGTGCGCACGCCCGAGCTCCAGCACGCGGTGATGATCGAGGCCGTCGAGAATCACATGCCGGAGGTCATCGTCATCGACGAGATCGGGACCGAGCTGGAGGCGGCCGCCGCGCGCACGATCGCCGAGCGCGGCGTGCAGTTGATCGGGACGGCCCACGGCAACAACCTCGACAATCTGATGGTCAACCCGACGCTGGCGGACCTGATCGGCGGCATCCAGAGCGTGACCCTCGGCGACGAGGAGGCGCGCCGGCGACGGACCCAGAAGAGCGTCCTCGAGCGCAAGGCACCGCCGACGTTCGACGTCGTGGTCGAGATCCAGTCGCGCGACCGGGTGATGGTCCACGCCGACGTCGCCGAAACCGTCGACGCGCTGCTGCGCGGCGACCCCATCGCGCCCGAGATGCGCTGGCGCGATGAGGCCGGCGTCCACCGCACCCAGGCGCGCCCCCGGCCCGGTCCGCAGACGCAGATGCCCGGCGAGCGCTTCGGCGGGCTGGTTGCCGGCACGCCGGGGAGTGGCTGGCGCGTCGAGCCGGGCTGGCGGCCGGACGGCCGGCGCGGCGCGGGCGGACCGGAAGGCGAGCGCGGCTACCGGCCGGGCTACCGACCGGGAGCCAGCGGCGGCTGGCGGCGTGGCCGCGGCGGCACGCGCTCGGCATCGGGCGGCGGCTCGCCCTCATGGGAGGGTGAATTAGGCCCGAGCGGTGAGTGGCAGCCGGGCGTCCAGCCAATCTTCCAGGCGGGTGAGATTGCCGACCGTGGGCCGCTCGAGCGCGGCAGCGCTCCGCCGCCCGAGCCCCGCGCACGCGACGTGCGCGAGTTCGAGCGCCAGCGCGAGTGGCGCGAATCGGCGACTCGTGCGCTCGACGCGATGCGCGCCGACGAGGGCCTGGCGCCGGTCAACGTACCCGCCGGTGAGTCGCCCGACGAGCGGACGCGCCAGGAGGCGGCGCGCCTGCTCGAGTTCGAGGTCGGCCCAGACGATGAGGAGCTTGCCGGCGAGCACAGCCCGGCCCCGTTGCCGGCCGAGGGCGGCACCATCCTCCAGCCGCTGCACGTGCTCGGCTTCGGCGTCAGCCGCAAGCGCCTCGAGCAGGCCGTCCGCGAATTGCAGCTGCCGGTGACCATCGTGCGCGACGTGGAGGAAGCCGACGCGATCATCACGTTGCGCAACTACTTCAAGCAGAAGGCACCCGCCCTGCGCGAAGCAGAGGAACGCGGCCTGCCCATCTTCGTCCTCAAATCCAACACGCTGATGCAGGTCGAGGCGAGCCTGACCTCGATGTTCGCGCTCGAGGTCGACCCGCGCGACGCAGCGCTGCGCGAGGTCGAGGAGGCGATCGGGCTGGTCCAGCAGGAGGCGAAGCCCGTCGAGCTGTCGCCGCAGAACGCCTATATCCGCCGGCTGCAGCACCAGATGGCTGAGCGCGCCAATCTCGTCTCGCGCTCGCGCGGGCGCGAGCCCCACCGGCGCGTCCGGCTCTATCCCGACAGCGCTAAGGCGTGGCACTGAGGCTCCGTTGAGAGGCCGCCTCATCACGCTCGAAGGACCGGACGGCGCGGGCAAGAGCAGCCAGGCCGAGGCGCTCGCCGAGCGGCTACGGGGCGCCGGCGTGGAGGTCGTCCTGACGCGTGAGCCGGGCGGGACCCAGCTCGGCGAGCAGATCCGTCAGCTGCTGCTCCACGGAACAGGCGCGGATCGCGATCCGCTGTCCGAGGCAGCCCTATTCAACGCCGCTCGCCGCCAGCTGGTGGTCGAGCTCATCGCTCCGGCTCTCGAGCGCGGCGCATGGGTCATCTGCGATCGCTACGCCGACTCGACGCTCGCCTACCAGGGCTACGGCAGCGGGGCGCCGCTCGAGCACCTGCGCCGGCTGGCCGAGGTCGCGACCGGCGGCCTATCGCCCGATCGGACGCTGCTCTTCGACGTGCCCGTCGAGACCGGCCTGGCGCGCCGCGTCGGTGGTCCGGCTGCCGGCCTGACCCGCTTTGAGCAACACGAACGTCACGACGTCGAGTTCCACCGTCGCGTCCGCGAGGGCTACCTTGCACTCGCCGCGGCAGAGCCCGCCCGCTGGCGGGTGATCGAGGCGTCGAGTGAGCCGTCGGCGGTCGCGGCCGCTGCGTGGGAAGCAGTCACCGACCTGCTTGTGCCGGCTCGTCGCTAGGCGCCGGGGACTCCCACGAGCTCGCCGCGGCCGCGGCGCTTGGCGTCGGCGAGCGCCGCCTGGGCCGCCGACAGCAGCTCGTCCGCGCCCTGCTCGCCGTCGCCGAGGAGCACTGCCCCGGCGCTCAGGCTGACCGGCTCCCCGCCGGCCTCGATGCGTGCCGCCGCGTCCTGCACACGGCGGGCGACGATGGCGCCGCCGCCGCCAGGTGCGATCAGCCCGAACTCGTCGGGCCCGAGCCGGCCGACGGTATCGACCAGCCGCACGTGATCGGCCAGCGTGGCCGCCACCAGGCGCAGGACGTCGTCACCGACCGCTGCGCCGGCACGCTCGTTGAGCGCGGCGAAGCCGTCGATGTCGAAGACGACCAGGCTGAGCTCGCTCGCCTGCCGCCGCGCGCGGGCGATCTCGAGCTCGAGCATGCGCAGCAGCGTGGTGCGGTTGGCCAGGCCCGTCAGGTTGTCTGTGCTGGCCAGGCGATCCATCCACTCGGCGCGCTCGACCAGCGCGTTCTGCAGGCGGGCGTTGCGGATGGCGACGGCGCACAGGTCGGCCAGCGCGGTGAGTGTGTCCTCCGTGCCCGTTCCGTCGGGCGGACCTTCCGCGTGGGCGGTCAGCAGCGCGCCTTCGACGTCCTCGCCGCCCGTTTCGTCGGCGGCCACCAGCGGCAGCGCGAGAAGGCTCTGCCCGCCGAGACCGAAGCGCTCGATCACCTTCGACGACCCGCCCTCGCTCGAGGCGGCGGACCGGCGCTCGCGTACGGCGCGCGCGGCGAGGTCGTCGGCATCGTCGACCTTGATCGCTTCGCTCGCGAGGAGCGCGCTCGCGTCGAGGCCGGCCTGGGCGGCGGGCAGCAGCACGCCGGCGACGGGGTCGAGCAGGTAGATCAGCGCCGCCGAGGCGCCGCCGGCTGAGCGAACGTGCTCGGCGAGGGCATCCAGCTTGGCGTCGAGCTCGCCGCCGCGGGCAACGGTACGCGCCGCCTCGAGGAGCGTGACGTGGCCGGCGCGGCGTTCCATCACGGCCGATGATACCGGCGCATCAAGTCAACGTAGAGCTCACCGTCCACGTTGCCGCCGCTCAGCACGGTCACGACGGTCCCGTCACCGTCGGCGAGGCGTGCCAGCGCCGCGAGCGTCACCGCGCCGGACGGCTCGGCGACGAGCCGCAGGTCGCGCGCGGCGCGTGCGACGGCCTGCCCTATCTCGTCCTCCTCGACGGTCACGACCTCGTCGACGAAGCGCGCCAGGTGGGCGAAGGGGATGGGGGTCACCGATTCCATGCGCAGGCCGTCGGCCAGCGTGCGGTAGGTCTGCGCCGTCGGCCAGGCGACGATCTCGCCCCGAGCGAGCGAGTCCCGCGCGTCGGCGGCCAGTGCCGGCTCGACGCCGACGACCCGCGCGTCCGGGCGCAGCGCCTTGACCGCCGCCCCGACGCCGCCGGCCAGCCCGCCCTGGCCGATGGGCACGACCACGGTGAGCCTCGCCGGACCGTGATCGCCCAGCTCGTCGAGCTGCTCGACGATCTCGAGCCCGACTGTGCCCTGCCCGGCGATCACCCGCGGGTCGTTGGCCGCCGGGATCAGCTCCAGGCCCTCGTCGGCGGTGAGCTGCTCGGCGCGCTGCCGGCGCGCCTCGCCCGACGGCTCGACAAAGACGACCTCGCCGCCGAAGCTGCGCACGCGCTCGACCTTGATGTTCGGAGCGTTCTCGGGCATGACGATGGCGGCGCGTATGCCGAACAGCCGGGCGACGTACGCGACGGCCTGGCCGTGGTTACCGCTGGAGTGGGTCACCACGCCGCGGCGCCGCTGCTCGGGCGTCAGCTGCGCGATGGCGTTGTATGCGCCACGCAGCTTGAAGGCGCCCGTCGGCTGGAGGTTCTCGGGCTTGACATAGACGTGCAGCTCGCCCTGTACCGGCAGCCGCAGCAGCGGCGTGCGGACGGCGACCCCGCGCAGGCGTTCGGCGGCGGCGCGGATGTCGGCGATGCCGACGAGGGTCTCGGCGACTCGCCCTGGCACGTGGCTATACTGCCCCTCTGGCAGTTCAGCCGCTGGATCGGAGGATCTGATCGAACGTGCCGTCCGGTAGCGCCACACCCGCCGCGGAGACGTACGGCCGGGATCGTGCGCGCCGGCGGCCCGCCAAGGCCGACTCCCTGCGCCAGACCTACGGCTTCGACGACGTTTCCCTGGCGCCCGGCGTCGAGACGATCGAGCCGGCCGACGTCGACGTCAGCGTCGAGTTCTGTGGCCTGCGCCTGGGCATCCCGATCCTGGCGGCGGCGATGGACGCCGTCGTCGATCCTGCCTTGTGCGGGTCGCTCGCCGGCCTCGGCGGGTTGGGCGTCCTCAACCTGGAGGGCCTGCAGACGCGCTACGACGATCCGGCGGCCGTTCTGGAGCGCATCGCCAGCGTCGACGACGGCACCGTCCACGACGCGCTGGCCGACGCCTACTCGGCGCCCATCTCCGAGGAGCTGATCGCCCGCCGCATCGACGAGATCCATGTCTGTGGCTCGCCGGCGGTCGTCGCCGCGACGCCGGCGAGTGCCCGCCGCCTCGGTCCGTTCTGCGCCGAGCATGGGGCCGACGCGTTCCTCGTCCAGTCGCAGGTTTCGAGCGCGCGCCATCTCGCCGCCGGCTACGAGCCGCTGTCGCTGGCCGAGTTCACGCGCTTCATGCCGATCCCCGTCGCCGTCGGCAACACCACCTCGTACGACGCCGCGCTGGGTCTGATGGAGCAGGGCGCGGCGGCCGTCTTCGTCGGCGTCGGGCCGGGCGCGGCGTGCACCACGCGCGACGTCCTCGGCGTCGGCGTGCCGCAGGTGACGGCCGTCTCCGACGTGGCGGCGGCGCGCGACGAGTATTACGACCGGACCGGCCACTACGTGCCGGTCGTCGCCGACGGCGGCATGCGCCGCGGCGGCGAGCTGGCCAAGGCGATTGCCGCCGGCGCCGACGTGCTGATGCTCGGCTCGCCGCTGGCGCGCGCGGCGGAAGCGCCGGGCAGAGGCACCAACTGGGGCATGGCCGCGCCCTCGCCGACGCTGCCGCGCGGAACGCGTATCCGCGTCGGGACGGTTGGCTCGCTCGAGAAGATTTTGCTCGGCCCGGCCGACGTCACCGACGGCACGCAGAACCTGGTCGGCGCGCTGCGCCAGTCGATGGCGGCGCTCGGCGCGCGCGACATCCGCGCCATGCAGCAGGTCGAGATGGTCTACGCGCCGGCGGTCGCCGTCGAGGGCAAGTCGTGGCAGCGAGGCGGCTCGCGCTGACCGACGAGCGCTCGATCGGCGAGCAGCTCGCCGAGTGGGGCAAGGTCGCGCTGCTCGAGACGCGCGGGCGGATCAGCGGGCGGCTGGTGACCGCGGCGGTCGGCTTCGTCGAGGAGCCCGACGGAACGCTCGTCGTGGCGGCCGGCAGCGAGCAGGCCGACTGGGCGCTCAACCTGCGGGCGGACGCGCGATGCAGGGTCACGATCGGCGAGCGCTCGGCCGCCCACGTCGCCGAACCGGTCGACGACGCCGAGCGCGGTCGCGGCCTGACCGCACTGATCCTCAAGTACGGCACCCCCGCCGAACGCCTGGGACGCGGGCCCGTCTTCCGCCTGCGGCCCGATCCATCGGCTGGCCTGCCAACAGATGGCTGACCCCCGTCTAGACGAGCGGGACGTCGAGGACGAGTACGTCGACGACGCGACCGCCGACGATGGCCGCGCGCCGCGCGGTTGCGGGCTCCTCGGCTGCGCGTTGTTGATCCTGCTGCTCGCCGGCGTGGCAGCAGCGGGCATGGCCGTCGCCGGCGCGCTCGAGCCGATCTACGACCGCTTCCTGCGCCAGCCGGACGAGGTCGTTCAGGAGTACCTCGATGCCCACGAGAGGAACGACACTGAGCGAGCGCGCCGGTTCCTGTGCACAGGCATGCGCGAGGGTCGGCTGCCCGACCCGGCCGAGCCGTTGGGCGGCGGTCGGCCCGGATTCGGCCGTGAGATCGACCCGTTTCCCTACCCGCGTCCGGGCGGACGCGTGGCGATCTACTACCGCCTCGATCAGCACGGGCGGCAGGCACAGGCGATCCTCGAGCGCGAGGACGAGGGCTGGCGCATCTGCTCCTTCGAGCCCGGCTGAACGGCCGCTGCCCAGTGCCGGCTGAGCGGCCCGCGACCGCCCGGCGACAATGACGGGCGTGACTGCCCCCGCACCGAAGCCCAGGGGCCGCGGCTGCGTCGGCCGGCTGCTGCTGGTCGTCGGTGTCATCGTGCTCGCCTACGTCCTGGGCCTGCTGTTCGTGCCGCCCGTCCAGACCGCGACCCGCGCCGCCCTGCTGCTGCCCGAGCTGGTCGAGCTGCCGCTGCGGCCGCTGGCCGCGATCACCGACCGGCCACAGCGCCACACGACGAGCTACGGCTCGCCGCCCGACCGCATGGACGTCTACGTGCCGGCCGGCGCGCGACCCGATGGTTTGCTGCCCGGCGCGGTGCTCGTGCTCGGAGTCGCGCCGCAGCCGATAGACCACCCCGACGTCATCCGCGTCGCCGAGGGCATCAGCCGCCTCGGCGTCGTCGTCGGCGTGCAGGACTCGTCGACGCTGCGTGCCGACCGGATCGAGCCCGACGAGCCGGCGCACCTGGCCGATGCCTTCCTGGTGCTCGCCCAGCGGCCGGAGGTCGACCGCACGCGCATCGGCCTGATCGGTTTCTCCGCCGGCGCCAGCGTCGCCCTCATCGCCGCCGCCGACCCGCGCATCGCCGCCGACCTGCGCTACGTCAGCAACTTCGGCGGCTACGCCGCCGCCGAAATGCTGCTCGTCGACATCGCCACGCGCACGATGGAGCTGGAGGGCGAAGTACTGCCCTGGCAACCCGAGCCGATCATCCGCCAGCGCGTGCTTGACCTGCTGCTCGAGCGCATCCAGTCCCCGGCCGCGCGCCACGCCCTGCGCGAGCAGCTGGAGCCCGTGCTCCGCGAGCCCGATCCGCCGGCCGGTCCGGATCCGGCGATCGAGCAGATGTTCAACGGCGACGCGCTGGCCGTCTACCGGCTGTTCACGGCCCCCTCACGCGCTGTGGCCGAGGCAGCACTGGCCGGCGCCTCGCCGAACCTGCGCAGGCAGCTGGCCGCGATCTCGCCGCTGGCCTTCGTCGAGGGCATCCAGGCGGTCGTGTTCACGATGCACGGCGTGGGCGACGACGCGATCCCGATCTCGCATGCGGTCGCGCTCAACGACGCGCTCGACCCGCAGCAGGTCGGACGCTTCACGCGCTTCGGGCGCTTCGGCCACGCCCAGCCGGGGCAGGATGGCCTGGGCCTCGCCGACGTGCCCGACCTGTGGGAGCTGACGCTGTACCTGCATCACATCGTCGCCGCGGCGACCGAGGAATAGCCCGGCCGGGCGTCGTATGCTCGCGCCGATGTCGAACGACCGGCGCCCGCGCGCCCGCGACCTGGGCATCGTCATCGGCCAGTTGCCGGCCGGTCCGCACAACGCGATCACCGATGTCGCCGGCGTGCGCGTCGGGCACACGACGCTGATCGAGGGTGAGGGGCCGCTGCGTGTCGGCCACGGCCCGGTGCGCACCGGCGTGACCGTCGTGATGCCGCCCGGCGAGCCCGGTGACGCCTGCTTTGCCGGCACGCACACGCTCAACGGCAACGGCGAGATGACCGGCCTCGAGTGGGTGCGCGAGTCGGGCCTGCTGACGACGCCGGTGGCGATCACCAACACGCACAGCGTCGGTGTGGTGCGTGACGCCGTCGTGGCGTACGAGACGCGGCGACGGAAGGCCGGCGAGGACTACTGGTCGCTGCCCGTCGTCGGCGAGACGTGGGACGGGCTGCTCAACGACATCAACGGCCAGCACGTCCGTGCCGAGCACGTCTTCGCCGCGCTCGACGGGGCCCGTGACGGGACGGTCGAGGAGGGCAACGTCGGCGGCGGCACGGGCATGGCCTGCCACGAGTTCAAGGGCGGCATCGGCAGCGCCTCGCGTGTCGCGTCGGCCGCCGCCGGCGGCTACATCGTGGGTGCCCTCGTGCAGGCAAACTACGGGCGCCGAGAGCGGCTGACGATCGCCGGCGTGCCGGTGGGCCGGCTGCTGTCGCGCCAGACGATCGCCTCGCCGTACGACCAGGCGACTGCGCTGCCGGGCAGCCAGGCCCCGCCTCTCGATCCGGGTAGCGGCTCGATCATCGTCGTCCTCGCCACGGACGCGCCGCTGCTCCCGCACCAGTGCCGGGCGCTGGCGGAGCGCGCCGGGCTGGGCATCGCGCGCGCCGGCGGCGCCGGCGAGCGCAGCAGCGGCGACATCTTTCTCGCCTTCGCCACGGGTAACGGGCTACGAGCCGAGGACCCCGCGCCGCTGAAGGACGTGCGGACCGTCGGCGATGCCGTCCTGAGCGAGCTCTTCTGGGCGGCCATCGAATCGACAGAGGAGGCGATCGTCAACGCGCTGGTCGCCGCCGAGACGATGGTCGGGCGTGACGGCATCACCGCCCACGCCCTGCCCCACGACGCGCTGCGCGAGATCTCCCGCGAGCGCCCGCTCGGCTAGACTCGGGCCAGCGCCTGGCACAGGGGAGAGCATCGATCGACCGACAAGCGAAGCGCGGCAGGCAAGGCGAGCGCGGCAAGACCGTCCATGGCGAGCCGGCCAACGCCGGCCATCGCGTCCTCGCGCCGGACGACGCCGAGGTCGAGGCCTACCTCGAGGTCGCGCTCGACGCGCCCGCCCCCGAGCGCCCGCCGAGAGAGGCTGCGGCAGCGCCGGACACCGTCGTCGTCCTCGACTTCGGCAGCCAGACCGCCCAGCTGATCGCGCGCCGCGTGCGCGAGCTCAACGTCTACTCCGAGCTGCTGCCCTTCGACACGCCGTGGGATGAGCTCATCCGCCGCGCGCCGAAGGCGGTCATCCTCTCGGGCGGGCCGGCGAGCGTCTATGAGGAGGGCGCGCCCAAGCCCGATCCGCGGATCTGGCACTCCGGCATCCCCATCCTCGGCATCTGTTACGGGCTGCAGCTGATGGCCCACCAGCTGGGCGGCGACGTCGTTCCGGCGAGCAAGCGCGAGTACGGCCCGGCGACGGTCACGATAACGACCGACAACGGCCTCTTCCGCGGGCTGGCCACGGACCAGCCGGTGTGGATGAGCCACGGCGACTCGATCGTCACGCCGCCGCCCGGCTTCCAGCCGCTGGCCCAGACCGACTCGACGCCCTACGCCGGTCTGGCCGACGGCGAGCGCCGCCTCTACGGCATCCAGTTCCACCCCGAGGTGATCCACACGCCCGCCGGGCGCGACATCCTGCGCAACTTCGTCATCGAGATCTGTGGCGCGCGCCCGACGTGGACGCCGGCCGGTTTCATCGAGTCGACCGTCGCCGAGATCCGGCAACGGGTCGACGACGGCCACGTCATCTGCGCGCTGTCGGGCGGTGTCGACTCGGCCGTGGCGGCGACCCTCGTCCACCGTGCCGTCGGCGACCAGCTGACGTGCATCTACGTCGACCACGGCCTGATGCGCAAGCGCGAATCGGAGCTGCTGCGCCAGACCTTCGAGCAGAACCTGGGCATGAGGCTGGTGATGGTCGACGCGCGCGAGCGTTTCCTGGCCCGGCTGGCCGGCGTGGAGGACCCGGAGGAGAAGCGGCGCATCATCGGCGACGAGTTCATCCGCGTCTTCGAGGAGGAGGCGAGCAAGATCGGGCCCATCGACTTCCTGACGCAGGGCACTCTCTATCCCGACGTCATCGAATCGACGACGCCCGAGACGAAGGCCGCCCAGAAGATCAAGACCCACCACAACGTCGGCGGCCTGCCGGCCGACCTGCGCTTCCAGCTGATCGAGCCGCTGCGCCACCTGTTCAAGGACGAGGTCCGCGCGGTGGGCATGGAGCTGGGCCTGCCCGAAAGCATGGTCCTGCGCCAGCCCTTCCCGGGCCCCGGGCTGGCCATCCGCATCATCGGCGAGGTCACCACCGAGCGCCTCGAGACGCTGCGCGAGGCCGACTGGATCGTCATCGACGAGATCAAGGCGGCCGGCCTTTATCGCAGCCTGTGGCAGTCGTTCGCCATCCTGACGCCGGTCCGCTCGGTCGGGGTGATGGGCGACGGGCGCACCTATGCCAACGTCGTCGCCATCCGGGCGGTGACCAGCGAGGACGGCATGACCGCCGACTGGGCCAAGCTGCCCTACGAGGTGCTGGCCACGATCAGCAGCCGCATCGTCAACGAGGTGCCCGGCGTCAACCGCGTCGTCTACGACATCAGCAGCAAGCCGCCCGCCACCATCGAGTGGGAGTGACCTCCCGCCTGCCCGCGCCGGGACCCTCGTTCGTGCGTGAGGAGGGGGTCCTCCGCCACGGCACGACGCGCGACAATCGAAGCCTGCGCGCCGGGCTGTCGAAGCCGAGCGTGACCGACGACGGCTGGTGGCTGACGCACCTCTGGCTGGCCGACGACGAGGGCGTCGTCGAGGCGATCGAGGTTGCGCCGGCCGCCGGCCCGCCGCCGGGCCAGCCGCTGCAGGCCATCGGTCCGCGCCTGGCCGGAGCCCTGTCGGGGCTGATCGCCGAAGAGGCCGGTCGACAGCTGATCCGACTGCGCATGCCACCGGCCGAGGACGAGGCACGCCCGTGGCAGCGCCCGCTGCTGTGCATGGTCGCCGTCAAGTGGGATCCCGTGCGCGCGTCGGTCCTGCGCGACAACGAGCTGGCGCGCGAGCTGCTGCGCGGCTTCGCCGCGGCGGTCGAGGCGGTGAGCCGTCCCGGCTGACGTTGCCGCGGCCATCCGAATCGGACGCCGCTGCAGGTACGAAGCGCCCGGCGGCGCCGTCATTACAACGACGTTACAATCGATGGTCAGTGGGCCCATCACGCATTCTGGTTGCTCCCGGTCTGCGCACTGCCGCAGGTGCCGGCTGGCGCGCGGGCGTGGCCGGCGCCCTGTCGGTAGTGGTCAGCCAGCCGTCGCTGTGGGTCCTCGGCGCGCTTGCCTTCGCGCTGCGTGGCGGAGTCGTCCTGCTGCTCGCCTCGATCGTCGTCCTGCCGACGCCGGTCGAGATACGCATGCTGCTCGGGACGAACCTCGGCTCGACCGGCCTGGCGCCCGGATTCGTGGCACTGCTCGGCGTGGCGGCCGTCATCGGCGTGATCGCGCTGCTCACCATCCTCGCCGTTCTGGCGTCCCTCGAGCTGGCGTCCTTCGAACGAGTTGTGACTCACCCCGATACCGACGAGCAGCGCCGTGGCCGGCTTCCGCGGCGGCTTGCCCCAGGCGAGCGGCGGCTGGTGGTCGGGGGCCTGTTCGCCGTCCAACTCCTTGCGCTCGCCGTTCTGATCGTCGCCGCCATCCCGCTGGCCAATGCCGTGATCGCGGTGGCGTACCAGGAGATCGTCCGGCCCAGCCTCGGCGGCACGATCTACACCCGCGTGCTGGGCGGTGTGCGCGAGCCTCTCTTCCTGCTCATCGCCGCGCTGGTCCTCGTCGAAATGCTCTCGTCGCTGGCCGGCCGGCGGTTGCTGGTGCGTGCCTACGGGCTGGCGACGGCGCCGCCGCCGCGCGGCATCCTCGGCACTATGGCGGCGGTCCCCCTGGCGATCGGCGCCGCGATCATGCGTCCCCTGCGCCGGCCGGGCAGCACGCTGGCCACGCTGGTCGCCGTCTGGCTGTCGTCGGTCGCCGTCCTGGCGCCGCTCGCGTGGGGCCTGTCGGCAGTGTGGCAGTCGGTGCGCGGCGTATTCCTCGGACCGGCCGCTGGAACCAGTGATGCCGATGCGATGGCCGAGCTGGCGATCGTGACGCTGGCGCTCGCCGCGATGTGGACGATGGCAATGCTAGTGAGCGGCTTCGTGTCTGCCCTGCGGGCCGCGATGTGGAGCACGGACGGGTTGCGCTGAGCAG
The DNA here is from genome assembly GCA_964425305.1 of uncultured Anaerolineaceae bacterium. Taxonomy (GTDB): domain Bacteria; phylum Chloroflexota; class Limnocylindria; order Limnocylindrales; family CSP1-4; genus JALYGJ01. The sequence goes on along the minus strand of CAYRMQ010000003.1, from coordinate 48,960 downwards.
CCCGAGCCGGATCGGGCTGCTAGACTCGGCCTCCTTGCCGCTGGGGTCGTGCTCGGCCGGGACAGCGCTCGGGACGGCCCTCACCTGAGGCTCACCGTGAATGTTTGACCAGCTGCTCCAGACGCTCGCCACCGAGGTGGGCCGCTTCTTCGACACCCCCATCGTCCGGCTGGCCATCCAGGCGATCGCGATCTACGCAGTGCTGCTGTGGGCGGCGAGCGCCTACTGGGCCTACCGTGACCTGCAGGCGCGCACCACCAATCCGGTCGCGCCCTACCTGGCGGCGGCCCTGATCATCCTGTTCACGCCGCTGCTGTTCCCGTTCGGCATCATCGTCTACCGCATCGTCCGCCCGCCCGAGACCGTCGCCGAGGCCAACGAGCGGGCACTCGCCGAAGAGGCGATGATGGTCGAGATCGAGTCCCAGCCACACTGCGCGAACTGTTCGCGGCAGGTTCACGAGGACTGGATCATCTGCCCCACCTGCCGCAACCGCCTGCGCCGGGTGTGCCCCAACTGCAGCCGGCTGGTCGAGCTCGACTGGAGCCTGTGCGCGTGGTGCGGCAAAGACTTCGAGCGTCCCGAGCTGCTGCAGGAGGTGGCCGTCCCGCCGCCGGCCGGCAGGCCGCTGCGCGCGCCCGAGGGTGGCGCCCTTCCGGCGGAGACACCCAGCTCGGCCGCGATCTCGCCCGGCTCGCTCGACAGCCGCGCCACGGAGCCGCGCGCGGAGCCGCGTACTCAGCCTGCCACGGGCGACCGCTGAGCGGCGACCGACCCCCGGCTGACGGGCCCGTCGGCTCACACGGCAGCGAGCCGCCGGCGCCCGCCGAGGCAGATCACGGTGTAGGCCCGCCCGGCACCTCCGTCTTCTCGCTCGACAACCGGCCCGGGCCCGGTCTGTACCTGGCGGCGTGGCTGGTGAGCGGCATCGCGATTGCGCTCCTGTTCGTGGCCAGCCTGGCCGAGACCGGCGCACGCGGCCTTCTCCTCGTCATCGGGCTCGGGCTGCTGACCGTCGGTCTGGCGGCGGCGGCCGGTTACCAGCTGCTGGCGCGCCGGACGCGGCCGGCGCAGGCATACCGCGGACCTGCACCGCTGATCGTCTTCGGCTTGTGGTTCGCGCTGATCAACCTCGCCACCGTCGGCTTGCTGGCATTCGGCGTCGAGGGCATCGACGACCCCGTCACGTTCCTGGCCGGCATCGGCGTCCAGACCCTTGGCTACCTGATCGTGATCTGGATCTTCGTAGTCCGGGCGGGTGCCCTGAGCCTGCCCGACATGGGACTGCCGAGCGTCGGCATCGGGCGCGTCCTGAGCGACAGCGCCTTCAGCGTCGGGGCCATGGTGCCGGTCACCTTCGCCGCGCTCATCGGCGGCACGTTGGTGGGGGCGCTCCTCGACGTCAGGCCGCCGGACGTCGTGCCCCTGCCCGAGACGACCTTTGAGCTGCTGGCGGTGATGCTGGCGATGGCGGTCCTCGTGCCGATCGGCGAGGAGCTCTTCTTCCGTGGCTTCGCGCTGACCGCCTGGCTGCGCGATCTGGGAGCGCGGGCGGCGCTCATTCGCAGCTCGGTCTTCTTCGCCGTCATCCATATCGTCAACATCGAGGCGACTACCTTCGGCGAGGGCCTGCGCCAGGCGGCCGTCACGCTGGTCGTCATCCTGCCGCTCGGCTTCGTTCTCGGCTGGCTCTACCTGCAGCGTGGCCTGATCGCCGCCACCGCCGGCCACATCACGTACAACGGCATCCTCGTCGTGCTGCTCGTGCTGGCCCAACCGATCGGCCCGGTCAGCCAGATCAACTGACCGATGAGCGGCCGGCGAGCCGCAGCAAAGCGGCGGTGAAGCGGCGCCGGCTAGGATGCGCCCGCTCCCGGATCCGGACCGCGGGGAAATCGGCGGGCTCCGTGGTCCGGCTCTCGGGGGCACCCCACACCGCATCTGACCCACGGGACGCGCCAATGAGCGACTCCGATCGACCTCCTGCTGAGCGCGGCGTGCGCGAGCTGCCCGTCGCCGAGCGCCCGCGTGAGCGGCTCGCCGCGTTCGGTGCAGCGCCGCTCAGCGCGCCCGAGCTGCTGTCGGTGCTGTGGGACACGGGCCGCCCGGGTGCCTCGGCGCTGGAGGTGGCGAGCGAGGTCCTCGCCCGCCACGGTGGCGTGGCGCAACTGTCGCATGCTGACCTGCGCGAGCTGGCGCGCACGCCGGGGGTCGGCACGGCGCGCGCCGCGCAGCTGCTGGCCGCCTTCGAGCTCGGCCGCCGCTCGATTGCCGAGAGCCCGGCCGGCCGCTGGACGGTCCGCTCGCCGCGCGACGTCGCCGACCGCCTCGCGCCGCAAATGGCCCATCTCGAGCGCGAGGAGCTGCGCGTCCTGCTGCTCAACACGCGCAACGTCGTGCTGCGCCAGTCGACGGTCTACGTCGGCAACGTCTCGACGGCGCTCGTCCGCGTCGCCGAGCTCTTCCGCGACGCCGTCCGCGCCCACGCCAGCGGCATCATCGTCGTGCACAACCATCCGAGCGGCGATCCCGAGCCGAGCCCGGACGACCTGCACCTGACGGCCGAGGCAGTCGCCGCCGGGCGCCTGCTCGACATCGCGCTGCTCGATCACGTCGTCCTCGCCGGCGACGCCCACGTCAGCCTGCGCGACCGCGGCGTCGTCTTCGACCGGCACGCTACTCGCCGCTGACGCCTCCGGCCGCGGCTTGGCCCGGCCCGCGGGTATACTGCGGACCGCCTCCGCGGGCCGCTCCGCCCGCGTTGCCCAGATCGTCCGTGGCCGCCGTCTCTGGAGGAACATCCCCGCCGATGCTCGACGCGTTCCTAGGCCTCTTCTCCCGCGACATCGGCATCGATCTCGGCACGGCCAACACGCTCGTCCACGTCCGCGACCGAGGCATCGTCATCAGCGAGCCCAGCGTCGTCGCCATCGAGGCGCGCAGCAAGCGCGTGCTGGCCATCGGCGCCGAGGCAAAGCGGATGCTCGGGCGCACGCCGGCGAGCATCATCGCCGTCCGCCCGCTGCGCGACGGCGTGATCAGCGACTTCGACGTGACCGAGCAGATGATCAAGTACTTCGTTCACCGCGTTCACGACCGCGTCGGCCTGATCCCCCGGCCACGGATGCTGCTCGGCATCCCCTCGGGCGTGACCGAGGTCGAGAAGCGCGCCGTCCGCGACGCCGCGCTCAACGCCGGCGCCCGCTGGGCGCGGCTGATCGAAGAGCCCATGGCGGCGGCGATCGGAGCCGGCCTGCCTGTCGCCGAGCCGACGGGCAGCCTGATCGTCGACATCGGCGGCGGCACGACGGAGGTCGCCGTCATCAGCCTCGGCGGCATCGTCGTTTCGCGCAGCATCCGCATCGGCGGCGACGAGATGGACCAGGACATCATTGCCTTCGGCCGGCGCGAGTACAACCTGCTCATCGGTGAGCGGACGGCCGAGGACATCAAGATCGCCGTCGGGTCGGCCTACCCCGGCGAGTGGGACGAGCAGCGCGTGATGCTGCGCGGGCGTGACCTGCTGACCGGCCTGCCGCGGACCGTCGAGATCACCGCCGAGCAGGTGCGCGAGTCGATCGAGGGCTCGGTCCAGCAGATCGTCGACACGATCAAGGACACGATCGAGGAGACGCCCCCCGAGCTGGTCGCCGACATCATGGACCAGGGCATCGTGCTGGCCGGCGGCGGGGCATTGCTGCAGGGCCTCGACCGGCGCGTATCGGAGGCGACGCAGATGCCCGTTCACGTCGCCGACGATCCGCTGACGTGCGTCGCGCGCGGCACGGGCAAGGCGCTCGAGGAGCTCGACGCGATGGAGCGCACCCTGGTCGCGGAGACCTACCAGCGCACTCCGCGCTAGAGTCGGCATCGAGCATGAGCGCGGCCGCGGGAGGCCTGGGGCCAGAGGGGTAGAGCATGTTGACGACGACCAGGGCGCGCCGGTTGGGCATCGCCTACGTCGCGCTCGTCACCGTCAGCCTGCTGCTGCTGGCCTTCAGCAGCTCGGCGCCGCTGCTCGAGCTGCGCCGCGGCGTCGGCTTCGCGCTGGCCCCGATCCAGGACGGCATGCGCGGCGCCGCCCAGCAGGTCAACTCGTTCTTCGCCACGATCGCCGAGATCCAGCGCCTGCGCGAGCTGAACGCCCAGCTGGAGCTGCGCCTGCAGGAGCTGGAGGCGACGAACCGTCACCTCGAGACGCTGCGCATCCAGAACGAGCAGTTGACGGCGCTGCTCGAGGTGCGCTCGGCGCTCGAGCACAAGACGGTGGCGGCGGAGGTGATCAGCCGTGTGTCGTCGCTCGGCGAGCGCGGCATCACGATCGATCGTGGCTCAGACCACGGCATCATCGAGGGCGCGCCGGTGATCGCCGGCGGCGGCGCGCTCGTCGGCCAGGTCGTCGAGATCGGGCCGTCGTTCAGCCGCGTCCTGCTGATCAGCGACACGCGCATGACCGTCGTCGGCCTGACCGAGGGCAGCCGCGCCACGGGCGAGGTGCGCGGCCAGCTCGAGCGGCCGCTGCTGATGGAGCGCATTCTCGCCACCGACGAGATCGAGCTGGGCGAGAGCGTCGTCACCGCCGGCATCGATCTCGGCGAGGGCATTCGCTCGCCCTTCCCCAGGGGCCTCCTGATCGGCACGATCGTCGACGTCCAGCGCCCGCCCAACCAGGTGCTGCAGGTGGCCCTGCTCCAGCCGGCGGCCGGCCTCGACCGCCTCGAGTACGTGCTCGTGATCACCGACTACGAGGGTGGCATGCCGATCGAGCCGGAGGTGACCCCCATACCGGCGCCTTAACCATCCGGCCGCCGAAGCCATGCGGCGCATGGTTGGACGCGAGTCGCGCGGCTCGTGGGCCAGGCCCGCTTAGACGCATCTGTAAGCACCACCGGCCCGGCGCTGGCGACGGCTGCCGGCTCGGCTACCCACACTTGGCCGCGCATGCGACCCATGCGCGGAGACAGCGAGAGCGGGAGAGTACGAACATGTCGATTATCGATCTCATCGCCTGGATCGTCCTCGGGGCGATCGCGGGCTGGCTCGCCGGCCTGATCGTCGGTGGCCATGGGCTGGGCGTCATCGGCACGATCGTCCTGGGTATCGTCGGCGCACTCGTCGGCGGCTTCATCGTCAGCGCCCTGGGCATCCCCACCGGCGGCGCCGAAGCGGGCGAGATCAACCTGCTGTCGATCATCGTCGCCGTCATCGGCGCGGTGGTCGTCGTCTGGATCGCCGGCCTGCTGATGGGGCGCCGATCGGCGGTCTGAAGCCGGGCGCCTCAAATCCGAGCGGCCCCGCCGATTGGCGGGGCCGTCGCCTGTCTCAGGGCGAGGGCGGCGGTATGAGCAGCCGCTGCCCGACATAGATCACGTTCGGGTTCCGCAGCTGGTTGAGCTCGATGATCGCCTGTGCCGTCGTGCCGTACTCGGCGGCGATCAGGCTGATCGACTCCCCGCGCTGGACGATGTGGACGAGCGGGGTTGCGTCAGGTGACGGCGAGAGCTCGATCGATGGACTGGCCGACGGGCTGGCCGGCGGGCTCGGCGACTGCGCCGCGGGCGGGGTGGGCTGCGCCGTCGGGCTGGGGATGGGCGATGGCGTGACCAGCACCGACTGCGGCGGCGGGGCGGCGCGCAGCGTGGCCACGATGTAGGCGGTGGCGAGGCCGGCAAGGACGGCCACGACGAGCACGCCCGCGCCGATCGCCAGCCAGCGCAGGCTGCCCTCGAGGGAGGGCCCGGGGCTGTCGTCGGGTCCGCCGTCAACGCGTCCGTCGAAGCGATCGTGCGTCATCGGGCGCAGGGTAACTTCAGCGGTGCCACCGCGCACCCGGTACTCGCCTACCAGCGGCGGCCAGTACCGCCGGCCGCAGTACCGTCCAGCGCACCCGACTGCCCACAGCCGCCCGCCAACCAACATGCCGGCGCCGAGCGCGAGCGACCAATGACCCAGTACCGCGCGGGACCATCTCGGTATTGGCCATGAGCGCCGGCTGGCCGAGCCTTGGAAACCCAGTTGGTACGTCTTCCGGCGTGCCCCAGCAACTACCGGAAGGGAGGGCCAGTGCCAGTCGTGTCAGCCGCCGCCCGCGCGCTTCCGCGCGCCTCACGTGGCGCCGCCGCAGTCGTTCTCGGACTCATCCTCGTCTTTCTCTTCACTGGGCTGGCCGAATTCGCTCCCTCGACGCGCGCCGCGCTCGTCGCCACGTCCGATCAGGAACCGGGCAGTGACGCCCTGGCGGCGCTCAAGGCGGTGATCATCGTCGGGCCGACGCACGACCTGACCGCCGGTCATCTCCAGCGCGGGGAGGCGCTCGCGCAGCTTGCCGAGTCGTACGGCATGGACGTCCGCCGCGTCTTCCACCCGAAGGCGACGTGGCAGAACGTGCTGGCCAACATCCAGGGCGCCAACCTCGTCGCCTACTACGGCCACGGCAACGGCTGGCCGAGCCCATATGGCCCCTTCCAGGAGAAGACCAAGAACGGCTTCGGCCTGAACCCGTACGAGGGCGCGGGTAAGAACAACGTCGAGTACTACGGCGCCAACAAGATCCGCAACAACATCGTCCTCGCCTCGAATGCCGTCGTCCTGCTCAACCACCTGTGCTACGCGGCGGGCAACGGCGAGAGCTTCATGGAGATCCCGACGTGGGATGTTGCCCACCAGCGCGTCGACAACTTCGCCGCTGGTTTCCTGTTCGTCGGCGCCGGTGCCGTCTTCGCCTACACCTCGCAGTCGGTCGGCAGCGTGCTCGAGCAGCTGATGACGACCGACCAGACGATGCGCCAGATCTTCGAGGGCGCAGGCTTCGTCGGCTGGGACGCGCGTATCCTCAACTCCGACCGGACGCCGGGCACCAGGAACTACCTCGACCCGTCGGCCAAGAGCGGCTTCGAGCGCGCCGTCAGCGGCACGCTGGCGATGAGCGCGGCCGACTTCCGCAACGGCGAGCCGACGAGCTCGCCGCCCAGCGGCGACAGCTCCGCAGCCGACACGATCGCGCCGTCGGTGCCGACCGACGTGACGACCGGGGCGCTCGGCTACCGCCGCGTCAGGCTGACCTGGACGGCGAGCACCGACGACCGCGCCGGCTCGATCCGCTACCGCATCTTCCGCAACGGCAAGCGCATCGCGACGGTGACCGACGTGACCAGGTACGTCGACCGGCCGAAGGCGGGCACCTACAACTACAAGGTCCGCGCCGTCGACGCGGCCGGCAACAAGAGCCCGTTCAGCGCCATCGTCAAGGGCCACGCCGTCAAGGGCACGGTCAGCGCCTCGTTCAACCCCGACACCTGGGCACCCTCGACCCCGACCGGCCTCGCCACCGAGTCGCTCGGCTACCGCCGCGTCAGGCTGACGTGGGACGCCAGCACCGACGACCGGGCGGGCCAGATCAAGTACGTCATCTTCCGCAACGGAAAGCGCGTCGCGGCCGTCACCGACGTGACCAGGTTCGTCGATCGGCCGAAGGCGGGCACGTACAAGTACAAGGTCCGCGCCGTCGACGGGGCCGGCAACAAGAGCACGTTCAGCGAGATCGTCAAGGGCCATGCCATCAAGGGCGCCCTGTGATCGATTGACAGAGTGACCGACTACGCGAAGCGCCCGGCAGGACACGCCGGGCGCTTCCCTGTTGCGCGCTCTGGGCCCGCTCGCCGGTCGCTAGACTGACTGATCGTGACCAGCAAGCCGACGCGCCGGCGTCCCAGGCGCAGCGCCGCCCGAGCGTACGCTGAGACGTGGGTCGTACTGCCGACCTACAACGAAGCCGACAACCTGCCCCAGATCGCGCCAGCGATCCTCAGCCAGCTGCCCGGCGCGACGCTGCTCGTCGTCGACGACGCCTCGCCCGACGGAACCGGCCGCCTCGCCGACGAGCTGGCCTCCGCCAACCCGGACGTGCGCGTTTTGCACCGCCCCGGCAAGCAGGGTCTCGGTCGTGCCTACGTCGCCGGCCTCCGCCACGCGCTCGACGGCGGCGCCGAACGCGTCGTGCAGATGGACGCCGACTGGTCGCACGAACCGGCCCGCCTGCCCGCGTTGCTGGGCGCCCTCGAGGGCGGGCCGGGGCAGCCGCGCGCGGAGGGCGCCGACATGGTCATCGGCTCGCGCTACGTCGCCGGCGGCGGCACGCGCAACTGGGGCCTGCTCAGGCGAGTGGTATCGCGCGGCGGATCGCTCTTTGCACGTCTGGTGCTCGGCCTGCCGGCGCACGACCTGACCGGTGGCTTCAAGGCCTGGCGGCGCAGCGCGCTCGAGGGCCTGCCCTGGTCGCAGCTGCACTCCGGCGGCTACGTCTTCCAGATCGAGACGACGTATCTCGCCAGCCGTCGCGGGGCGCGCATCGTGGAGGTGCCGATCGTCTTCGAGGACCGCCGCGTGGGGGTCAGCAAGATGTCGCGGCGGATCATCGCCGAGGCCCTCCTCGTCGTCCTTCGCCTGCGCTGGGAGCAGTTCCGCGGGCGCCATCCGCGGTCGGCCTGATGGCCCGCCTGGTCGCCAGCCGGCGGCGGCGCAAGGTCCCCGGCACTCGCGTCGTCATCGATGTGCGGCCGCTGCAGGAGCCTGAGCGCACGCCGATCACCGGTGAGTACCTCGGCCACCTGCTGGCCGCCTACGCCGATGAGCCGCTGGCCGGCGAGTCGTTCATCGTCCTGACGCGCGCGCTGCGCGACGACCCCACCCGCCAGCTGGAGGAGCGCGGGCTGCCCATCGCCGGGCGGCGCGTCCTGCCGCCGACCAGCCGCCTCTTCCGCTCGGCCGGCCTGACGCTCGATTCGTTCATCCTGCGCGGCGCCGAGTTGGGCGCCAGCCGCGGCGCGCACGACGCCGGCGCTGCCGGGACCGTCTATCACACGGCCGGCGGCGCGGTCCCGCTCGCCTCGCAGCATCCCGTCGTCGCTACGCTGCTCGACCTGGCGCCGTGGGAGCTGCCGCACATCTACGCCGCCAGCGCCGCGGCACGCTTCGGCCACCGGCTGCGCGCGCGTGTGCTGCACGACGCGGCGCGGGTCATCGTCTGCTCGCGCGCCACCGCCGAGAGCGCCCGCCGACGGCTGCACCTGCCACGCGAGCGGATCGCGGTCGTGGGGCTTGCCGTCGACGACGAGTTCGTGGCGGCGGGCCGCGACGAGAAGCGGCTGGCAGCCGTCCGCCGCCGGCTGGTCCTGCCGGAGCGCTATCTCGTTTTCTCGGGACGGTACGACGCGCGGCGCGACATGGCGACACTGTTCGCTGCCCTGCGGCGGTTGCGCGACGAGGCTGCCCGCGTCTCGGAGCAGGCGCCGGCTCGGAGCCGCGGCCGGCGCAGCTCCACCCGGCGCCGGGCCGAGGAGGAGTCGCCGCCGCTGGTCGTCCTGGCCGCCCACGACGACACGCCCGAGGAGCAGCCGGCCCTCCAGCGTGCCGTCGCGCGCAGCGCCGCCGGCGAGCTGCTGCGCGTCACGCCGAGCCTTGTCCGTGCCGACCGAGCGGCGCTGGTCGGCGGTGCGCTGGGCATGGTCTATCCCAGCCTTTCCGAGGCGACCGGCCTGCCCGCGCTCGAGGCGCTCGCCCTCGGCGTGCCCGTCATCGCGTCGCGAGCGGGGGCCCTGCCCGAGATCGTGGGCAGTGCCGGCATCGTCGTCGAGCCGCGCGACCCGGCGCGGCTGGCGGCGGCCATCGCCACGCTGTGGGGCGGCGGGTCGCTTGCCGAGCAGCTGCGCCGCCATGCGCGCCAGCGGGCGGAGCGCCCGGCGCGGACGTGGCGCGACGTCGCCCGCGAGACGCGCGAGGTCTATGCCGCCGCAGCCTCCGAAGCACGTTCGCCGGCAGAACGCTAGGCTGGGCGCGCCCAGCCAGAGGATCCGAAGATCGAGCCGATCGGCCGACACGATCCGCACGCATCGACCGCCAGGAGGCGCGCCCCATGAGCACACCCGAAACGACCGCCGCCGGCAACGGCGTCACCGATCAGACCCCCGACCACGTCAGGGCCGAGCGAGTCGAGATCAGCCAGGGCGGCGCGGGCTCGATCGAGGCGACCAGAGTCTCCATCCAGCAGGGTGGGGCCGGTCGCGTCAGGACCAAGGAGCTCAGCGTCGCGCAGGGCGGCGTGGCTCTCGCGCGCACCGATGACCTGCGCCTCGAGGACGGCGCCAGCGCCTTCGCCGTCGTCGCCAGGCGCGCCATCGTCGAGCCCGGAGCGAGCGTCTTCATGCTCATCGCGCGCTCGTCGACGGGCGACGTGCGGCCGGTCGTCGACTGGCGCGCCGCGGCTGCCCTCGGTGCGGCAGCCGGCGTCGTTCTGTCGCTGCTCCGTCCGCGCCTGCGGCGCCGCTAGCGCCGGCGCCGGCGCCCGGCGGGCTGGTCGGCCGGTTTGCGCTAGGATGTGGCTCTCCGTCACCTCTCGGTGATTCGCCGCGCGCGGTCAGCCGTAGCGCACGGTGAGCATCTCCCACAGCGAGCAACCCTCTAACGCATGACACTTCGCCAGCGCCGGATGGCGCGCCCGCGCCGCAGGACTTTCGTGCACAGTGAGGACCGCCAGCAGTTCATCGTGACGGCCCTCTTCGTCGGGCTGATCGCGCTGCTCGTCCTGTTCCTGTTGGCGGCCGTCGGGCTCGCCTACTACAACGAGAACGTCCGCTCGCTCGCCCGCGTCGGCGACGTCGAGATCGGGCCGCAGATGGTCCGCGAGCGAGCGGCGTTGCTGCGCAATCGCATCGAGATCGAGTTCAGCCGCCTGACGCCGGCCGTCATCGACGGCGAGCTCGATCCCATCCGCGCCGAGCAGCGCCGGACCGAGCTCCAGAACCAGCGCAACGAGATCGGCATCGCCAGCATCGAAGGCCTGATCGACATCATCTTCCAGTCGCAGCTTGCCGCCGAGATGGGCATCGCCGTCAGCGACGAGGAAGTAGAGGCCAGGCTGGCCGACGAGGTTTCCACGCTCGAGCGGCGCCACATTGCCGCGATCCTCGTCGAGCCGGAGGCGGCGAACGAGGTCGAGGGTCCGACGCTGCTCGAGCGGCGGGCCGCGCGCGAGCGCGCCGAGCAGGCCCTCGCCGAGCTCGAGGCGGGCCGCGACTTCGCCGCGGTGGCGCGCGAGTACAGCACCGACGACAGCGCCGAGCAGGGCGGCGACCTGGGCGTCATCAGCCGCCTCGCGCCGGAGGACGACGTCTGGATCGACGAGCTGTTCAGCCTGCCCGAGGGCGGCACCACACGCGTGATGGCGGGCAGTGACGGAACCTACCGCATCGGTCGCGTCATCGAGATCCGGCCACGGCAGGAGGAGCCGGGCCTGCGCAGCACGCTGCTGCGCGACGTGTCCGACGAGCGCTACCGCGAGTTCGCGCGCTACGAGATCGCCGCCGACAGGCTGCGTGACCAGGTCCTCGCCGACGCGATGGGCGCGAGCGTCGACCAGGTCCGGCTGGCCCACATCTTCATCGAGGGCAGCGGCGATACCGGCGACGGGCAGGAAGAGGGCGAGATCCGCTACAGCGAGATCGTCTACGCCCCCAACGACGACGTCACCGAGGCGCCGGAGCTGCCCGAGGACGACCCGGCGTGGGAGACGGCCCGTACCGAGGCCGAGGCGACGATGGCCGAGCTGCGCGCCATAACCGACACCGACGAGCTGCTCGAGCGCTTCTCCGAGATCGCTCTCGAGGAGAGCGATTCGCCTGTTTCGGGCGAGGACGGCGGCGAGGTCGACTTCACGTCGCGCGACCTGCTGCCCGAGGCCGTCGGCGAGGCTCTGTTCGAGGGTGACCACGCGCCCGCCACGCTGATCGGGCCGGTGCGCGCCGACGCCGCCTACTACGTGTTGCTCTTCCACGAGCGGCGCGAATCGGCGCGGCAGCGCCTCGAGCGCGTGCAGCAGGCGCTCGAGGAGCCGGGCGCCGACTTCGCCGAGCTGGCTCGCGTGTACTCCGACGGCGAGGCCAGCGAGGAGGGCGGCGAGCTCGGCTGGTTCACGCGCGAGATGCTCAACCCGGTCATCGTCGGCCAGATCTTCGACCTGCGTGCCGGCGAGGTCAGCGAGGCGATCGAGCTGGGCGACGGGCACTACTTCTTCAAGGCCCTCGAGCGGGCCGAGCGTCCCCTCGATGCCGACCAGGTGACCGACGTCCGCCAGAACGCCTTCGAGCGCTGGTACGCCCCGCGCAAGGATGAGGCCGAGCGCAACCGCGTGATCACGCGGACGGACGACATCGAGGGCGACGACCCGGGCCTCGACCCGTTCGACGACTTCGGCGACTTCGGCGACGAGTTCGACGAAGAGTTCGAGCCCGACGTCGAGGGCGATCCGGGTGTCGAGTTCGACCCGGGCGCCGAGGAGGACTTCTCGACCGACGAGCAGCCATGAACGCAGCCGCGACCCTCGCGATCGCGGCGCGCGTGTAGGCTGAGCGCATGCAGGCGCTGCTCGACGAGCTTTACCAACGCCACCGCGTGCGCGCGGCCGACGGCCTCCAGATCGTGTCGCCGGCGGCCCTGCCGCGCCGGCCGTTCGACCCGGGTATGCCGCTGCTGCTGCTGCCGGCCGAGGAGCCGCCGGCGAGCGACGGCGGCCCGCCGGTGCTGCCCGGCCGCCACGCTCGTGGGGGCGATCCGGCAGCGATGTTGCGCGCGCTGTACCCGGCCGCCCATCCGCTGCACGGCCTGGGCGGCACGCCGGACACGACCGTCGGCGAGGCGAACGCGGTGACGCTCGAGGAAGGGCCGCGCTACGTGCCCGCGCTGACCGGCGAGTTGAACGTCGCCAGCCCGCACGGCCTGCCCTGGCTCGTCGCCCGCCTGCGCGCGGCTGACGGTTGCCCGTGGGACCGCGAGCAGGACCACCTGTCGCTGCGGCCGTTCCTACTGGAGGAGGCGTACGAGGTCTACGACGCGCTCGAGAATGGCTCGACTCCCGAGCTTGCCGAGGAGCTGGGCGACCTGCTGCTGCAGGTCGTGCTCCATGCGCAGTACGGCGCCGAGGCGGGTGTCTTCGACCTCGCCGACGTCCAGCGCAACGTGATGACCAAGATCGTGCGGCGCCACCCGCACGTCTTCGGCGACGTCGTCGCCGAGTCGGCGGCCGACGTCATCCGCAACTGGGAGCACATCAAGGCCGGCGAGCGGGCTGCCGCCGGAGGTATGCCCCAGCGAGCCGGCGCAGAAGGCGAACAGGTTGCCGAGGCGTTCGCCGGGCTGTCGCGCTCGCTGCCTGCGCTGGCCTACGCGCAGGAGATCCAGCAGCGCGCGGCGTCGCTCGGCTACGACTGGCCGTCGGTCGAGGGCGTGCTCGACAAGATCGCCGAGGAGGCGCGCGAGGTCGTCGGCGCCCGCGACGAGTCGACCCGCCGCGAGGAATTCGGCGACCTGCTGCTGGTCGTCGTCAACCTCGCCCGCAAGCTGGGCATCGATGCCGAGGGCGCCCTGCGCTCGGCCAGCGCCAAGTTCGCCGCCCGCTTCGCGCACGTCGAGCGAGTCGCCGCCGAGCGCGATCGCAGCCTCAGCGCGATGAGCGCCGACGAGCTCGACGAGCTGTGGCAGGAAGCCAAGGCGGGAAGCCGGCGGTGAGCATCGCGGGCGGCCGCTTCCGCACCGACGGGCGCTCACCGCGCCAGCTGCGGCCGGTTCGTTTCGCGCTCGACGTCCAGAAGTGGGCCGAGGGCTCGTGCACGATCGAGATGGGTGACACACGCGTGCTGTGCGCGGCGACGATCGAGGACCGCATCCCGCCGCACCTGCGCGGCAAGGGCGTCGGCTGGGTGACGGCCGAGTACAACATGCTGCCCCGCGCCACCTCGGAGAGAACCCAGCGCGAGGTCGTCAAGGGCCGCCAGGGCGGGCGAACGATGGAGATCCAGCGGCTCATCGGGCGGGCGCTGCGCGGCGTGGTCGACACCGCCAAGCTCGGCGAGCGGACGGTGACCGTCGACTGCGATGTCCTGCAGGCGGACGGCGGCACGCGCACGGCCTCGATCACCGGCGGCTACATCGCGCTGGCGCTGGCGCTGCGCAAGATCGGCGCCGAGGGCGCCCTCGACGGCCAGATCGCGGCCGTCAGCGTCGGCGTCGTCGACGGCGTGCCGCTGCTCGACCTCGACTACTCCGAGGACTCGCGGGCGGAGGTCGACTTCAACGTCGTCGGCACGGACCGCGGGACGTATGTCGAGGTCCAGGGGACGGCCGAGGGCAAGCCCTTCGACCGGGCGTCGATGGACAGCCTGCTCGAGCTGGCGGACGGCGGGCTGCAGCAGCTGTTCTCGATGCAGCGGACGGTACTCGGCAACGAGTGAGCGGCCGTCGTCTGCTGATCGCCACCGGTTCACAGCACAAGCTGGATGAGCTGCGCGCGCTGCTCGACCTGCCGCGGACGGAGGTCGTCTCGCTGGCCGACGCCGGGCTGGCCGACGACGCGACCGAGGACGGCGAGACATTCGAGCAGAACGCCACGGCCAAGGCACTTCATTACGCCCGACAATCCGGCCTGCCGACGCTGGCCGACGACTCGGGCCTGGAGGTCGACGCGCTCGACGGCCGGCCCGGCGTGCACACCCGCCGCTACGCCAGCGCGACGGCGACCGATGCGGAGAACAATGCCCTGCTGCTGCGCGAGATGGACGGAGTGCCGCCGGCCGAGCGGACGGCGCGTTACCGCTGCGTGCTGGTCCTCGCCGAGCCGGGCGAGGATGAAGAGCCGCGGCTGACCCAGACCAACGGTGTCTTCGAGGGGCGCATCGCGCTAGAGCCGCGGGGCACCGGCGGCTTCGGCTATGACCCCGTCTTCGAGCCGGCCGACGAGCCGATGGGCGGCCGAACGGTGGGTCAGCTGAGTGCCGCCGAGAAGAACGCCATCTCGCACCGCGCGCAAGCCGCCCGGGTGATGGGTGACCGGCTACGAGAACGCGGCTACTGAGACGCGGTCGTCTCCATGTCTGACGGGCACTCGTCGATGCGCAGGTACGTCCGGCACTCCTGATCGGTCAGCGAACGAGTCACCCGGGAGCGGCCGATCTCGACGAGCTCGTCGACGTCGAAGGTGAGGCCGACCACCAGGCCATTGGACGTACCTATGAGCACGTGCCGCTCGTTGACGAAGGCCACCGCCTTGGCCCAATCGTCGCCCAGTGGAACGACCTGCAGCAGGTTGCCGTCAGTCGCGCTCCACAGGCGCACGAAGCCGTCCGGGCCGGTGGTCACGAGGGCAGTCCCGTCCGGGCTGAAGCCGAGGTGGGGAACCCCGCCATCGTGAGCATCCACCTCCCACATGACCTCCCAATCCTCGGTTCGGTACATCGTCAGGCGGGGTTCGCCAACGGCGAGCAGTGATCCACCGGGATTGAAGGCGACGAAGCCGTGGTGACTCCGCAGCTCCTGCCGTATGTTCAGCGCACTGTCGAGGTCCACGATGTAAAGGGCCTCAGAGCTGGTTACGACCGCGGTTCTCCCGTCCGGGTGGACGGCGACGCCCTGGATCCACCCCTCACCCTGGAATGGTCCTATCGTCCCGTGCAGGGAGCCTTCGTGCACGTCCCAGATCGACGCCGCACCGCTGGGGCCACCGGCGACGGCAATTCTCCCGTCATCGGACACGGCCAGTGCGTTTACGAAGTCGGCGTACGGCACTTCAGGCGGGGAGGCGCAGTCGCCGGGATCCGCCCACTCGCACCAGCCCTCCAGCTCGATGCGTGTCTCGCCGCTCGTCAGATCGCGGATGACGAGCGGGCCAAGGATCTCGTCGGCGCAGCTGATCTCCGGCCCGTACAGCACAAGCAGCTGGTGGAGGACGCCCGTACCGTCGGGTAGCAACGCCTCCATCTGGCCGGCCGAGTCGGTGAAGCGTCGCATGGTCGTGCCGGTCTCGGCATTGAAGACGATGGAGAACCCTTCCTGGTCGGGGCATTCTCCAAGGAAACCGGCGACAGTCGCCAGACCACCGCTTGCCATGATGCCCCTTAGGGCGACCTGCGCGGGGCGCAGATCGATCGCGGTCCCCACCTCGGTCAGGGGCTGCGCGGTCAGGTCCCACATCCGGGTGTTGCCGTCGAACCCGAATGTGGCCAATCTCGCGCCACTTTCGTCCGGCGACAGAGATATCAAGCCTTGCTTGTCACCACCGAGGGTCAGCAGGTTCTCGCCAGTGGCCACGTCCCACACCCGAGCCGTCCCGTCCATGCCTGCCGAGTAGGCGAGCCGGCCGTCGCGGCTGAAGACCACGGCGTCGGTATGCGCTCTGTGGCCAACCAGCTCGCCCAGTAGGTCGCCCGTCGCAGGATCGACGAGCTCGATACGCCGCTGGGCTGCGCCGCCGCCGGCCAGCGCCGCCACCGAGCCATCGGGACTGAGAAAGCCGCCGACAGCCGCCCTTTCCCAGAGCACGCTGCCGTCGACGAGGTCGATCATGCGCGTCGTTCCATGATCACCGGACAGGTCTCCCACGATCAGCCGGTTGCCGGCGATGTCCACGCCCGCCTGCCCATGGCCGCGGTTCTCGCCGTACGGGTAGGTCACGTCGGTGCGATAGACGACTTCGAGCGTACGGATATCGACTACCTCGAGTTCCCGCGTCGCCAGGGGGTTGTTCTCAGGCCCTTCGTAGGAGTAACACCCCGTCTCGGGGTCTTCGCCGCCTCGATCGACCAGGCGGATCAGGTGGTTGCCGTCGAGGCTGAGTGCATTAGGTCCCGCCATTCCAACCCAGTCGCATTCCGTCGGCGGCGGCAGCATGTCCAACAACTCCCCGTTGCGCGAGTGGAAGAAGTAGATGCCGGCGGCCAGGCCGCCGTCGACTCGGCGGCCTTCTTCCCAGTAGCGGCTGAAGGCCACCACCAGCCTTGAGCCGTCCGGGCTGAACTGGGGCCACCAGAACCAGCCGCCGCTCTCATCGTCCCGCAGCTCCCAGCGCACCTCGCCGGTGGCTGCGTCCCACACCTGCAGAGTGTCGGACCAGCCGCTGGCGGCGACCAGCGTCCCGTCAGGACTCAACGAGCCGCCCAGTGGCGACCAGCTGAGCCCGAAGTCAGCCTCCCACGGCCGGCTGACAAGCATCCGGCTGGAGCGGACCGTCTGGTGGAGGACTGACACGACTTCGCGCGGCGGCGCCTCGCCGTCGGGCGCCGCCTCGTGCGCCGCGATCGACAGGAGGATGCTCAGTTCAGGATCGGTGTCGCGGACGCTGATCGCCGCTGCGGCCAGCTCTCGAGCGTGCGCCAGCTGCTCGTTGTGCAGCGCTTGGCGTTCGTTGAGATATGCGACCGCAGCGAGGACCAGCGACAGGGCTGCGGCTGCGCCGAAGCCGGCCATGATGGCTCGCCGCCGGCGCCGCTGGAGGCGCCTGCGCTCTGCCTCGGCAGCCTCGCTGTCGTGCAGGTACTCGCGCTCTTGGGTGGTCAAGGCAAGGTCGGTGCCGTCCGCCCAGGCGGCGAACTGCTGCAGCCGCCCGCCGCTCAGCAGGTATGAGGCATCCCGGCCGGCCTGCTCCCACTCGCCAAGGGCATCGGCCAGGCGTCTCTGGAGCAGCAGGTCCTCACGCCGCTCGGCGATCCAGTCGCGCAGCCGATGCCACTCGGTCAGCAGCGCCTCGTGGGCCACTTCCACCGTGGGCCCGCGGGTCAGCGGGTCGCGATCGAAGGTCAGCAGCCGGTACTCGCCGTATCGGCGCAGCACCTCGTCGAGAGTCAGCGCATCCACTCCCAGCGCGTCGAGCTCCTGGTGGCGGACGCGCCGGCGCGTGTCCTCGCCCACCTCGCTGACTGCCACCAGGCGCAGGAACACCTGCCGAGCGGCCTCTCGGCCATCCTCATCGAGCGACTCGTAGAGCTCCTCAGCCCGTCGTCCAAGCGCGCCCAGCACGCGCCCCGAAGCCTGGTAGCCGTGAACGGTCAGCAGGTCGGAGGTGCGCGAGGCAAAGAGCTCGGTCAGCGCATACTGCAGCAGCGGCAGTGCGCCCGGCTGACTACTGACGTCAGTGATGATGCGGTCGACGAGACCGGCCTCGAAGCGCACGCCAACGGCCTCCGCCGGCCTGACGATGGCGGCAGTCAGCTCTCCTTCGCCGGGCGCGGTGACGGCTACCATCCTGTCACGCAGCAGGTCCCCGAAGGCTCGGTAGCGCAGGGGACGGTCGAAGAAGTCAGCGCGCAGGGTGATGACCACGCGCATCCTGGAACGCGGGTCGGTGACCAGTGTGGCGAGCGCATCGAGGAAAAGCCGGCGCGTCTCCTCGTCGGAGGTCAGCGTGAACAGCTCCTCGAACTGGTCGATGACGAGCATCGCCTGCGCGCTGGTCGGCAGGATGCGCTTGCTGACGCGCAGGATGCCGCGTTCGTCCCGAGCCAGATCCTCGGTCATGCCCACCGGGCGCTCGACGGCTATGCGCAGCAACGCGGCCTCCAGCTCCTCGAAGGGATAGGAGCCGGGGAACATGTCGGTTACCAGCCAATCACGGGATCCGGGCAACGCGCCGGCGCGTAGCGCCGGCACCAGCCCAGCGCGCACGACAGATGACTTGCCGATGCCCGAGGGCCCCACGACGGCCAGGAAACGGTGCTTCTTGAGCGCTTCGGTCAGCTCCTCGATCAACCCCTGCCGACCATGGAAGTCCTGCTCGTCGAACTCGCTGAAGGCCTGCAGCCCCTTGTACGGGTTGCGTGTTGGCGTGAAGCCGGCTTCCTCGGCCACCGGAGCCTGGCCCAGCACGTCGAGGAACGCTGCCAGGAACCCGTCCACCGTTGAGTAGCGGGCCGCCGGTTGATCGGCCGTCGCGCGAGCGATGATCTCGTCGATTCCTTCGGGCAGCTCTGGTCGCAGCCGCCTGAGCGAGGGGAGGGAGCGGTCCATCGGTGGGCGGCGACCAGAGAGCAACTCGAACGTAAGCAGCCCCAGCGCGAAGATGTCCGACGGCGCGCGCAGCGGCTCGCCCCGCAGCTCCTCGGGTGTCACATAGGCGGGCGACGAGGAGACCGGCCGACCCGACTCGGATGCGTCGACCAGGCGCGCCGCCACGCCGAAGTCCGACAGGTAGGCGTTGCCCTCCTCGTCGAGCAGCACGTTGCCCGGCTTGAGGTCGCGATGCACGATCCCCTGGCGATGGGCGTAGGCGAGAGCCGAGCCGACCTGCGCCAGCAGCCGTGAAGCCGGCTCGAGGTGCCAGGGTCCGCGATCGAGCGCGTCACTCAGCGCGCCCCCGCGCAGCCAGCGCATGACAAGGTAAGCGCCATCGGGATCCCGCCAGTAGTCGTAGAGCGCCACGATGTGGGGGTGCTCGAGCTGGGCCACCATCTGCGCTTCGCTCTCGAAGCGGCGCACGAAGGAGGGCTGATTGACGAACTCGGGCCGAATGACCTTGACCGCCACCTCGCGGCCGACCGCCGGCTGGTAGGCGCGGTAAACGACGCCGAAGTCTCCCCCTCCCACCTGCTCGCGCAGCTCGTAGCCCCGCACGGCTCGCTCGACGCTGATCCTGGCCGTCGCCGGCAGTCGGTCGATGCGCAGCTCGGGAAACTCCGTCGGCAGGTCGTCAACCAGTAGCTGGAAGACGCGTTGCGGACGGCCCAGGCCCTTGAAGCGGAACTCGCCCAGTGCGCGGACCTGCCAGCCCGCCTGCGCGCCCGACAGCGCGGCATGCGCCTCGGCCGAGAGAAGGATCTGCCCGCCGTGACCGGAGGCCAGGATCCGACCGCAGCGATTGAGGACAGGGCCGAAGTATCCACCTCCTCGCGCCTCTACTTCGCCGACATCGATCGCCATGCGAGCCTTGAGCGGACCCGTTTCGCCCCAGGTCCCCCGTTGCAGCGCCCGCTGCGCCTCACGCGCGGCGACCACCGCGCCGCCCGCGTCAGAGAACACGGCGTCGAGGCCGTCGCCCACGCGCTTGACCACTCGTCCGCCAGCTCCCTCGACCGCCTCGCTGACGATCGCGTCGTACAGCGCCACGGCAGGACCCATCTCGCGCTGGTGCAGTTCCCACAGGACGGTTGAGTCCTCGATGTCGGACAGCAGGAAGACGAGCGTCTCGACGCGAGGCTCGCTCTCCAGGTCGAGCGAGTGGTCCTGGCGCAGGATCTTGCCCTCGAGCTCCTGCAGGGCGGGCGAGGGATCGATGCCCAGCTCCTCGGCCAGCAGCGTGCGCGTCTTATGGTAGGCGCGAAGCGCCTCCGCCTGGCGACCCGCACGGTACAGCGCCAGCATGTGCGCCGCGCGCAGGTGCTCGCGCAGAGGATTCTCGGCCGTGAGCACCTCGAGCTCACCGACCAGCTCGGCGTGGTTGCCCAGCGCCAGCTCGGCGTCGACGCGGTTCTCGATGGCCGTCAAGCGCAGCTCCTCCAGGCGCCGGGCCTCCTGCTCCAGGAAAGGCGAGTCGGACACGTCGGCATACGGCCGACCCCGCCACAACTTCAGCGCCTCCCGCAACCGCTGAGCCGCCTCCAGTGGCTGCGAATCTCTTGTCTCCCTGGCGCGCGCAACGTCGTCCTCGAAGCGAAACGCGTCGACTGCCTCCCGCGGCAGGTCGAGGCGATAGCCACCGCCGTCGCGCACGACGACGTCGCCAAGCGCGGCACGCAGATTCGAGATGTAGGTGTGAAGCGTGCTCCTGGCGCCCGTCGGCGGCTCCTCGCCCCAAACGAGATCGACGAGACGGTCGATCGGAACCGACCGTCCCCCCTCGGCAACCAGGATTGCCAGGACCGTCCGCTGTTTCGGCCCCCCTAACCGAACAGAGACGCCGTCGGTGTGCGCTTCGAGCGTCCCCAACACGCCGATCTGCACCCCGCGAGCATACGCCGGTGGTTCAACCGCCTGGAGCCCTGGCCTTGGCCCGCGGACGCTGTCGAGGAACATGCCGGCAGGCTAGGCCGGCTGGCTTCAACGATTCTCAAGACTCTCTAAAAGTCGGTCGCCGCAGCCGGGGCTCCCGCGCGCAGTGTCTCGGCCGCGCGGGCGACGCGCTCGACCATCTCCGGAGTGGCCGGGCGGAGATTGCACATCACCTCGGCGACGCCCTGCTCGCGCCACGCGGCGAGGCCGTCGGAGATGGCTGTCGGTTCGGCGACCAGCACGCGGCTGGCGTCCATGTCGTCAATCTCCGCTGCGTCGACGACGCTCAGTCCGATGTTGACCTCGATCTCGGCCGGGTCGCGGCCGGCCTCCGCACAGGCAGCGTGAAGGCCATCGCGTCGCTCCCAGAAGGGCTGCGCCGGCAGGCCGTACCAGGCCGTGTTCCAGCGATTGGCGTACTGCGCCGACAGCAGGTGCATCCGCGGCCCCCTGGAAGCGGTCAGGATCGGTGGGCCGTCGGGCCGCGGCCCGCGCGGACTCAGCGTCGCGTGCCCCTCGACGAGCTCGCCCGAGAAGGCGACCGCCTCGCCGCGCAGCAGCGCCACGATGACCGCCAGCGACTCCGCGTAGTAGCTGACGCGGCGGTCGAACTCGAAGCCAAAGGCGCGGAACTCCGGCTCGTGCCAGCCCGAGCCCAGGCCCAGCACGAACCGTCCGTCGCTGATCTCGTCGATCGTGTTGGCCATGTACGCGGTCAGGCCCGCGTTACGGAAGGGCACGCAGGCGACGAGATGGCCCAGCTCGACGCGCTGGGTCGCCTCGGCCAGCGCCGACAGCAGCGTCCACGACTCCCAGAAGCCGCGCGGGCGGTCGAACCCCGGCTGGTAGAGCAGGTGATCGGCGGCCCAGATCGAATCCAGGCCGGCGGCCTCGGCCGTCAGCGCCAGCTGGCGCAGGTCACTGAACGGCTTTGCCCGGTAGTCCTCATCCTCGGCGACGGGGATGGTGATGCCGATGCGCACGCCGGCAGCATAGCCGCGCAACGGCCGGCCAGCCTAGACGCAGTCCTCGCGCCCGCGGTCGGTGAAGGGATCGCCCGGGACGGCGATGAACTCCCACGTGTAGCTCGTCGGCCACAGCTCCATCTTCAGCACGCCCAGCGTGCCGACTCGGTAGACCTCGCTGTTCGGCTGGCGCGCGGCTGGTCGGTGGAAGAAGGCGCCGCCCGTGCCGACGATGAACTGGCGCATGCCCGTCGGGTCGGGCCGACCGTCGACGTCCTGCCGCGCGAAGCGCTCGTAGTGGTGATCATGGCCGGTCAGCACGACGTCGGCGCCCGCTTCGGCGAGCTCGATCCACAGGTGGCGCACCTGCGGGTGGTTGCCCACCTCGCCCGAGTTGAAGAGGGGGTGGTGCCAGATCGCCAGCGTGCAGCGGGTCGCGTTCTCGGCGAGGTCGCGGCGCAGCCAGCGCTCCTGCTCCGAGCCCGCCTCACAGCTGACGATCTCGCAGTTGCTGTCGAGCACGACGATGTGCCACTCGCCCAGGTCGTAGGAGTAGTAGCCCCGACCCCACGGCCCGGCCGCCTCGCCGAAGTAGTCGAAGTAGCCGGCGCCGTCGGGCGTCAGCCGGTCGTGGTTGCCGATCGCCGGCCGCGTGCGCCACTTGTGGCGGCCCCAGCTCGGGTCGTAGCAGTCGCGGAACTGCTGGTGCGTGCCCTCGTTCTGCGAGTTGTCGCCGATGGTGAAGACCGTGCCCTCGATCTCGTCGAGCAGGGCGGCCGTCCTGTCCTGGCCGTCGTGGTTGCAGTAGGCGATGTCGCCGGCGCCGACGAAGACTTCGCCGGCATCCTCGAGGACCTCCACCGCTGCCTCGGCCTGGCCGATCCAGACCGGTTGGTCGATGACCGGCGACGTTGCTCCCGACGCATAGATCACCGCCGGCAACAGGACAACGCCTGCGATCGCGCGCAGCCGTACCGGTGAGCGCGGACGCGCGGGCAGGCGCGGACGGTAGCGGCGCACGCTGGCGCCTGCCGTGGGCATGGGCCCCCTCCCTCGGTTGCCGATCCCGGACGCGGTGCCGGCCCTTGGGCGGTACCTGCACCACCGTCGCGCCGGGTGACAGGCCGGCTACGACGTGAAGCCCATCCTAGGCCGCGGCCAAGGTCCGGTCATGCCCTGATCGCACCAGTCGGCGCCACACTTTCGTCGGGATTCTCGGCCTCGTCGCGTGGGGCCGCTGGCGCCGGGTATGATGGTCGTACGGGGCGTGGCGCAGTGGCTAGCGCACGTGCTTTGGGAGCACGAGGTCGCGGGTTCAAATCCCGCCGCCCCGACCACCCCTGCTTTATCTCGGTGGGAGTCGTTCGCCTAGTTGGACCGATGCGGGTTGGCCCTGGTTCGGCGGGCGGCAGGCTGTGGCCCGGCAGGGCAGCTGTGGCCCTTTATTCCGCCGGACCTCGAGCTCGACGACCCGTCCTACTCTTCCGCGCTGGCCGGGTGT
This sequence comes from uncultured Anaerolineaceae bacterium, assembly GCA_964425305.1. Taxonomy (GTDB): domain Bacteria; phylum Chloroflexota; class Limnocylindria; order Limnocylindrales; family CSP1-4; genus JALYGJ01. The sequence continues at coordinate 25,695 of CAYRMQ010000003.1, read as the reverse complement.
GGAAACTACCCACCAACCGGCCGCAGATGACCCGCGCTACCGATCGGGTGGCGGCGCTGGTGGCCGGGTGTGGAAACTGCCCACCAGCCGGCCGCAAATCACCGCCGACGGCGGCGAGTGACTGCCAACCGCGGCTCGTCGGCACCCAAATGAGATTTGGTTGTGGGCTATGGCCACATCTCGCGCCGGAACGCTGACTCGGTCGAATCGATCGGTCAGTTCACGTCGCTCTGGTGGGAATGGCCCACACCAAGCCGGCAGCGCGGCCGGCTGACGGCGCTCGCGACGTAGGCGGATGGAGGATCCTCTTCCTACCGAGTTAATCCCGCCGCCCCGACCATCAGCGCCGCCCGATCCAGGCGCTGTAGCCGATCCACCAGTCGACCGGCTCGCGCAGCCCTGCGACGGCCCGGCGCAGCTCCTCGAGCCCGACCTCCTTCTCGCTGATCCCTGCCGCCAGCAATGTCTGCAGGCTGCCCTCGCTGAGTGCCCAGCCGAGCAGCCGCTCGCCGTCGCCCTGCTCGAGGCTGTGCAGCGCCAGCTCACGCACGTCGCGGAACACGCTGCTCGCCTTCAGCGGTGCGATGCCGGTCGGCCACAGCCGCAACTCGGCGTCGAGGCCCAGCTCGGCGCGCCGGCGGCCGACGGCGTCGCGCACCTTTCGCCAGGCTGCCTCGGGCTCCCACAGCGGCGTCTGGAGGGTGAAGTACTCGTAGGCACAGAAGACGCCGCCCGGACGCAGGATGCGCCCGATCTCCGGGAAGGCCCGCTCCGGGTCCAGCCACTGCAGCGACTGGGCGGCGGTGACGATGTCGGCGCAGCTGGCGGGAAGCCCGGTCTTCTCGGCCGGCGCTTGAATGTAGCGGACGTTCGCAGCCTCGGTTGCCGCCTCCGCCCAGGTGCACATGGCGTGATTGGGCTCGACTCCGACCACCTCGTCGGCGGCGTCCGACCAGTAGCGCGTCGAGAGGCCGGTGCCGCTGCCGAGGTCCACGACGAGTCGCGGGCTGGCGACTCCGGCCAGCGCCGGCAACATGTCCCGCAACAGCGCCGGCGGCCGTGGTCGGGCGGCGTCGTAACGCGCGGCGAAGCCGGCCATGTCGTAGCCAGAGGCGGCCAGCCGGCGCCGCAGGTCCTCGTCCACCGCTCAAAGATAGGCCGGCCGCGATAGGCGGGCGGCGCGTCACTCCGTGGGATCAGCCTCAGCCCTTGAGGGCGGGTACGATGCGCTCCCGCCCCAGCCGCCGGGCCGCCGGCCCGTGACCCCAAGACCGAGCGTGGAGGTGCGCCGTCAGCCGAGACCCAGCGACGACGCCAAGCCTCGCCCGCACGGCGGTGGCGCTGTTCGTCGTCTCGCTTGCGCTGCGTCCGCAGCTCGTCGCCATCGGTCCGCTGATACCGCAGATCCAGGTCGAACTCGCGATCAGCCACGCCGTCGCCGGCCTGCTGGCGACGATTCCTGTGCTGTGCATGGGCATCTTCGCGCTCGCCGGCCCGTGGCTTTCCCGCCTGATCGGAGCAGAGCGCGGGATAGCTGCCGGCGTCGCCGCCATCGTCGTCTTCGGCCTGCTGCGCGCCGCGGCGCCGGACGCGTCGACGATCCTCGTGCTGACCCTCGGTGTGGGCGTCGGCATCGCCGTCACCGGCCCGCTCGTGCCGATACTCGTGCGCCACCGCCAGCCGGGCCGGGCGGCACTGGTAACCGGCGCGCATGCGGGCGGCATCGTCCTCGGCGCGACGGTCGCCGCCGCGCTGGCCGTCCCGCTCGCCGGCCCGGGTCAGGACTGGCGCTGGCCGTTGGCCGTGTTCGCCGCGGCCGCCGCTGGCTCGCTCGTCGCTTGGATCCTCCTCGAGCGGCCGGCGCGGCCGGCGCGGCCGACCGGGCTGCCCGGCGCGACGAACGCGGATGCCGAAGTGCCGCCGCGCCTGCCCTGGGGGCGGCGCCGGGCGTGGGCCCTGGCGCTGCTCTTCGGGGCTCAGTCGATCCTGTTCTACGCTGCCAACTCATGGCTGCCGACCGCCTACGTCGAGCGCGGCTGGAACGCGGTCGACGCCGGCCTGCTGCTGGCGCTCATGAACGGCGTCAGCCTGGTGGCCACGTTCGGCACGCCGGCGCTGGCCGAGCGGCGCGGATCGCGCCGCGAGCAGTTGCTGGCCTCGGCAGTCGCGTCCCTCGTCGGTCTGTTCGGCATCGCCGTCGCGCCCGAGCTGGCCGTCGCGTGGGTCATCCTGCTCGGCATCGGCCTTGGCGCCGTCTTCCCGCTGGCGCTGACGCTGCCCGTTCACTTCGCCGGCCGCGCCCGCGACGCCGGCGGACTGGCGGCGATCATGCTCTTCGGCGGGTACGTGATGGCCTCGGTCGGGCCGTGGCTGCTCGGGCTCGTGCGCGACGCGACAGGCACTTTCGATCTGAGCCTGTGGCTGCTCGTCGCCGTCGCGGCTTGCCTCGCCGCGGCGTGCTGGTACTTCGTGCCGGCCGGCCTGGCACGCGCACGAGGCGGTGCCCTCGGCGCCCGATCGCCAGAATGAAAGAGGTCTGTAACCTCCCGCCGGCCTGAGCCGCCGCGGAGCGTGGCCATAATGGCCGGCAAAGCCGCTGGCTGTCCGGCCGGCGGCAATCTGTGCAGCGCCGATGCAGACCGGCCACACGGCAGGGGGCGCGTGAACGTCGTCAACTCTCTCCTTCAGCTTGCCTTCTTCGCGGTCTTCGCGGCGGCGATCTGGCGCTACGTGCGCCGGCCGGGCACCGTCGAGCTGGCCGTCGTCGGCGTCTTCGCCACGACCGCCGCGATCTTCGCGATCTCGGTCGTCGACGGCTTTGCGCCCGGAATCGCCGACGCCCTGCAGCCGCTGGCCATCCTGCTGCTGCTGTCGCAGCCGGTGCTGATCTTCGTCCTCATCAGCCTGATCATGCCCATCGCCCGCTGGGTGCTCATGCTCGCGGCCATCGGCTTCGTCAGCGCCGCGGCAGCCATCCTGCTGCCGCCTGAGCGGACGGTGCCGGCGCTCCTCTACGTCGGCGGCTACTTCATCGTCGCCGAGGGCGCCGCCGCCATGCTCCTCCTCGGTGAGAGCCAGCGCCGCTACGGGATCGCGCGTATCCGGCTGGCGCTGGCCGGCGTTTCGACCGGGCTGTTCGGTGCCGCGATCCTGGTCGCCGCAGTCGGCGCCGCGGCAACACTGGGCGGCGAGCAGGACCCGTCGGTCCTGTTCATCGCGCGCACCACCGCCCTGCTCGCCGGGATTGGCTACCTCGGCGCGTTCGTGCCACCCGGCTGGCTGCGCACGGCCGGCCATCGGGCGGTGGCGTTTGACCTGGCGCGTGATCTCGTGACCGCGAGCGCCGGCGCGGAGCCAGAGCTGCTGTGGCGCAACCTCGCCGAGACCGCGCGGGGGCTCCTTGGCGTGCGCAAGGTGACGATCACCGATGCCTCGGGCGGCATGCTGGCGGAGGCCGAGCAGGCGTCGGCCGAGCAGGCGGCGGCCGAGCAGGCGCCGACCGAGCAGGCGCCGACCGAGCAGGCGCCGACCGACGAGCCGACCCGGGCGGCCCCGAGCCGGCGGCGGTTGACGAACGCGCGCGTACCGATCGCCACCGGCGGCAGGCTGCGTGCGACGCTGGCCACGCAGCTGGAGGGCAGGCCGCTGTTCGTCGAGGACGACCTCGAGGTGCTCGGGCTTCTGGGGCTGATGACCTACCGCGCGGTGGAGCGCGAGGAGGCGATCGTTCAGCTCGCCGACGCGCGGCGGGAGCTCGAGGCGGCAGCCGCCGTGCGCGCCAGCGAGACCCGTTTCCGCGCGCTGCTGCAGGCTCATCCCAACGCGGTACTGGCCGCCGACGCCGAGGGCACGGTGGTGTGGGCGACGGTCCCGACGGCCGAGCTGTTCGGCGGCACCGCCGGCCGCCTGCACGGCATGGCGCTCAACGAGCTGATCCAGCTCGACGCACCGCTGGCCGGCGAAGGGTCCAGCGAGGACGGGACGCGCCGGCTCGAGGCGACGGGCTACCGGCTCGACGGCGCGGCCTTCCCGGCGGACGTGGCGCTGACGCCGTTCCAGCTGGAGGGCCGGCCGTACGAGCTGGCCGTCGTCTCCGATGCCTCCTGGCGCCACGAGGCGAGCCTGCTGCGCGATCACTTCCTGGGCATCCTCTCGCACGAGCTGCGCACACCCATCACGGCCATCTACGGCGGCACGCAGCTGCTGCTCAAACGCGACGGGCGGATGGCCGCCGAGGATCGCCTCGAGCTGCTCGGCGGTATCGCCGCCGAGTCGGAACGGCTGCAGCAAATCATCGAGAACCTGCTCGTGCTGGCGCGCGTCGAACGCGGCGCCAAGTTCTTCGAGCCGCGGCCGGTGACCGTCAAGCCGCTGCTCACCGACGTCGTCGCCCGCGAGCGCCCGCTGTGGCCGGAGATGACGATCAACCTGTCGATTGCCGACGGCCTGCCGCTCGTCGCCGCCGACGAGGAGTACCTGACGCTGATCGTGCGCAACCTGCTCTCCAACGCGGCCAAGTACGCAGGCGCGAAGGCGACGGTCGACGTCGAGGTCCGCAGTGGCCGCGACGAGGTCCAGTTCCGGGTCGTCGACGACGGCCCCGGCATCCGGCCCGACGAGGCCGACAAGCTGTTCACGCTCTACTACCGATCGCCAGGCACGCGCACGCCACAGGGCGCCGGCATCGGACTGTTCGTGTGCAAGGGTCTGGTCGGCGCGATGAGCGGACGCGTCTGGGCGCGGCAGCGAGCGGAGGGCGGCGCCGAGTTCGGCTTCGCCTTGCCGCACTTCACCGAGGAGGCGGCCGACACGCGCGGCCGGCGCTCGCCGTCGGCCGATGGGACGGCCAGGGCGTACGGCAGATCCGGCTGACGTGGGAAGAAGGTACGCCTGCCCGCGGTACTCGACCGCGCCTTGGCAGCGGCCTGCTCGATGCGCTTTGCTCAGGGGGTTCCCGGCAGACACAGGCTAGAGGGTCGCCCACTGCTCGCCGAACTCGACCGCGTGCCCATGAGGCTGCGCCTCGTCGCTCCCCTCCTCGCCGCGGCTGTCGTGCTGACCGGCGGCGCCTTTCCACGGCCCGCGGCGGCGGCGAGCAGCATCGGCCTGTCGGCACGCTATGACGTGACCGCCGAGCTCGGCTTCAAGCCGGGCACGCTCCGCGTGCGCAGCACCGCCTTCGTGCGCAACGGCACCGCCGAGGCGGTCGACGCGCTCATCTTCAACGCGCTGCCCGTCAAGATCGGCAGCTTCGTGCTGGAGCAGGTGCTCGTCGACGACGTGCCGGCCGAGACCGCGAAGTCGGGGCAGACGCTGATCCTGGCGCTGCCCGTCCCGCTCGAGCCGGAAAGCGAGGCGGCCGTGACGATCGCCTACGCGGCGACATTCCGCACCAACAGCAAGGACAAGAACTGGATGTTCGCCAAGCTCAACAAGGTGGTCACCGCCTACCGCTGGATCCCCTGGCTGAGTCGAGGCGTGAAGTTCAAGCGACCGAACTTCGGCGATCCCTTCGTCACCGGCGTTAGCTCCGAGGTGCGCGTCGCCGTCACCAGCGACAGAAAGCTGACCTATGCGACGACCGGCAAGCGGACCGGCGTCGACGGACTGACCCAGACGTTCCTGGCGCGCGACGTCCGCGACTTCAACTTCTCCGCCAGCCCGCGCTACAAGATCGCCAAGGGCACGCAGAACGGCATCAGGATTCGCCTCTACTACACGACGCTGCCGGTGACTCGGACGATGAAGTGGGCCAAGCGCTCGCTCAAGCGCTTCAGCAACAAGGTTGGCCCGTACCCGTACCCGCACTTCTCGATCTCACAGACCGAGGGCGGGACGGGCATGGAATCCCCCGGTCTGATCTGGATCCCGGGCTCGACGAAGAAGGGCAACATTCCCTACCTGGTCGCCCATGAGACGGCACACATGTGGTTCTACGCGATCATCGGCAGCGACCAGGCGGCGGAGCCATACGCCGACGAGGCGCCGGCCGACTTCCTGGCGCGCAACCTGCTGTCGGCCAGGCGCGGATCCAAGTGCGCGCAGGACCGCCTCGACGGCAGCCTCTACGACTACGGCGCGAAGTGCTACTTCGAGGTCATCTACGTGCAGGGCGGCAACTACCTGGACGACTACCGCAAGCGCGTCGGCGCGACTGCCTTCTGGAACGGCATGCGCGCCTACTACGAGCAGTACAAGTTCGGCATGGGCGGCACCCGGCAGCTGCTCGAGGCGCTCGACGCGGCCGCTGCGGCCGAGCTGGCCGGCGGGCACGAGGACCGCTTCCCGTCGATCTTCCCGGCGAAGTAATCCGCTAGGCGCTCGGCTGGACGACGCGCAGCCGCGGCAGCCGCGGCTGGGGGCCACCGGCCGGGCTCAGCGCATCGGCGATGTCGCGCAGCCGCTCGGCGGCCTCCGGCCGCAGCGAGTACCAGATCCACGTTCCACGACGCTCGCCGCTGATCCAGCCCGCCTCGCGCAGCACGCGCAGGTGGTGCGAGACCGTCGGCTGGGTGACGGCCTGTCCGGCGGCGATGTCGCAGGCGCAGACTGACCCGAGGTCGGCCAGCTGGCGCAGGATGCGCAGCCGGATAGGGTCGGCGGCGGCCTGCAGCAGGCGTGCGTCGGGGTCCTTGCCGCGAGTCATGGAACCGAGTATATTCACCGCCGTCTATATTGACAATGGTCAATACACCGCCAATACAGTGGATCTGGCTCGGAATGAAAGGAAGCACTATGGCCTCGTCCGTCCACGAAACCGTTCGGCGTCACTACGCCGACGCCGCCTTGCGCGTCCTCGATGGCAGCACCGACAGCGCAGCTTGCTGCACCACCGAGGCGACCGCCTGCTGCGCGCCCGCCACCAATGCCGGCGCACAGCTCCCTGCGAGCGAGAGCACGAGCTGCTGCGGCTCGGCCGCCATCGGCGCCGGGCTGTACGATGCCGTCCAGCGCGCCGAGCTGCCCGATGCCGCCGTGATGGCCTCCCTCGGCTGCGGCAACCCGACCGCCGTCGCCGAGCTGAATGCCGGCGAAGTCGTACTCGACCTCGGCTCGGGCGGCGGCATCGACGTATTGCTGTCGGCGCGGCGCGTCGGGCCCAGCGGTCGCGCCATCGGCCTCGACATGACCGACGAGATGCTCGCCCTCGCGCGCGCGAATGCCGTCGAGGCCGGGCTCACCAACGTCGACTTCGTCAAGGGGCAGATCGAATCGATCCCGCTGCCGGCGGAGTCGGTCGACGTCGTCATCAGCAACTGCGTCATCCACCGGGCCGCCGACAAGCAGGCCGTCTTCGGCGAGATCGCGCGCGTGCTCCGTCCCGGCGGCCGGATCGGCATCACCGACATCGTCGCCGACGATGCGCTCAGCGCCGCCGAACGTACCCGCCGCGGCTCCTACGCCGGCTGCATCGCCGGCGCGCTCTCGTTCGCCGAGTACGAGGCGGGCCTTACCGCCGCCGGCCTGACCGGCGTGCTCCTGACGCCGACGCACGAGGTCGTGCCGGGCATGCACAGCGTCATCATCCGCGCCGCCCGCCCGCGCGCCTGAGGTCGCCCGGCGCGGCCCACTGGTGGGCCTGCTTGACGACGCGCAGGTAGACGAAGGTGTGCATGCCCTGAACGCCCTCGATCGAGCCCAGCCGCCGCGTCATCAGCTCGAGCAGCGCGTCGTGATCCTCGCAGGCGGCCTCGACGAGCAGGTCGAAGGTGCCCGCAGTCACCACAACTCTGACGGCCTCCGGCAGAGCTGAGACAGCCTCTGCCACGTCGAGCAGGCGGGCGGCGTCGCAGTTGATGCCGATGACGGCCATCAGACCGTAGCCCATCCGTTGCGGGTCGGGGATGGCCACGATCTGGAGGACTCCCTCGCTCATCAGCCTGTTTGCGCGTGCACGCACGGCGGCCTCGCTCAGGCCGAGCTCGGTGGCGATCTGCGTGTAGGGCCGCCGTCCGTCGGCCTGCAGGCGCAGGACTATCTGCCGGTCGAGCTCGGAAAGGCGCTCGTCGGCGCGGGCGGCCTGGCGTCTGGGGGGCCGTTGCATGCGGTCGACACTAACCATCTGGAGGTGGTACCGATCCCGGATCGGGCTAGTACCATCGGTTCACTGGTGGGGTCTATGTCACTCATCCGCCGCCCATTTCGGGCGGCCCCTTCCACCGAAAGTGCGTATCGATCACCTTGCAGTTCTCCTGGCGCTAGTCGTGGGGGCCAACCTGCTGCTGTTCGCGGCGCTGGCCCTACCGCGCCTGGCGGCACGGCGCAACGGCCTGCTGCTGCCCAACGGCGCCGGCACCGGCCAGCCGCCGACCGGCGCCAACGGCCCGCTGCGCCTGTCCGAGCTGTACGAGGGCACGGTGCTGTCGCCGTGGTTCTACGAGCGCGTCGTGCGGGTCGTCAGCTACTCGTTCATCGGGTCCGCGCTCTTCGTCGTCACGATCACGGGGCTCGCCGAGCAGCCGCTGACCTACGTCGTGCTGGCGATGGGCGCGTTCCTGATCGTCATCGGCCAGGACATCCTGCCCTTGTCGGTGCTGGGCCGCCTGCGCTATCCGGTGGAGGCCGTCGCCGCGATCGTCTTCGTGTCGCTGCTGATCGTGCTCAGCGGCGGTTATCAGAGCCCGTTCTTCTTCGGTTACCTGCTGCTGCTTGCCGGTGCTTCGCTGTGGGCCGAGGGCATCGTCCCGTTCTCCCTCGCGCTGCTGTCGAGCGCGGCCTACCTGGTGGCAGTTGCGATCGCGCCGGGGGTGCCGCCCATCGGCCAGCCGGAGCTGGGTGTCGTCGGCTTCAACCTGATCGCTCTCGCGCTCGTCTCGTACGTGGCCGCGGTCATCGGCCGCGAGCAGCGCCGGGCGCGCGAATCGGCGCTGCGCCTGTCGCGCTTCGACGCCCTGACCGGGCTCCATACGCGCGGCTACTTCGACGCCGCGATCGAGCGTGAGATCGTCCGCGCCCAGCGCACCGGCCGGCCGTTCAGCCTGCTCATGCTCGACATCGACGGGCTGAAGGCGGCCAACGACCGCTACGGCCACGAGGCCGGCGACCGCCTGCTGCGGGCGGCGGCCGACGCCATCCGTGGCGGCGTCCGGGCGAGCGACTTCGCCGCCCGCTTCGGCGGCGACGAGTTCGTCGTCGTGCTGCCCGACACCGACCTCCAGGGCGCCAAGCGTGTGGGCGAGAAGCTGCGCTACGACATCGCGCGGCTGGCCCTGCGCGAGAACGGCGACATGCTGCAGACGTCGGTGTCGATCGGCCTGGTCAGCTTCCCCGACGACGGGCGGACGAGCGCGGAGCTGATGCGCCGCGTCGATCTGGCGATGTTCGAGGCCAAGCGCCGCGGCAAGAACCAGCTCGTCCACTTCCTGCGCCAGGAGGACCAGGCGCGCGGTCCGCGGCCGGATGAGCAGCCGCCGGCGCCGTGGGAGCAGCCACCCGACTGACACAGAGAGGCCGCCTGCGGGCCGCCCGGATAGATCGTGCATCCTGCACAATGCCGCGCCGGCCGTTGCCGGGCACCCGGTGTAGCATGCGCCCGATGACTGACGAGCGGCGGCCGGGGCTTGGCTTCGGCACGCGAGCGCTGCGCGCCGTCAGGCGCACGCCGCGAGTAGAGCAGGAGCCCGGCGCGGTGCCGATCTACCAGGCGGTCACCTTCAACTCGCGCTCTGCCGACGAGCTGGGTGACATCCTCTCCGATCGCCAGCCGGGCTACAGCTACAGCCGACTCGACAACCCGACGGCGTCGGCGCTGGCCGGCGCGCTGGCTGAGCTCGAGGGCGCCGAGGCGGGCTACGCCTTCGCCTCGGGCATGGCCGCCATACATGCAACGCTCGTGACGCTGCTCGCGAGCGGCGACGAGGTCGTTGGCACGCGCGCGGTCTACGGCTCGACTCATGCGTTGCTCGACGGCGTGCTGCGCCGGCTGGGCATCCGCACGACGTTCGTCGACGTCACCGACCTCGACGCCGTCGCGCGCGCCATCGGGCCGCGCACGCGCGTGCTCTACCTCGAGACGATTGCCAACCCGACGATCGTCGTCGCCGACATCGCGGCTCTCGCCGAGCTGGCCCATCGCCGCGGCGTGACCGTCGTCGTCGACAACACCTTCGCCTCGCCCTACATCTGCCGCCCGATCGAGCTCGGCGCCGACCTCGTCGTCGAGTCGTGCACCAAGTGGCTGGGCGGACACTCGGATGCGCTGGCCGGCGCCGTCGTCGGCGAGCGCGAGCGGGTCGCCGCCATCCGGCGCACGCAGATCGACACCGGCGCCACGCTCGGCCCGCTGCCGGCCTTCCTGGTGCTGCGCGGCATGGCCACGCTGCACGTCCGGATGGAGCAGCACGCGCGCAGCGCGCTGGCGCTGGCGCGCCACCTCGAAGCCGGGGCCGGTGTGCGCGCGGTCTATTACCCGGGGCTGGCCAGCCACCCCCAGTTCGCCGTCGCCCAGCGCCAGCTGAGCCTCGGCGGCGGCATGCTCGCCTTCGACCTCGGCGACCGGCGCGCGGCGGCGGCGTTCATCGATGGCCTCAGCGTGCCCGAACTGACGGCGTCGCTGGGCAGCATCCGCACGATCTGCGTCCACCCGCCCTCGACGACGCACCGCCAGCTCGACGACCAGCAGCTGGCCGAGGCCGGAATCCGGCCGGGCCTGGTGCGCGTCTCAGTCGGGCTGGAGGACACGGAAGACCTCATCGCCGACTTCGACGTCGGGCTGACCGCGGCGCAGGCAGCGCTGGCGCCGCCGCCGGCGCAGAAGCTCGGACAGCGCGCCTAGGGATCCGGACATAGCCACTCTGACCTTTGGTCGCCGCCTCGCGGCGGCACCGCTCAATCCGCTCGCCCGTCTCGGCTGGCTGGCCTGGCGGACGCTGACCAGCGTCCGCTTCGCCGTCCTCCAGATCAGCCTGCTGGCGATCGCCGGCCTGATCGGCACGGTCGTCCGGCAGCTGCCGGCGGTCGCGCTCAACGACCCGCAGACGTACGCCACCGAGATGGCCGAGATGCACCGCATCTATGACTCGGTGACGCTGCTGGGGCTCAACGTCGGGCCGCAGATGGTCGACCTCTTCGAGCGCGCCGGCTTCTTCCGCGTCTTCTCGGCGCCGTGGTTCGTCTTCCTGCTGCTGCTCCTCGTCGTCAGTATCGTCGTCTGCACGCTCGACCGCACACCGCGACTGTGGCGCGGGGTGCACCACGTCAAGGCGGTCCAGGCGCCGGCCTTCTACGACCTCGGCCTGCCCGAGCGCGCACGCTTCGCCGGCATCGACGCGGGCGCTGCCGACGAGCTGGCGGCAGTGCTCGGCGGTCGCCGCTTCCGCCTGCGCCGGACGCCCGAGTCCTCAGCGGTCAGTCACGTCTACGGCGACAAGAACCAGTACTTCAAGATGGCGACGCTGCTGACCCACCTCGGGCTGATCCTGTTCCTGGCCGGCGGCGCCGTCACTGCCGGCTGGGGCTACGAGACGGTCGTCTTCGTCGGCGAGGGCCAGACGGCGCCGGTGCAGGCCGTCGGCACGCCCGACAACCTGCTCGTCAAGAACATCAGCTTCGAGGCACCCACCCGTCCCGACGGCACCTTCATCGACTTCCGGACCGACCTCGCCGTCTACCAGAACGGCGAGCAGATCGCACGCAAGACGATCCGTGTCAACGACCCGCTCGAGGTCAACGGCTTCGTCTTCCACCAGAACACCTTCGGGCCGGCCGCCGAGCTGCGCGTCCACGATCCGGCCGGTCGCCTGGTGTGGGAGGGCCCGGTGCTGCTCGCCGGTGAGCTGGGCGGCCTGCCACAGGGCTTCCTGACAATCCCGGGCAGCAGCCTCGGACTGCTGCTCGTCATGGACCGCACCGCCGAGGGCATCCCGCTGCTGGCGCTGACCGGCCTGGCCGCCACCGACGACCCGGAGCAGGCGGCGATCGTCTTCATCCACGGACTGGGGGTGGGCGCGACGACCGAACCGGCGGCGACCGCCGGCTACTCCATCAGCTGGCAGCGCGCCGGCGCCTACACCGGCATGGTCATCAAGCGTGACCCCGGCCAGGGGCTCATCTGGCTGGCCTACCTGAGCCTGATCAGCGGCCTCGTCCTGACCTTCTACTTCCCGCGCCGGCGGGTGTGGGCGCGACTCGCCGGCGAGCGGCTCGAGCTGGCCATGACGGCCGAGCGCTACGTCAACGTCGAACGCGAGTTCGATCAGCTGCTCGACGAGCTGTCGGCGCGCCTTGGCCGGCGCCCCGAGCGCCGGCCGGCGGCGGCCTGAGCGACGATGCCCAGCCTGCGCGAGCTGTGGCGCTCGGTCTTCCCGCAGGCGCGCCCGTTCGCCGGTGTGGGGCAGGCGCTCGACCGACCGGTGGCGTGGGTGCGCGTTTTGAAGGCGCGTGTGCCGGCGTTCGACGCGCTCGAGGCCGAGGACCTGGCCATCGTCCAGCAGCAGACGCTAGAGCAGCTGCGCGCGCTGGGCGTCGAGCCGGTGAGCATCGTCGAGGCCGTCGCCGGGGCGGCCGGCTGCGGCGTCCTGCTCGTCGGCCAGGCACCCGCCGGCTCGGCCGAGGCGCGCCAGATGCTGGAGCGCGCTGCCGCCCGCGGGCTGGCCGGCTTCCTGCTCGGGCAGGGCGACGTCGTCGCGCTCGAGCGCTCGGCGATCGGCTACATCGTGACCGGCCAGGCGGAGCTCGAGCGGCGGGTCGCCGAGCTCGAGAGTGAGCTCGAGCGCGGCGCGCTGGCCGGGGTCGGCATGGGTGGCCTGGCGGCGACGATCGGGCGCTTCCTCGGCCGGCCGGTGGCGATCGAGGCCGCCGGCGGCGAGATCCTGGCCGTCCACGCCCCGCCCGACGCCGCCGCCGACGCGCACCTCGTGACCGAGTACCTCCAGCGCCGCCGCGGCGCAGTGCTGCGCCTGCCGCTGCCGCTGAGTGCCGACGCGCAGGCGCGTGCCGCCCAGCCGCCGCCGGCATTGGTGCTGCTGGGCAGCGCGCCGGCGAGCGAGCTCGACACCCTCGCCGGCCGCCGCGCGACGGGCCTGCTTGCGCTGGAGCTGACGCGCGGCGGCGCCGTGACCTCTCAGCCGGGCATGACCGAGCGCCTGCCGGCGGCGGGCCCCCCGTGGGTCCTCGTCGTCGCGCGCCAGCTCGACGAGGCGCGGCCGACGACCTTCGAGCAGCGCGCGCGGCTGCGCCAGGAGCTGCAGCGCTCCGAGGCGCCGAACAGGCTGATGTTGCGCGGGGACGCGTCGAGCCTCGAGCTGCGCATGGTCATCGCGCCCGGTGCCGACGATCCCGACGGGTACGCCATGGCGGTTCGCCTGGCGCGCCGGCTCGAGCGGCCGGTCGCCATCTCGCGCCCGTTCGGCGAAGCGGCCGAGCGCGCGGCGCTGGAGGCGCAGGCGCGCCTCACGCTCGAGGCCATCGAGGCCTTGCCGGCCGCCGAACGCGAGCTGCTTGCCACCGGCGTCGGGGTCATCGTCGGGCGTGCCGAGCTGGCCGCGGCGTACAGGTTGATGGGCAGCGTCCAGGCACTGCCCGAGGGGCTGCGCCACGCGCGCACGCTGCTCGCGCCGCTGCTCAGCGGGCGTGCCCGGCGCGACGAGCGCCTGCTTGCCACGCTGCGCGCCGTGCTCGACCACCCCGGGCTGGCGGAGGCTGCCGCCGCGCTCGGCATCCACCGCAACACGCTGACCTATCGCGTCGGACGCATCGAGCAGCTGACCGGCTGGCGGCTGGCCGACCCAGGCCTCCGCTTCAGCCTCTCGCTGGCGGTGAGATTGGTGCAAAACGCACAGGATGCGTCACGAGAATCCGCTGATACAGGCCGGCCCGTAGCCGCCGGCAGCGGCTAGACTCCATTCGTCGTGCGCCAGGCCCAAAATGAGGGAGCCCGGCGCGCACGCACGGAGGAAGCAGCCAATGGTCATGGAGCTCGGCGAGAAGAGCGCCCTGGAGAAGATCGAGGCGGCCAAGGAGCACAACATCCGCTTCGTCCAGCTCCAGTTCACCGACATCATCGGGTCCGTCAAGAGCGTCACCATCCCGCTTCACCAGCTCGCCGATTCGGTCGAGCACGGCACGTGGTTCGACGGCAGCTCGGTCGAGGGCTTCACGCGCATCGCCGAGAGCGACCAGTACCTGAAGCCGGACATGGACACCTTCGCCGAAATCCCGTGGCAGCCCGGCCACGGCAACCTTGGCGGGGGCCCGCTGGGCAGCCGCGGCACGGCCCGCGTCATCTGCGACGTCTACACGCCGAAGGGTGAGCCCTTCCCGGGCGACCCGCGCTTCGTGCTTAAGCGCCAGATGGAGCGCGCACGCAAGCTGGGCTACGTCTGGAACACCGGCCCCGAGCTGGAGTTCTTCCTCTTCCGGCGGACGGCCGACGGCGAAATCCAGCCGCTGCCCCACGACCAGGCCGGCTACTTCGACTTCTCGACTGACCTGGCGCAGGAAGTGCGCCAGGACATGGTCAACGCCCTCGAGTCGTTCGGCATCCGCGTCGAGGCCGCCCACCACGAGGTCGCGCCGGGCCAGCACGAGATCGACTTCCAGTACGCCGACGGATTGCGCACGGCCGACAACGCGATCACCTTCAAGTTCACGCTGAAGGCGATCGCCCAGCTGCATGGGCTGTACGCCACGTTCATGCCCAAGCCGATTTTCGGCATCAACGGCTCGGGCATGCATACCCACCAGAGCCTCTTCTCGATCGCCGAGGAGCGCAACGCCTTCGCCGACGAGACGAACCAGTACGGCCTCTCCGACCTGGCGCGCAGCTACATGGCCGGCATCCTCGCCCACGCCCGTGGCATGATCGCCGTGCTGGCGCCGCTGGTAAACAGCTACAAGCGGCTGGTGCCGGGCTACGAGGCCCCGACCTACCTGACGTGGGGCCGGACCAACCGCTCGGCGTTGATCCGCGTGCCGAAGGCCTCGCCCGGGCGCAGCATCGAGGCGACGCGTATCGAGGTGCGCTGCCCGGATCCCTCGTCGAACACCTACCTCGCCTTCGCGGCGATGCTCGCCGCCGGCCTCGACGGCGTCGAGAAGGGCCTGACGCTGGAGGAGCCGGTGGAGGAGAGCCTCTACGCGATGGATGCCGACCGCATCCGCGAGCGCGGCATCCGCGAGCTGCCCGGCACGCTCGGCGAGGCGATCGACGAGCTCGAGCGCGACGAGGTCATCGGCGAGGCGCTCGGCGACCACGTCCTGTCGCACTTCATCGAGGCCAAGCGGCAGGAGTGGGACGAGTACCGCACGCAGGTCACGACGTGGGAGGTGGAGCGCTACCTCGAGGCGTTCTGATCCCTACGCGGTACGAAGGGAACTCGAATGGGCGGCCGGCTCGCCGGCCGCCCTTCGTTTCTGTATCTTCACCGCCGTGACCGTGGCGGATCGGCCGCGCTGCTCGTGGGCAAACGGTGACCCGTTGCTGGCGGCGTACCACGACGCCGAGTGGGGCGTCCCCGTCGACGACGACCGGCAGCTCTTCGAGATGCTGGCGCTGGAGGGCTTCCAGGCCGGCCTTGCCTGGCTGACCATCCTGCGCAAGCGCGACAACTTCGGGCGCGCCTTCCGCGACTTCGACCCGGCCGCGGTCGCCGCCTTCGACGACGCCGACCGGGCGCGCCTGCTGGCCGACGCCGGCATCGTCCGCAACCGGGCCAAGATCGACGCCACGATCGGCAACGCGCGCGCTCTCCTCGGGCTGATCGCGGCCGACGGATCGTTCAGCGGCTATTTGGCCGCCCGCGTGCCGGCGGCGACGCCGCTGCCGGCAGGCACGACGCTGGCCGATGTGCCGGCAAGGACGCCCGTCTCGGACGCGCTGTCGCATGACCTCCGCCGGCGTGGCTTCAGCTTCGTCGGCTCGACGATCGTCTACGCCTTCATGCAGACCGTCGGGCTCGTCGACGACCACCTGCCCGGCTGCTTCCGCTACCCGGACGCGGTCGCGTGAGCCGGCTGTTCGGTGCGCTACAGAGCCTGCTCAGCACCGCGCTGATCGTGCTCTTGATCGCGGCACTGGTAGGCGGCGGGCTGCTCGGCTGGATCATCGTGCGCAGCTTCCCGGAGCGCGACGGCACGGTGCGCCTGCCAGGCCTCGCCGCCGAGGTGACGGTGATGCGCGACTCGGCCGGCGTGGCGCACGTCTACGCCGCCTCCGCGCGTGACCTGTTCGCCGCCCAGGGCTACGTCCACGCCAGCGAGCGGATGTGGCAGATGGAGGTCTGGCGCCGCGTCGGGGCCGGCCGTTTGGCCGAGATCTTCGGCGCCAGCGAGGTCGAGACGGACCGCTTCATCCGCACCCTCGGCTGGCGCCCTGCCGCCGAGGCCGACGTGTCGGCCATGTCACCTCCTGCCCGCCTCGCCCTCGAGGCATACGCCGAGGGGGTCAACGCCTGGCTGGACCAGCACGGCGACCTGCCGCTGCAGTTCGTCGTCGCCGGCCTGCTCGGCGCCGGCGGCGGCCTCGCCGGCTACCGGCCCGAGCCGTGGACGGCCGTCGACAGCCTCACCTGGGTCAAGGTCATGGCCTGGTCGCTCGGCGGGACGTGGAGCGCGGAGGTGTTCCGCTCGGCGCTGGCCGAGCGCGGCCTGTCCGAGGCGGCCATCGCCGAGCTGCTGCCCGACTACGATGCGGGGCGACCGATCATCGTGGGCACGAGCGAGCTGGCGCGGCCGGCGCCCGGCCGGCGAGCGTCGCCGCCGGCCGCCACAGGCGGCGATGCGCTCCTTCCGCTGCTCGAGCTGAACGAGCGGCTGCTGGCGCGGCTCGATCCCGCCGCCGGGGCAGGCCTCGACGCGGCGGGGCTCGGGTCGAACGGCTGGGCGGTGGCGCCGGCGCGGTCGGCGACGGGGGCTGCGCTGCTGGCCAACGATCCGCATCTCGGCATGTCGATCCCATCTCTCTGGTACCTCGTCGGCCTGCACTGCGAGCCGGTCGGCCGCGAGTGTCCGTACGACGTGGTCGGCGCCGGCTTCCCCGGCGTGCCGGGCATCGTCCTCGGGCACAACGCACGCATCGCTTGGGGCCTGACCAACCTCGGCCCGGACGTTCAGGACCTGTTCGAGGAGACGCTCGACCCGCGGCGCGCCGGCCACTACCTCCACCGTGGTCGCAGCGTTCCGTTCGACGTGCGCGACGAAACCATCCGTATCGCCGGCGGTGAGGAGGAGACGGTCACCATCCGGCGCAGCGTGCACGGGCCGCTGCTCAGCGACGTCGCCGGCGAGCTGCGCGAGCGGGATGCCGGCGGCGAGGGACTCGGCCGCGCCGGCCACGCCTACGCCCTCGCCTGGCCGTCGATCATGGAGCCCGACCGGACCTTCGACGCCGTGCTTGGCGTCAACCGAGCCGCCAACTGGACCGAGTTCCGCAACGCCCTGCGCGACTTCGTGGCGCCCTCGCAGGCGTTCCTCTACGCCGACGTCGACGGCCACATCGGCCTGCAGGTCCCCGGCCGGATCCCGCTGCGCGCGGCGGGCGACGGGTCGGTGCCCTCACCCGGTGAGGACGGCAGCCATGACTGGACCGGCTGGGTCGCCTTCGACGAGCTGCCGTCTGTCCTCGACCCGCCCAGCGGCCTCATCGTGACGGCCAACAACGCGCCCACCGACGCCGGCTACGGGCATCACCTCGGCCGCGACTGGGACCCGGGTTACCGCGCCGAGCGTGCCCTCGAGCTGCTCGAGCAGCTTGCGCCGGTGACGGCCGACGAACTGCGGACGATGCAGGCCGACGTCGCGCTGACCCGCGCGCGCCCGGTCATCGAGGCGGTCGCCGGCGCGTCGCCCGAGACGGCCGACGGTCGTCTCGTCCGCGACCGCATCCGCGACTGGCGGACCGACCTGCGCTGCGGCGTGGCCTCCATCGGCTGTGCCGCCTACGAGTCCTTCACCTACCGGCTGCTGCGCGGCGTTTTCGACGACGAGCTGGCCGAGCGGGATGGCCCGGGAACTCTCATCCGATGGTACGTCGGCAGCGAGCCGTCGCACGAGGCAGTCGTCCGCCTGCTCGCCCAACCCGACAACGGCTGGTGGGACGACACGACGACGGCCGTGCGCGAGGACCGTGACGCGATCATCGCGCGCGCCCTCGACGAGGCGGGCGCCGACCTGCGCCACACGCTCGGCGACCCGCCCAACTGGAGCTGGGGGCGGATCCACACCGTGACGCTCACCGAGGAGACCTTCGGTCGCTCGGGTATCGGTCCGCTGGAGGCAATCTTCAACCGCGGCCCGTTCGCGGCACCCGGCTCGTGCACGATCGTCAACAAGATCTGCGGGCCGATCACCCGCGAGTACCCCGCCGCCGACGATGGCCCGGCAGACCTGCGCCGGGTCTTCGCCGCCACCAGCCACCCGTCCTACCGATTGGTCATCGAGATGAGCGACCTCGACGGCGCGACGATCCTGCATGCCACCGGCCAGTCCGGGCTGCCCTTCGACGCTCACTACGAGGACCTCATCGAGCGCTGGCTGGGCAACGCGCCGCTGCCGCTGCCGTTCACGCGCGAGGCGGTCGAGGCCGCGCGCTGGTACAGCCTGAGCTTGACGCCATAGCTACCGTCGTGGGCGATGGAGCAGGTTGACCTGGGCATCTGCCCGGCCTACTTCTTCGAGGGCAGCGGTGCCGCCACGGCCGTCCTGCTGCCCGGCGCCGGCTATCCGGTCGAGGGGCCGCTGCTGTGGTTCACGCGCGACGTCCTCAACGCGAGCGGCCGCTCGGTAGTCGCTGTGCGCGACTCGTTTGGCGGCGGCGCCGAACCGCGGACGTGGGTCGAGCAGCGCGCGCTCGCCGCGCTCGACTACCTGGGCAAGGGCACCCGTCCGCTGATCGTCGGCAAGTCGATCTCCAGCCTCGCCGCGCCGCTGGCCGCCGAGCGTGGCCTGCCCGCCATCTGGCTCACGCCGCTGATCAACGTCCGGCGCTGGCCGGCCGCAGCAGCCGTCGTCGAGGCCATCCGCCGTTCGGCGATGCCCGCGCTGCTCGTCGGCGGCAGCGCGGACCCGGCGTGGGACAGCGACGTGGCGCGCTCGGTCGCGCACGGCGAGGTGCTCGAGATCGACGGCGCCGACCATTCGCTCGCCTATCCGGGTGACGCCTCGAGGTCGCTCGACGCGCTGCGCCGCTACGTCGAGGTGCTGCGCGACTTCGCCGGGCGGCTGGAGCAGTAGCCCAGACCTCGCTCGCGCCACCGGCAATTCCCGCCAGAAGTGCGTCCACGGGCACATCACGACCGCCAACCCGGGCCACCCTACCCTCAGATGTGCAACGGAGCGCACATGCGAGGGCAAAGGCACGGTCTGAGCGGGCAATCTCCGGTCCTCGTGTGCCCGTCTCGGCGCTTTTGACAGCAACGAGAGGCGCCCCGACACCCAGCAACGAGAGGCGGCCCGACACCCGCCGGACGAGAGGCGGCCCGACCCCGCCGGACGAAGAGGCGCCCCGACACCCAGCAACGAAGGGGCACCCGGCACCCGCCAACGAAGGGGCACCCGGCACCCGCCAACCAGAAGCGCCCGGCACATGGCGGCCCCCGCGGCACCTTCTCCGGCGGGCGGGGAGGCGCCTCTCTAGTCCTCCGGCCGGCGCGCGCCCATCATCTCGCCGCCGTCGACGCCGATGGTGTTGCCGGTCATCCAGTACAACCGCGGCGAGGCGAGCGCGACGAGCGCCTCGCCGACGTCCTCGGGCCGCGTCATCCGACCGGCGGGATTGCGCGAGGTGGCCGCGTCGATCAGGCCCTGGTGGCCGGGGATGCGGCGCAGCGCTGGCGTGTCTGTGACGCCGGCACGGATGGCGTTGACGGTGATGCCGTGGGGCATCAGCTCGAGGGCGAGCTGGCGGCAGTGTGACTCGAGCGCCGCCTTCGCCGCGCTGACCGGGCCATAGGTCGGGACCACGCGCACGGCGCCCTCGCTGGTCATCGCGAAGAGCCGGCTGCCGTTGGCCAGCAGCCCGGCGTGAAACAGGTCGTGCACCCAGTAGACCATCGAGTGGGCCATCACGTCGGCCGTCATCTCGAGCTGCTTCTGGCTGACCTCGCGCTCCTCCGGATCGGTCGTGATGTAGGAGAGCGTCGTGCCGAAGGCGAGCGAGTGCAGGAAGACGGCGACGAACGGCTCGGCGCCGGCCGCGCGGCGCTCCTCGAACAGCGCCTTCGTCGCCTCGACGACCTGGCGCCGCTTCTCCTCGTCGGCGGCGTTGACGTTGTGGAAGACGACCGGCACGCCGGTTGCCGCGATCTCGTCGCGGACGGCCTCGGCCTGCGCCCTCGTCGCGCGCAGGTCGAGATGGACGCCGATGATGGGGTAGCCGACACGGGCCAGCGCGCGGGCCGCGGCGGCGCCGAAGCCGCTGCTTGCGCCAAGGATGAGGGCCCACCGCTCGCGGCTGTCCGTGGTCGTCTCGTTCACGTTTCCTTCCTCCGTCATGCGCGGCATGGTATTACCGGCGTCGGCCTGCCCGCGCGGCCGACGCTGCTACGCTGCCGCGAGTCCATGCGCCTCGCCATCCCGCTCAGATCACGCTCGTCCGCAGCGACATCCGCAGACGTCGTCGTCCGGCCCACGCGCACGCTCTTCCTGCTCAGCGCCGCGCACGCTGTCAACCACGCCCAGGCGGCGGTGCTGCCGCTGGTCTACCTGGCGATCATGACCGAGTTCGGCATCGGCGCGGCGGCGATCGCCTTCCTGGCTGCGGCCGGCAACGTCCTGTCGGGCATGTTCCAGCTGGCCTACAGCGTGCTGACGCGCTGGTTCAGCCGGCGCTCGATCCTCGCCGTCGGCGGCATCGTCTTCGGCGGTGGCATGGCCGCCCAGGCGCTGGCCGGGGGCTTCGGCGCCTTCTCGCTGGCCAACGTCGTCTCGCGCATCGGCGGCTCCCCGCAGCACCCGGTCGGCAACGGGCTGCTGGCCGAGCAGTTCCCGGTCCATCGCCGCGGCTTCGCCATCTCGGCCCACATCGCCGGCGGCAACCTGGGCACCGTCGCGGTGCCGCTCATCGGAGCGTGGCTGATCGCCGGCGTGGGTTGGCGCTGGACGGTCGTGCTCTTCGGCGTGCCGGCGATCCTTATCGCGCTGGCCATCTGGGCGCTGGTCCGCGAAACCGGCGCCGACCGCGCCGCCGCTCGCGCCTACGGCAACGTCCGCTCGGCCTTCGCCGCGATCCTGCGCGACCGGAACCTGCTGCTGGTCTACGCCTCGGCGATGATCGGCGGCGGCGGGCGCGGGCTGGGCATCCTCAACATCTTCGTGCCGCTCTACCTAAGCGTGGTCGTCGGCCTCGACGTCGGCACGGTCGCACTAATGTACACCGTCCTCGTGGTGGGCAGCGTGCCCGGCCCCGTCGTCGCCGGCTGGGTCTCCGACCGCATCGGTCGCAAGCCCGTCATCGTCGGCGCCTACCTGGCCGGCGCGGCGGCGCTGGCCGCGTTCGTCATGGCCGGCTCAAACGTGCCGGCGCTGTGGCTGGCGATCGTGCTGCTGAGCGTCTTCAACTTCGTCGAGAGCCCGCAGCTGCAGGCGCTGCTCTCGGACATCGCGCGCCCGGAGCTGCGCGACACCTCCTTCGCGGCCTACTTCACCCTCGCCTTCGGCGTCGGCTCGCTGTGGGTCGCGCTGTATGGCTCGGTCATCGACGCTCTGGGCGAGCCGGCCGGACTGCCGCTGACCTTCGCGCTGATGGCCGCCGCCTACGTCGTCGCCGCGCTCGTCGTCCTGCCCATCCGGCCGCGAGCGACGCCGACCTGACGCCGACCTGACGCCGGCCTGACGCCGGCTTGACGCCGGCCTGACGCCGACGGCGTGCGGGCGACCGACCGTGCGCCAGCGCCGCCACCGCCGGCTGTCGGCGCGCTAGACCCCGGGCGGCGGAAGCCGCCGGCTCGCAGCGAGGGGCTGGGTGCCGGGCAGCCGACGCGTCCGGATGCTGGCGCACCGCCTTCGCCGACCGCCGCTCCGCCACCGCCGCTCCGTCGCGCTCCGTGGCCCTGCATGGCTGCTCCGGCAGGGC
The DNA here is from genome assembly GCA_964425305.1 of uncultured Anaerolineaceae bacterium. Taxonomy (GTDB): domain Bacteria; phylum Chloroflexota; class Limnocylindria; order Limnocylindrales; family CSP1-4; genus JALYGJ01. Next base: position 3,689 of record CAYRMQ010000003.1, on the reverse strand, counting down.
CCTGCCAGATCCACTGGAGGGGAGAAGTGAGGACCCAGCCAGACGCATACACGATCCTCGGCGTCGAAGTCGGCGCGCCGGGCGAGACGATCACGCCCGAGAGCGGCCTTCGCCTGACCGTCGCGCGCCGGCGTGTCGGGCCCGCGGTTCCGGCGCTGCTAGGCTCTCGGCGTGGACTCTGCCGTCAAGCTGGCCGACTTCGAGGCGCTCGCCCGCGCGCGCATTGAGCCGGCCCACTTCGACTACGTCGCCGGCGGCGCCGGCGACGAGGAGACGCTCGCCGACAACGACCGCGGCTGGCGCCGCTGGCGCCTGCGGCCGCGGGTGCTCGTCGACGTCTCGGCGGTCGATACGGCGGCGCGTTTGCTGGGCAGCGACGTGCGCCTGCCCGTCGGTGTCGCGCCGATGGCCTTCCAGCACCTGGCCCACCCCGATGCCGAGCTGGCCAGCGCACGGGCGGCGGCACGCGCCGGCGTCGTCTTCTGCCTCTCGACGATGTCCAGCCGCGCCCTCGAGGAGGTGGCTCAGGCGGCCGACGAGGCGGGGCGCGGCCCGCGCTGGTTCCAGCTGTACGTCCATCGCCAACGGCGACGCTCGGAAGAGCTGGTCCGGCGAGCGGCGGCGGCCGGCTACGGCGCCATCGTCGTGACGGTCGACTTCCCGGTCGCCGGCCGGCGCGAACGGGACGTGCGCAACCGGCTGCCGTACCCGCAGGCCTACGGCAACTTCGAGCTGCCCCAAGCCGCCGACCGCGGCCTGCTGACCGTCGTCATCGGCGGGCTCAACGACGCCTCGCTGTCGTGGAGCGATCTCGAGTGGCTGCGCCGGCTGAGCGACCTGCCGCTGGTCGTCAAGGGCGTCCTCTCGCCGGAGGACGCGGCGCTTGCCATCGAGCACGGCGCGGCCGGCGTATGGGTCTCGAACCACGGCGGGCGCCAGCTCGACCGCACGCCGGCGACGGCCGAAGTGCTGGCCGAGACCGTCGACGCGGTCGACGGCCGGGCCGAGGTCTACGTCGACGGCGGGGTGCGGCGCGGCGTCGACGTGCTGACCGCGCTGGCGCTCGGCGCGCGCGGCGTCTTCATCGGCCGTCCCTTCGGCTACGCGCTGGCAGCCGCCGGCGAGCAGGGCGTGTCGCGGGCGCTGGAGATCATAGCCGGCGAGCTGCGCGGCGACATGGCGCTGCTCGGTGTCCGGCACGTCGACGAGGTCGAGCGGGCTCGCGTTACGAGGGTCGACTGAGCCGCGACGTTATACTTGTTTGCCGCCGCGTACAGCGCGGCATCCTCGGTCGGGGCGTGGCGCAGCCTGGTAGCGCACAGCGTTCGGGACGCTGGGGTCGCCGGTTCAAATCCGGCCGCCCCGACCAATTCCTTCCCTCTTACGTCAGGCGCAGCTCACGTCGGGCGAAGCGCCGGCCCGTCACGGTCGAGCCCGGTGGCCAGGACCTGGAGCAACTCGATGGCGTGAGGCAACCCGCGCAGGCGGTGCTCGCCCAGGCTGCGCAGCGCCACGCCGTCCGGCAGCTCCTCGCCAATGGCGTGCGCGGCGGCACCCGACACGATGACCTGCCCGCCATGGGCCGCGGCGCAGATGCGCGCGACGGCGTGGACGGCCAGCCCGATGTAGCCGCCGCCGGTCAGCATCGGGCGCCCGCTGTGGGCGCCGATGCGCACTCGGACGGCCGCGCCGGCGGGCCACGTGTGGGCGGCGATCGCGCGCTGGATCTCGATCGCGGCCCGGACGGCGGCAGGCGCGCCGGCGAACGCGGCGAAGTACTCGTCGGCGCGCGCGTCGACCTCGTGCCCACCCGCCCGCCGGACGTGGCCGCGCATCAGCCGGCGCAGCTCGGCCAGCAGGGCGGGATAGCCCTCGTCGAGGCGCGCCAGAAGCTCGGTCGAGCCCTCCAGGTCGGCGAAAAGAAAGGTCACGGCGCCGCGCGGCAGCCGGCGGTGCGGCTCGAGCTGGCCGGTTATGAAACCGTCGGGCACGATGCCGAAGCGGCGGGCCGCGCGCAGCAGTCGCCGCCGTGCCCCGTCACGAGCCGCCTCGTCCCCGAAGTTCGTCCGGCTGAAGCGGGCCAGCGCGTTACGCACATGCGCCTCGTCGTGGATGGGCAGCAGCCGGCGGCCGCGCGAGTCGACGTAGGCGAAAGCGCTGTCTGGCAGGCGGGCTCGCTCTCGGGCGCTCAGGTCGGGCATGTCGGCGCCATTGTGTCAGGCGTCGCGCGAGGTCAGGAAGCTGGCTCCAGCGCGTAGGCGACAATGTCGTCGACCGACATCTGGGCACCTTCGTCCCACGCCCGGCGAGCCTCCTCCTCGCCCGGCGGCTCGGGCATACGCCAGTCGACGAACTCGAGGGCCGTCTCGACAACTCCAATGCCTGTCGCCTGACGGAGTGCGGCGACGGCGCCGGCGAGCCGCCAATAGCGCCGGTCCTGTGCGCGGCGGCCGGCCAGGATCATGAAGTCGGCCAGCAGCAGCAGGATGCCGCCCTGGTCGCCCGAGCGCGCGAAGGCGTCCAGCGCCTCGCGCGCCAGCTCCTCGGCCCCGTCGAGGTCGCCGCGCACGAAGTCGTAGAGGGACATCATGTGCGCCGCCCAGCCGATGCCGAAAGGGTCGCCCCGCCGGCGATACGTCTCGAGGCTCTGGAGGCCGTACTCGACTGCGCGGTCGAACTCTCCGTGCGCGGCGAGCGAAATCGCCAGTCCCCACTTCGAGTTGGCGATTCCCTCCTCGTCGCCCAGCCCCGAGTACAGCTCCAGACTCTGCTCCCACCACGGCATGCCCGCCCGCACCCGATCGTCCTCCGTCGCCGCCGGATCGCCGATCGACACGAAGCCGTAGTCGTACGTCGCTCGCGCCAGCGCCGCCCGCTCGCCGGACGCGCGTGCCGCCTCGAGTGCCTCGCCGTAGTAGCGGTTGGCAGCCGGGTTGTCGGCCTGCCAGTAGCAGATGCTACCGGCCGCGCCCAGCGCTCGGGCGCGCAGCAGTGCCGGCTGCTCGGCCACGCCGGGCAGGGCCAAGATCGCCTCAGCCCGCTGGCGCGCCTCGGCGAGGTGGCCGCGCAGCTGCCAGTAGCGCCAGATGCCGGCGAGCAGGCGGAGCGCGACGTCGGCACGCGCGCGCTGGACTGACCAGTCAATGGCGGCGCGGACGTTGTCGTGGTCGGCGTCGAGGCGGGCTAGCCAGCGCGGCGCGTCGCGCCCGGTGATCTGGTCGGCGGCAGCATCGACGACGACGGCGTAGGCGAGCGCGTGCCGCTCGCTCTGGCTCGCAAGCTCGCCGGACGCGGCCAGCTTCTCGTGGGCGTACTCGCGGATGGTCGCCAGCATCGCGAAGCGCGGGTCCTCGTCGGCCGTGATCTCCGCCCGCGCGAGGCTCTTCTCGGTCAGCGACGAGAGGCCGTCGAGCACGTCGCGCCCGATCTCCTGCGCCGGCCCGCAGACCTCCTCGGCCTGAACCAGAAAGGCGCCGCCGGCGAACGTCGCGAAGCGGCGGAAGAGGTGCGCGTCAGGACCGTCGAGCAGGTCGTAGCTCCAGTCGATGGCGCCACGCAGCGTCTGCTGGCGCGAGGGCAGGTCGCGCGCGCCGCCGGTCAGCAGCGAGAGACGCCGGTCGAGGCGGCTGCGCAGCTGCTCGACGCCGAGGATGCGCGCACGGGCGGCGGCCAGCTCGATGGCCAGCGGC
>CAYRMQ010000002.1:0-81878 GCA_964425305.1 uncultured Anaerolineaceae bacterium | reverse complement strand
ATGTCAAGGACGTGCTGCTGCTCGACGTCACCCCGCTGAGCCTCGGCATCGAGACCCTCGGCGGCGTGATGACCAAGCTGATCGAGCGCAACACGACGATCCCGACATCCAAGAGCCAGGTCTTCTCGACGGCCAGCGACAACCAGCCGCAGGTCGAGATCCACGTGCTGCAGGGCGAGCGCGAGATGGCCGCCGACAACAAGACGCTCGGCCGCTTCATCCTCGACGGCATCCCGCCCGCGCCGCGCGGCGTGCCGCAGATCGAGGTCACCTTCGACATCGACGCCAACGGCATCCTCGACGTGCGCGCCAAGGACCGCGCCACCGGCCGCGAGCAGCAGGTGCGCATCACCGCCTCGTCGATGCTCTCCAAGGACGACGTCGACCGGATGGTCCGCGACGCGCAGGAGCACGCCGAGGAGGACCGCCGCCGGCGCGAGGAGGTCGAGACGCGCAACCAGGCCGACGCGCTGGCCTTCCAGGCCGAGCGGACGCTGCGCGATCTCGGCGACAAGGTCTCGTCCGAGGACAGGGCCGACGCCGAGAACAAGATCTCGGCCGTCCGCGAGGCGCTCAAGGGCGACGACCTCGACGCCATCCGGCGCACCAGCCAGGAGCTGGCCGAGTCGCTCCAGCGCGTCGGTACCGCCGCCTACCAGGCGTCCGAGGCAGCGGGCGGCGGTGACGGCGCCGGTCCGGAGGCCGAGCCGGCCGCCGAAGGCGCGGCGGAAGGTGAAGCCGAGGCCGAGGGTGAGTCTGAGGAAGCCGTCGAGGGCGAGTACAAGGAGGTCTGAGCGTGAAGCGGCGGGTGCCGCCTCGCGGGCGCGCCGTACGCCGGTTTGGTTGGAGCGTGGCGCCTGCCGGCTCGCTGATGAGCCGGCACCTGGGCCGTGCACGCCGGTTGGCTAGCTCTGTTCTGCCACGAACGTAGCACGGCACCAAGGTGGCGTGGGCAGGTCGTGCGACACGACCGTGCCACGTGGGACATTCCCACAACTGAGCCGGGTTCCGAGCCGTCAGGTGCCTCGCCGGTCTGACGGTGGGCGGCTTGTGGGACATGCCCACCAGCCGGACATGACGGGCGCCCGGCATGGCCAGGCTGGGCGCCTCTCCAGCGCAGCCGGTCGGCTTCCAGCCCGGTTGTGGGCAATCTCCACAACCTCCCCCAAAGGTGGCCGTCCGGACGATAACGCAGCCCGTTTCTGCCGGAGTTGTGGGCAATACCCACAGCGGCCCGGCGCATGTCGCGACATCGACCGCGCGACGTCGCGCACAAACTTCGCCTCGGTCGATGCCGGATCGCGGCTCTCGGCGACGGTCGCGGCGGGCGGCGATCCGCCGAGCGCTGGCCGGTTGAGGCCCGGCTAACGACACTTAACCGTCGGTGACGCTTTCTTCACCGGCGGGCTGGCCGTTGCTTCACCGCGCGGCACCTACGTTCGCCGCGCCCTGCGCGTCGGGAGACGGCGCGAGGAGCGGACGAGATGCCACGTTTCGGGATGAAGTCGTGGGGGGCTCGTCGGCGGCGCTCATCAGGTAACCGAGGCGTGGCAGAGGAGGTGCGCCATGTCGAGGTTCGGCCGGCTCGGATCGGTTCTCATCGCCTGCTCGCTGTCAGCAGCCTGTAGCGCGGCGCCCATCTTCACGCCGGCGCCGGGCACGCCGTCGTCGGACCATCACCGGCCGCCGCCGCGGGCGACGCCGGCGCCGGCTCCGCCACGGTGGGAGCCGACGCCCGCTGCCTGGGAGCCCCAGCCCCGGCTGCCCTACCGCGACGTCGAGTTCCGCGACGCCGGCGTCAACCCCTTTGTCGACACCGAGCGCGACGCGCTGTCGACTTTTGCGATGGACGTCGACACGGCGTCGTACGGCATCGCCCGCCGCTTCATCGACGACGGCTTCCTGCCGCCGCGCGACAGCGTCCGCCTCGAGGAGTACGTCAACCGCTTCGACTACGGCTACCGGCCGCCGCTCGACGACGTCTTCGCCATTCACGTCGACGGCGCGCCGACGCCCTTCACCGGCACGCGCTCGGTGCTGCTGCGCATCGGCATCCAGGGCCGCGTCGTCTCCGGCTACGAGCGGCCGCCGGCGTCGCTCACCTTCGTCATCGACACGTCCGGCTCGATGGCCATGGAGAACAGGCTCGAGCTCGTCAAGGACGCACTGGGCATGCTCGTCGCCGAGCTCGGCCCGGACGACACCGTCGCGATCGTCGAGTTCGGCAGCGCCGCACGAGTGGTGCTCAACCCGACCTCGGCCGCCGAGCCGGAGTCCATCCTGGCCGCCATCCACAGGCTGACGCCGGGTGGTTCGACCAACGCCCAGGCCGGCCTCGTGCTCGGCTATGACATCGCCGAGCTGGGCCGCCGCCGCGGCGCGACGGACCGCGTCGTGTTCGCCTCGGACGGCGTCGCCAACGTCGGCCTGACCGATCCCGATTCGCTGCTGCGTCTGATCGACGGTGGCGTGGCGACGGGCATCGACCTGGTGTCGGTGGGCGTCGGCATGGGCAACTTCAACGACGTCCTGCTCGAGCAGCTGGCCGACAGGGCGAACGGCTTCTACGCCTACATCAACGATCGGCGCGAGACCGAGGACCTGTTCCGCTACCGGCTGGCCAGCGTCCTACAGACGATCGCGCGAGACGCCAAGGTGCAGGTCGAGTTCAGGCCCGAGGCCGTCATGCGCTACCGGCTGCTCGGCTACGAGAACCGGGCGCTGCCCGATGACGCCTTCCGCGACCCGAACGTCGTCGCCGGCGGCGTCGGTGCCGGCCACTCGGTGACGGCGCTGTACGAGGTCGAGCTGTACGGCCGCGGCGGAGACGGCCACCTGGGCACGGTCCGCCTGCGCTGGACGGACGCGGACGACGGGTCCGAGCGGCACCTGGCGCGTGACGTGGAGCTGGCTGACGTGGCGCGCGACTTCGAGTCGGCCGACGCAGGCTTCCGCCTGGCGGCGACGGTCGCGGCTTTCGCCGAGATCCTGCGCGACAGCCCCTTCGCGCGCGGCTACACGCTGCTCGACGTAGCCCACGAGGCCGATGCGCTGGCGCGCTGGTTCGACGGGCTGCCCGACGTGGAGGAGTTCCGCCAGCTGGCAGATCGGGCGTCGCGGCTGGAGGGCCGCTGAGCGCCGTTACCGGTTCAGAAAGAGCGGCACGCCCGGCGCGAGGGCGGCGACGGCAATGGCCACCAGGTACGCCGCGAAGAGCAGCACGCCGACGAGCAGGTGCACCCGGATGTTGACGGCCATGACGGCCATCAGCCCGTAGGGCGACTCGTAGTTCTGCTGGAGGCCGTCGTAGACGCGCCTGACGAGCGGCAGCGCGAGCAGCGCCAGCAGCGCCGGGATGGGCAGGATGCCGGTGAGCACGCCGGCGGCGATGATCGAGAAGGCGGCGATGGCGGCGACCAGGTAGCCGTTGACGACCAGCGGCCGCGAGAGGATGACCGGCAGCGTGCGCTTGCCCGCGCGGGCGTCGGCCGGCCGGTCGGGGACCTCGTTGACGTAGAGGATCAGCGCAACGAGGATCGCGATCGGCAGCGAGGCGACGACAGGCTCCAGCGGTATCGTGCCGCCGCTCTGGACGACGTAGGCGCCGAGCAGCATCAACGGCCCGAAACCGACGGCGGTGGTCAATTCGCCGAGCCCGCGGTAGACCAGCTTGAACGGCGGGGCGGTGTAGGCCAGGCTGAGCACGACGCCCAGGACACCGATGACGAGCAGGGCGACCGACGGGCGCATGACCAGCAGCACCAGCCCGATGGCCAGCGCCACGGCGTAGAAGGCGGCCGAGATCAAGGTCATGCCGCGCAGCGACACGAGGTCGTACTGGATGACCCGCGATCCGCCGCTGTATTGGGTGGGGTTGACGTTCTTGTCGTCGGCGCCGAGGCGCGCGTCGAAGACGTCGTTGGCGACATTGAGCCCGAGATGGACGCACGCCGCGCCGACCAGCGTCAGCAGCACCGTCGCCAGGTCGAAGAAGCCGTGCCAGGCGGCGATGGTGATGCCGATGCTGACCGGGATGAACGTCGCCGACAGGAACGGCAACCGCGTCGCACGCAGCGTCAGCCAGCCGAACGACAGGCGCGGCCGGACGGGTCGGCCCAGCTCGGCCGACAGGCGCGCGAGGTAGCGCTTCGACTGGCCGACCGTCCGCTCGACGTACTCGGGGAACGGGATGTTCTCCTCGTCCCAGCCCCAGGCGGCCGTCGGCCGCAGAGTCATCGCCCCCTCCTCGGCCGCTGCGGCGTGGCCCCAGACGGTGACGTGGCGGCGCTCGTCGTAGCCGAATCCGGGCTGCGGGCGGATGTGGCTGCCGGTCAGGCTGACCTCCCGGCCCGTCGGCACGTCGATCCCGGCCGGCGGCTTGAAGCGGACAGCGCCGGCCTCGAGGTCAACGATGGCGGCGACTGCCGCGCTCAGCGGGTAGCCGTCGTCGCCGACGAAGGTCAGCAGGGCGAAGGGAAAGTCGGCCAGCCGGCGCAGGCCCTCGGACGCCTCGAGCATCGATACACCGGCGCGCAGGTCCATCAGGCGGTCGCCTCCAGCAGCTCAGGCCGGCGGGTGGTGTCGCCGTCGGGCCAGTACAACAGCCGGCGCGGCTCGATCTCGATGACGGATCGTTCGAAGAAGAGCGGGAAGGCGACGCGCGCCTTGAGGAACTGCAGGATGACCGGCTCCTTCGCCGACCACAGCGGCAGCACGCGCTCCCAGTCGGTGTGCGGGTCACCGTCGATCACGCGCGCGTCGCCCTGGATGGTCAGGCGCGCCAGCCGGCCGCCGAGCGCGACCGGGTCGCTGAACGACAGGCAGACCTTCGGGTTGGCCTTGATGTGCTCGAGCTTGCGCGAGAAGAGGATGCTCGAGGTCATCAGCACCTTCTCGCCGTCCCATAGCGGGATCAGCGGGTACGTGATCGGCCGGCCATCGCCGCGGACGACGGTCATCTCGGCGACCAGCGCGGCGTCTATCAGCTCCTGGGCGGGAGCCGGGATCCAGCTCATTTGTCGGTCCCCCGGACGTCATCAAACTAGCGACCCGAAGGTAACACATTTCGGCTCAGCTGGCTAGGTGTCCACGCCGAGCCAGGCGCGAGGCGTTGGTGGAGCACATTTTCGCCGTCGTTCCGGTGCTCGCCCTCGACGCGACTGTGGCGCGAGTGCGCGCAGCTGGGCCGAGCTGGCGGCATGGGCGCAGTCTTCGGCGCCTATGAACTATTGATCAGCGCCACGTCACCGGCTGTCGGTTACGACGTCGCCACCCACGACGTGCGCAGCTTCCCGAAGATCCCGAGCCTGAAGGTCGTGACCCGGCTTGGCTCAAGGCGCCGCGGGCTGCATTGCCTTGTTCGAGGAGTTCGAAGAGTCGTCAACCTCAGCCGCGCTACCATTCGCCGGTGCCCGCCGTGACCGAGCCCCTTATCTCCGCCCGCCGCCTGACCAAGCGCTTCGGCGCCTTCACTGCCGTCGACGCGATCGACTTCGACGTGGCCGCCGGCGAGGCTTTCGGCTTCCTCGGGCCGAACGGTGCCGGCAAGACGTCGACGATGCGCATGATTGCCTGCGTCTCGCCGCGCTCCGACGGGCAGTTGCGCGTCCTCGGCATGGACCCCGACAGCGACGGCGCGCTCATCCGCGCTCGGCTCGGCGTGGTGCCCCAGCAGGACACGCTCGACATGGAACTGACCGTCGAGGAGAATCTGGTCATCTACGGGCGCTACTTCGACCTGCCCTACGCCGAGGCCCGACGGCGCACGCGCGAGCTGCTCGAGTTCGTCCAGCTGCACGAGCGGAGCGGGGACGAGGTCGAGCCGCTATCGGGCGGCATGAAGCGCCGGCTGACCATCGCCCGCTCGCTGATCAACGAGCCCGACCTGATGCTTCTCGACGAGCCGACGACCGGCCTCGACCCGCAGGCGCGCCACCTGCTGTGGGATCGTCTCTATCGGCTCAAGCAGCGCGGCGTGACGCTCGTCCTGACGACGCACTACATGGACGAGGCAGAGCAGCTGTGCGACCGGCTGGTGGTCATGGACAAGGCCAAGATCGTGGCCGAGGGCTCGCCGCGCGCGCTGATCGAGCGCTACTCGACGCGTGAGGTGCTCGAGCTGCGCTTCCGTGCCGACCAGGAGGTCAGCCTCGACGGCCGGCTCGACGGCCTGGCCGAGCGGACCGAGCAACTGCCCGACCGCATCCTGCTCTACACCTCCGACGGCGACGCAACGGCCTCGGCGATCCACGAGCGCGGCATCCAGCCCGAGAGCATGCTCGTCCGGCGCAGCACGCTCGAGGACGTCTTCCTGCGCCTGACCGGGCGCAGCCTCGTCGACTGACGTGGCGGTGCGGGTGGGCGCCCGGGTGGCCGCCTGGCCGGCGGTGCGCATCTTCGAGCACCAGGCCCTCGTCTACCGCCGCGTCTGGCGCGGGACGGTATTCATCAGCTTCGTGACGCCGACGCTGTTCCTGGCCGCCATGGGTCTCGGCCTCGGCGCGATCGTCGACGCCAACAACCCCGACGGGGTGGAGGGCGTCTCGTACCTCGCCTTCCTGGCGCCTGGGCTGTTGCTGGCGACGGCGATGCAGACGGCCGCCTTCGAGTCGACGTGGCCGGTGATGGCCGGCATCGTCTGGCTGCGCACCTACGATGCGATGCTGGCCACGCCGGCGAGCATCCGCGACATCATCCTCGGCCACCTGGCGTGGGTGTCGGTCAGGCTGACGATGGTCGCGGCCGTGTTCATCGCGGTCATGTTCCTCTTTGGCGCGGTGACCTCGCCGCTGGCCGCGCTGGCCATCCTGCCGGCGATCCTGACCGGCCTCGCATTCGCCGCGCCGATCACCGCCTTTGCCGCGACGCAGAAGAACGACTCCGGATTCAACGTCCTCTTCCGCTTCGGGATCACGCCGCTGTTCATCTTCTCGGGCACGTTCTTCCCGATCAGCCAGCTGCCCGACATCGTCCAGCCGATCGCCTACCTGACGCCGCTCTACCACGGTGTGGCACTGGCCCGCGACCTGGCCCTCGGCACGTTCGAGCCGGTGCGCGCCGTCGTGCACCTGGCGGTGCTCGTCGGCTTCATCGTCGGCGGCTACGTGGCCGCGATGTTGGCGTTCCGGCGGCGGTTGGTGAAGTAGAGGTGGTGGCTCGGTGACCGCGCTGGGTCGGGTGATGCCGATCGTGCCCATCGGCGGTGGCAAGGCGGTGCGCTTGTTCGAGCGCAACTTCTTCGTCTACCGCCGGACCTGGATGGTCATCTTCTCGGGCTTCTTCGAGCCGCTGTTCTACCTCGTCGGCATCGGTTTCGGGCTGGGCGCGCTGATCGGGACCGTCGAGGGCCCGACGGGCGAGCAGATCCCGTACGCCGTCTTCGTCGCGCCGGCGCTGCTGGCGACGGCGGCGATGAACGGGGCGATCTACGACAGCACCTTCAACATGTTCTTCAAGCTGAAGTACGCGAAAACGTACGACGCCATCCTGTCGACGCCGCTGGGCGTCGGCGACGTGGCCGTCGGCGAGGTCGGCTGGGCGCTATTCCGCGGCACGCTCTACGCCATCGGCTTCATGATCGTGATGCTGCTGCTCGGGCTGGCCATGTCATGGTGGGCGCTGCTGGCCGTGCCGGCGGCAGTGCTGATCGGGTTCGCAGCGGCGGCGGTGGGCGCTTCGGCGACGTCGTTCATGCGCAAGTGGCAGGACTTCGACCTGATCTTCGTAGTGACCATGCCGCTGTTCCTGTTCAGCGCGACGTTCTTCCCGATCACCGCCTACCCGGAGCCGATCCGGATGATCGTCGAGGTCACGCCGCTGTACCGCGGCGTTCATCTGATCCGCGGCCTGACGACGGGCGCCATCGAGCCGACGCTCCTCGTCGACGTCGTCTACCTGGCCGTGCTCGGTTTGATCGGCCTGGCGGTGGTCTCGCGGAGGCTGGGGCGGCTGCTGCTGAAGTAGGGTGGTGGGCCGGCAAGCCTGACGGTCCGCGGCAGGTTTATCTGGTTCACTGTTCGCCGATGAGTTGGGCAGTCTGAGACGGTCTACAGGTATGCAGACGGGAAGCGCCGTGCGCTCGGAGGAGCAATGAACGAGGGACTGATCATCGAAGTCCGTGACCTGGTCAAGGTCTACGGCAAAGGCGACAAGCAGACGCGCGCCGTCGATGGGATCAGCTTCGATGTCGCCCGCGGTGAGCTGTTCGGCTTCCTGGGGCCGAACGGCGCGGGCAAGACCACCACCATCCGCGTGCTGGCGACGCTGCTCTCGCCGACGAGCGGGAGCGTCCGCGTTGCCGCGCTGGACGTGACCAGGCAGCCGCAGGAGGTACGCAAGCGTCTCGGCCTTGCGCTCCAGACGCCCGCCCTGGACGCCTTTTCGACCGGCCGCGAAACGCTCGAGCTGGCCGGGCGGATGCACCGCCTGCCTGCGCCAGAGATCCGCCGCCGGGCGGACGAGCTACTGGAGCTGATGAGCCTGTCGCATGTGGCCAACAAGCTGACCGGCACCTATTCCGGCGGGATGAAGCGACGGCTTGATCTGGCCAGCGCGCTGATGCACCGGCCTGAGCTGCTCATCCTCGACGAGCCGACCGAAGGCCTCGACCCGCAGAGCCGCACGGCCCTATGGGAGGAGCTCGAGCGGATCAACCAGGCGGGGACGACGATGCTTTTGACCACGCATTACATGGAGGAGGCGGATCGGTTGTGCTCGCGCCTGTCGATCATCGACAACGGCAAGATCGTGATTGACGGCTCGCCCGCCGAGCTCAAGCGCACGGTCGGCGCCGACACAGTCGTGCTCGAAGTGGAGCAGCCCGACGGTGACGGCGTCGTAGAGCGCGTGCGCGGCCGGCTGGAGGGCCTGGTCGAGGCGGAGGCCGTGACGGTCCACCCGCAGGGAATCAGCCTGGCGGTGCCCAACGCCGGTGCCGCCATTCCTGCTCTGCTACGCCGGCTGGAAGGAGACAGCGTCCAGATCACCGGCCTGCGCATGAGCCAGCCCAGCCTGGACGACGTGTTCATGAAGTATACCGGCCGCAGCATCCGCGAAGAGGCTGCCGACCAGTACATCGTGCTGGGCTGGTGAGGGAGTAGCGAGATGACCGAGCTTGCCTACGAGACGTACCACCTCGGCCTGCGCACGACGCGGCGGTTCATCCGCGTGCCGGCCAACTACATCAGCATCCTCTTCTTCCCACTCATCCAGCTGCTGATCTTCAGCCAGCTGTACCAGGAGATCGTGCGCCTGCCGGGCTTCGGCGGTCAGACGAGCTACCTGGCGTACCTGGCGCCGGGCCAGGTCGTCTTCGCCGCTTTCATGGCCGTCGCCTGGTCAGGCTTCGGCCTGCTGGTCGAGTACCGGACCGGCTACATGGACAAGCTACGGGCGCTGCCCACGCGGCGCTGGTCGATCCTGGCTGCCGAGATGGTGCCGCTCTTCTTCCAGGCGGCGGCCATGTCCGGGATCCTGCTCTTGATCGCGCTGTTGCTTGGGGCGACGATCGTGACCGGCATCGTCGGCTTCGTGCTGATCATGGCCTTGGCGGGGGTCTTCGGGCTGGCTTTCGCCGGGCTGAGTTTCGTGCCGGCACTATTGACCAAGAGCGAGCAGGCGACGAGCACGTTCTCGTTGCTGATGTTCCCGGTCGTGTTCATGTCGACGGCGTTCGTGCCGGCCGAGCTCATGCCGGAGTGGATGCGCGTGGTCAACGACTGGAACCCGATCACCTACCTGATCGAGGCGATCCGCGCGATCATGACCACCGGCTACGACTGGGTGATCATCGTCCAGGCGGTCGGCTCGCTCGCCGTCGTCGGCGTCATCTCCCAGGCGCTGACGATCTGGGCCTTCGGCCGGCTGGCGCGCTAGCGCTACATCACGGCGATTGCGCGCTCGACGGCGACGTCCGGGCGAAGGGGGCGATCCACCAGGGCGCGGATGCGGTAGCTGACGCCCAGACCGTGGGCTCCCAGCGTCGGCGGCGCGTCGGCCGGGATGGGCAGGCGCGCGGTGAGTCCCTGGCGGAAGGCCGCCGGATCCATCGCCGACGACCACAGCACGATGCCCCTGACTCCGTTGGGTGCCTGCACGTCGGCCTGCAGCTCGAGGCGGGCGCCGCGGCCGCTGCCCGCGCTCGGCCAGTTGACGGTGACCTCGATCTCCGAGCCGGCGACGGCCGGCGGCAGCGGCCTGACGGCGATCGTGGCGTCGCCCTCCTGCCACGCGTCGAACATCGCTCCCTGGGCCAGCCGGACAGCGCCCGAGCGCAGGTAGTCGATGTTCTGCGCGACATGGACGAGCGTCGCCAGCCGCTCGTCGCCGCGCATGGTGACGTCCCAGCGCGCCTCGACGGCCCACGCGATCAGCGCGCTGCCGAGGTGGGCCGAGACCGGCCCGAGGCGCGGCGCGGGGATGGTGAACTCGGCATCGAACCTCTGGCCGGCGGCCACGCTCGCCGGCAGCGGCGGGCTGCTGAAGGGGAGCTGCTCGAACAGCTTGCCGTTGGCCTCGACCCAGTGCTCGCTGCGCGTCACGCGGCCCTCGCGGTCGCGCTCCTCGTAGGAGCGGTTCTCCTCAGCCAGCCGGACGCCGACCAGGCGGAGGATGGCGCCGCGCGCGTTGATGTCGCGCCGGGCGGTCAGCCGGATGCGGCCGTGGATGCCCTCGCCGATGCGCACGCCGCCGTCGACCTCGATGGCGCCGTCGAGCCCGTCGCTCGCCGGCCGAACGAGTTCCTCCATTGCAATGGCCGCCAGCGGGTGGCTGCCCTGCGGGCCGGCGAGGCGGAGCGGATCGGCGGCATCGAAGGGCGCCGGGGCGCTGCCGCGCTTACCGCCCCAGCCGAAGATGCCGTCGAGCTGCTGGGGATTGCTGCCGCTGGCCAGAACCGCCTGCCGAAAGCTCACGAGTGGTCCTCCCTTCGCACATCAAGCCGCGCGGTGGCGTCGGCCTGGCTGGCCCAGGAGGCGGGCGACGCTCGGCGACGGCCACTCGACCCGGCTCGTGCCGGTGAAGGCCATGTAGTTACGCAGGGCGTCGCGCATCGCGTCAACGAAGCCCTCCGTGCGGCGCGGCACGAACCCCTTCTCCCACGACAGCCCGATCACGCGCAGGGTGCCCGTCTTGCGCTCGACGCGCGGCTCGATCCGACCGACGAAACGATCGCCGAAGAGGATCGGCAGCACGTAGTAGCCCCAGCGCCGCTTGGCCTCGGGCACGTAGACCTCCCACAGGTAGTCGAACTCCCACAGCTCGCGCAGCTGGCGCCGGTCCCACATCAGCGGATCGAGCGGCGCCAGGAAGCTGACAGCGGGCGGCACCGGCGACTGCTCGTCGAGCAGCGGCCGCTCGTCGGCGACGATGTAGCGCGGTCCTTTAACGCCCTCGACCTCGACCGGCGTCAGCAGCCCCTCCTCGACGAGCTGCGCCGTCATCTGCCGCCGGACGGGGCCTGAGCCGGCGCTGTACATCACCTCCGCCTGCGCGCTCGGCGTGGTCAGCCCGGTCGCCCGGTAGCGCGACAGCAGCCGATGGCGCACCTGTTCCTCCTCCGGCTCGCGCGGGGTGAGCACGTCGGCGGGAACGAGCCGCTCGATCAGGTCGTAGAAGCGGCGGTTGCCGTCACGCCGGGCGATACCCAGGCGGCCGCTGACGAAGAGCGCCTCCATCACCGCCCGCGCTGCGCGCGTCGGCGCCCACCACCAGTCGACGGCATGGTCGTGGTCGGAGAAGGATGCCGTCGAGAGCGGTCCCTCGGCCGTGATCCGCTCGACGATCGCCTGCGCGACGGTCGACTGCTCGCGCAGGATGCCTTCGTCGTAACGCGGCGCGTTGCGATCCCACGTCAGGCGGTAGTGGGGCAGCTCGGCCACCGGCACGATGTTGAGGCTCTTGTTGTAGAGCTCGATGAGGCGTCGCTCGCGGCCGTACAGCCACCCGTCGCACCACTCGCGCCGGTAGCCAGCAATGCGCGCATGCAGCACGAGATCGTGGTTGCGAGCGCCGGGCACGTCGAGCGGATCGAACTGGAGCAACCCCAGGCGCTCGATGACGGCCAGGACACTCTCCGGCTCGGCAGGCAGCGAGCGCGGCGGCGCCAGCATGTGGCGACGCACCAGGAAGCGGCGCGTCTGCTGGCGGGACAGTGTCAGCGGGGCTCGGTCGGTCGGCACGCGCGGCGGTCAGGTCACGCGCGCGCTGTAGGCGGAGAGGGCAGGCGCGCCCCCGAGGTGCGCGTAGAGCACGTGCGACTCACGCTCGATTTCGCCACGCTCGACCATGTCGATCAGCCCGGCCATCGACTTACCCTCGTAGACGGGATCGGTGATCATCCCCTCCAGCCGGCCGGCCAGACGAATGGCTTCGATCGTGGCCTGGTCCGGGATGCCGTAGATGCCGGCGTGGTAGCGCTCGTCGAGGATCACGTCATCGTCGCCGATCTCGCGCCCAAGCCCGACCAGCTCCGCCGTCGCCCGCGCGATCTTGAGGATCTGCGCGCGCGTCTCGGCCGGCTTGGCCGAGGCGTCGACGCCGATCACCCGCCGCGGCCGGTCCTGCCCGGCGAAGCCGACGACCATCCCCGCCTGCGTGCTGCCGGTGACCGAACAGACGATGACGGTGTCGAAGAACACGCCCAGCTCGCGCTCCTGCCGCTCGACCTCCATCGCCCACGACGCGAAGCCGAGCCCGCCGAGCGGATGGTCCGACGCGCCGGCCGGAATGGCGTAGGGCTTGCCCCCGCGCTCGCGCACGTCGGCGAGCGCCTGCTCCCAGCTCTCCTTGAAGCCGATCCCGAAGCCGGCCTCGACCAGGCGCACGTCGGCGCCCAGGATCCGGCTCAACTGGATGTTGCCGACGCGGTCATAGACCGCGTCGGGCCAGTCGACCCAGCTCTCCTGCACCAGCACCGCCTTCAGGCCGAGATGGGCGGCCGTGGCGGCAACCTGACGGGTGTGGTTGGACTGTACGCCACCGATCGACACGAGGGTGTCGCAGCCCTGGGCGAGGGCGTCGGCGGCGAGGTACTCCAGCTTGCGCGTCTTGTTGCCGCCGAAGGCCAGCCCGCTGTTGCAGTCCTCGCGCTTGGCCCAGATCTGCGGCCCGCCGAGATGCTCGCTCAGCCGTTCGAGGTACTGGATCGGCGATGGCCCGAAGAGCAGCGGCTGGCGTGGAAATCGATCGAGGTCCATCGCCTGATTATGGGGTCGCGCCCTGCCCGGGAGCGACAGGTTCTGACGGCCACCGACCTATACTCGAAGCTCGCATGGCGACTCAGAGGGATTACTACGAGATCCTGGGCGTAGCGCGCGGCGCCTCGGACGAAGAGGTCAAGCGTGCGTACCGGCGGCTGGCCCAGCGCTGGCACCCGGACGTCAACACCGAGCCCGGCGCGGACCACCGCTTCAAGGAGATCAACGAGGCCTACCAGGTACTGTCCGACCCGCAGCGCCGGCAGGCGTACGACATGTTCGGTCGGGCCGACGTGGGCGGTGGCTTCGGCGCCGAGGGATTTGGCCCGTTCGGTGGCTTCCAGGGCTTTGGCGACCTATTCGACGCGTTCTTCGGCGGGGCGGCGACGGCGGGCATGCGCAGAGCGCGGACGCCGAGCGGCGCCGACCTGCGCTACGACCTGCGGCTGACCTTCGCCGAGGCGATCAGCGGCGCCGACAAGGAGATCGAGTTCACCTCGCTGGTGCGCTGCGACACGTGCAACGGCTCGGGTGCCGAGCCCGGCACGAGCCCGGCCACGTGTCCGGTCTGCGGTGGCTCCGGCGAGCTGCGCCAGGTACGCTCGACGATGCTCGGCCAGATGATCAACGTCAGCGTCTGCGACCGCTGCCGCGGGCTGGGCAAGATCGTCGAGACGCCCTGCCACACCTGCCGCGGCGACGGGCGAATCGAGCGCAAGCGGACGCTGCGCGTGACGATCCCGGCGGGCATCGACGAGGGCCACCAGGTGCGCCTGTCGGGCGAGGGCGAGGCAGCGCCGCGCGGTGGCACGCCGGGCAACCTCTACGTCGTCGTCCACGTCGAGCCGCACCCGCAGTTGCGCCGGCAGGACACTGAGCTGTACTACGAGCTGCCGCTGTCGATCACGCAGGCGGCGCTCGGCGCACGCATGACCGTGCCGACCGCCGACGGCGAGGAGGAGATCGAGATCAAGCCGGGCACCCAGCCCGGCACGGAGATCAGGCTGCGCGGCCGCGGCGTGCCCCACCTCCGGCGGGCCGGCGTGCGCGGTGACGTGCACGTCCTCGTCGACGTGCGCATCCCGTCGCGCCTCTCGGCCCGCCAGCGCGAGCTGCTCGAGGAGCTGGCGGCCGAGAGCGGCGAGCGTGAGGCAGCCGGCGAAGGCGCCCCGACCGCTCGGCGTGGCAGCCGGCGCAAGGCCGGCCTGCGCGACCGGCTCAAGGACGCCATCAGCTGACCGAGCCGCCTGACGGTTCGAGCGCCGCCGGCAGCTGGGTCGAGCTGTCCGTCAGCGCCGATCCCGAGGCGGTCGAGGCGGTCAGCGAGATCCTCTCGCGCGTGTGTGCCGGCGGCGTTGCCGTCGAGACGCCCTTCGAGCTCGTCGACGAGGGCCTCGGCGCGCGCGCCGATCCGTCTCAGCCGGCGATCGTGCGCGGCTACGTCAGCGCCCTTGACCCGGCGGTCGTCGGCGCCGCCGTCGCTCGCGCCGCGCGCGAGCTCGGCCACCTGCAGGCGTTCGGGCTGCGGCCGATCGGCGAGCTGCACACGCGCGTCGTCCACGAGGAGGACTGGGCCGAGGCCTGGAAGCAGCACTTCCCGGTCCTGCATGTGGGCCGGCGCATCGTCGTCGTGCCGACATGGCGCGAGCACGAGCCGGCGGCGGGCGAGGTCGTCATCGCGCTCGATCCGGGCATGGCCTTCGGAACCGGGCTGCATCCGACGACGGGCCTGTGCCTGGCCGGCATCGAGGCGTGGGCCGACGCCGGCCTGCTGGACGGCGCCAGCATGCTCGACGTCGGCTGCGGCTCGGGCATCCTCGGCATCTGTGCCGCGCTGCTCGGCGCGGCCGAGGTGCTCGCTGTCGACACCGATCCCGTCGCCGTCCAGACGACGCTCGACAACGCCGCTCGCAACGGCATCGAAGGCCGCCTGACGGCGTGCCGGGGAAGCCTGCCGCTGGCCGAGTCTGGGCAGTACGACCTGGTTGTGGCCAACCTCGTTGCCGGCATCCTGGTCGACCTGGCCGAGGAGCTCGTTGCCGTCGTGCGGGCGGATGGTCGGCTACTGCTCGGCGGCATTTTCGTCGACCGCGATGAAGAGGTCGCCCGCGCCTTCGAATCGGCCGGTGCGCGGGTCGTCGGCCGTCGCAGGGAAAGAGACTGGGTTACGCTCGATCTTGCCCGCGACGACCGATGAACCTGCAAGCGCTCTTCCCGCTCCTGCTGGCCATCCACGTCGCCCTGGCGGTGGCGCTCTTCCTGCCCAGCCTGCTGCTGCCGTTCGGCCTGCGCAACCGCGGACCGTCGGGCGGCGCTCACGGTCGCCTGTCGCGGGCGCTGCTCTTCCTGCACAGCCACGGCACGGTCGTCATAGGCGCCGGCCTGGCGATAACCGGCGTGCTGATGCTGCTCATCCTCGGCCCGCAGCTGCTCACCCAGCCGTGGCTGCTGCTGGCGCTGGGCATCTACGCGGCCAATCTGGGGCTGGCCTTCTTCGTCCAGCGGCCGGGCCTGCGCCGGCTGCTCGGCATGCGCGCCGATCCGACAGACAAGGAGCTCGCGATCTGGCGCACGCGGGCCCGCCGCCAGCGCTACGTCAGCTACCTGATGGCGGCGGCGGTGGGACTGATCGCCTTCCTGATGTCGGCCAAGCCGGGGGCCTGATCCGCCGCGCCTCTTGAGAGCCGCGGCTTACCATCTGGCCATGGCCTACGACGAGAACTGCCTCTTCTGCAAGATCGCGCGGGAGGAGATACCGGCGGACGTCGTCTTCAGCGACGACCAGGTGATTGCCTTCCGCGACATCTCGCCCAAGGCACCGACGCACGTGCTGCTCATCCCGCGCGACCACATCGCGTCGGCAGCCGAGCTGGCCGATGAGCACGGGCCGCTGCTCGGCCGGTTGTTCGCCGCGGCTGCGCGGGTGGCGCGTGAGGCGGGCGTCGTCGAGCGCGGCTTCCGGCTGGTGACGAACGCCGGCCCGGGCGCCGGCCAGAGCGTCAACCACCTCCACTTCCACCTGCTCGGCGGGCGCTCGCTGGGCT
Source organism: uncultured Anaerolineaceae bacterium (assembly GCA_964425305.1). Lineage (GTDB taxonomy): Bacteria > Chloroflexota > Limnocylindria > Limnocylindrales > CSP1-4 > JALYGJ01. Next base: position 65,641 of record CAYRMQ010000002.1, on the reverse strand, counting down.
GGCCGCCGGGGTGAGCCGGGCGGCGCGAGCGACGCTGCTGGCGCTGATGCTGGCTGCCGGCGCATGCGCCGCGCCGGTCGATCCGGGCGCGACGCCGGGCGCCCCGATCGCCTCGCTGACTCCGGCCGTCGCCTCGACCGCAGCCGTGCTCGAAGCGCGCCTGGGCGAGGTCGGCATGAGGCTGCAGCGCTCGCCGGTCGACTACCGGCCCGGTGAGCCGGCGGTCGTGCAGGCCGCTCCGCGCGCCGTCTACCGCGTCCCGCTCGCCGGCCCCGACGAAGGTCGCGTGCTGATCTACGAACTGGGCTCGGCCGACGCCGCGAGCCGCGCCGGCCGCGCCTTCGCCGACTACCTTGGCACGGGCGTCGGCCAGACCAACTACCCGCGCGACGCCCAGTTCGCGCTGAGCCAGGTCGGCAGCACGCTCGTCTTCACCTGGTGGTCGCCCTCGCGATCGTCCGATCCCGAGCAGGCGGGCATTGCCTTCGACGCCGTCCGCTCGGTCGGCCAGCCGATCCAGGTGGTGCGCTAGGCGCGCGTCGTCTGCTCGTCCTGCTCCTGCAGCGGGATCGACGCGTCGGAGGCTGCCCACTGGTGGACCTCGGTGCGCTTGATCTTGAGGGTGTGCGTGCGCGGGAAGTCGGCCTCCGGCCAGAGGCGCCAGCCGTCGATACGCTGGTGCTGGCCGAGTCGACTGTTGGCCTGTTTGATTAGGGCCGAGATGCGCCGGGCCAGCTCGGCTTTCTCCTCGTCTGTCTCGGGCGGATCGGGAGCTGGGTTGCTGGGCGTGATCATCGGCGGCGCGTCGGGCGAGAGGACGACGGCCTCGATCCGGCCGGGGGCGGTCTCGAGCACGACGGCCTGCGCCAGCCCGACGTCCTCGAGCACGTTCTCGATGTCCTCGGGATAGACGTTGAGCCCGTTGGGCAGCACGATGATGTTTTTCGTCCGGCCGGTCAGGAAGAGGTTGCCGCGCTCGTCGAAGCGGCCCACGTCGCCGGTGTGGTACCAGCCGTCGCTCATCACCGCCGCCGTCGCCTCGGGGTCCTGCCAGTAGCCCTGGAAGAGCGTCGGTCCGGCGACGAGGATCTCGTTGGTCTTGTCGTCGAGGCGTACCTGCACCGGCGCCAGCGGCCTGCCGACCGTGCCCGTCGGGTGGTCCTTCTCGGACGTTGCGGCGACCGGCCCGCACTCCGTCGCGCCGTAGCCCTGCAGGACGATGACGCCCAGGCTCTGCCATGCCTCCTGCAGCGACGGCGGCAGGTAGGCGGCGGCCGATACGAACAGGTTCAGATGGCCGCCGAGCCGGCGATGGATGGTCCGGAACAGGAGGCGGCGAGCCCAATAGGGCAGGAAGCGGGCGATCCTGCGCGAGGCGTTGAAGAGGCGCTCCTTGCCCTGCCGCTTGACCTCGCGCTCGATGCCGTTCCAGAAGAGCTGGAGAAGTTGCGGCACGACGACCATCGTCGTCACGCGCTGCTCGGCGAGGGCCTCGAAGATGACCCGCGGCGTGCGCGAGCGGAGGTACATGATCTCGGCGCCGATCATCGTCCCGAAGAACAGCACCGGCGCCTGATCGAAGAGATGCGAGGCGGGCAGCAGCGAGACCGTCCGGTGCGGCCGCGGCGGCAGGATCTGCGCGATCGTCTCGAGCGTCGACAGGATCGAGCCGTGGTTGAGCATGACGCCCTTTGGCGTGCCGGTCGTACCCGAGGTGTAGATGACCTCGAAGAGGTCGTCGCGTATGGGTCGGGGCCAGCTCGCCAGCTGCTCCCGCCAGTCGTCGGGGAAGGCCTCGTCGATGCCGCCCTCGTCCCTACCGGCGGCGCTCTGGTGCGGCGGGTCGGCGGAGAGCGCTTCTACCGTGCGGATGTTGAGGTGGGCGAGGCCGCCCTTCTCGACGTCCGGCGCGTCGTAGCCCGTGCCGACGGCCAGCCACTGCGCGCCCGACGCGGCGGCGATGCGCTGGAGGACCTCCGGCGCCATGCGCAGGTCGAGCGGCACGACGATCACGCCGGCGTACATCGCGCCGAAGTAGACGGCCGGCAGAGCCGGCGTGGACGGGCTCCAGGTCAGCAGCCGGTCGCCGGGTTGTAGGCCGAGAGCGCGCAGGCGCCAGGCTACGAGCCTGGCCCGGTGGTTGAGCTCGCGCGCGCTCCAGTCGAGCTCGCGACCGGCGTCGGTGCGCAGCGACAGCTGTGGCCTGCCCGCATAGCGGCGGTCGGCGTCGTCGAGCAGGTCGAGCAGCGAGTCGAAGTCGCGCGGGCTGGGGAGTTGCCACATCCGGCGTCGGGCTCTCCTTTGGCGCGTTGCCCCGGTCGTCGAGTCCGAATCAAGTTTAGTGCACGCTCCATCGGTGGCCAGCGAGTGCTGTCGCCGATCGTGAGTGGCGGTATGTTCGGGCCGCCGGCGGCCGTTTGACCACCCTCCCGCACACCGCTACACTGCGCCAGCCTTTGCGCGGCACAGGCCGGCGCTCAGCGTGAGCGCGGCGGAACGCTCAAGACGAGCGTTCTCACACGCTCCGACGAGCACCTCATACGAGGCAGTCAGCCGTGCACGCCCCCTCCGGATTCCGGTCCCGGGCGGGGTGAGTGGCCGAAGACATGCCGGCAGGAGGTGATTCCGGATTGGCTGAAGTCCGCGTGGGGGAGAACGAGACCTTCGAGAGCGCTCTGCGGCGCTTCAACAAGAAGATCCAGCAGAGCGGAATTCTGGCGGAGGCTCGCCGGCGCGAGCACTACGAGAAGCCCAGCGTCAAGCGCAAGCGCAAGGAAGCCAAGCGCAAGAAGGCCGCCCGTTCCGAGTAGCGGCTGCCCGGCCCCAACGCCCGCCCGCCAGCCGTGACCAGGCAGTCGGGCAAGACGGCGGATCGAGGCCGGCACCACTGCTCCCGGGCATGCCGCCCGAGGAACGCTATCCGGTGACACTTTCCGAACGGCTCCAGAGCGATCTCACTCGCGCCATGCGCGAGCGTGACGAGCTGCGCCTCGAAGCGCTGCGCATGGCCGTCGCCGCCGTCTACAACGCCGAGAAGTCGGCCGGCCGCCAGCTGTCAGACCAGGAGCTGATGCCCGTGCTGTCGCGCGAGATCAAGTCGCGCCGGGAGTCGGCCGAGGCCTTTGCCGCCGCCGGTCGCGCCGACGCCGCCGAGCGAGAGCAGGCCAAGCTCGAGATCATCACCGCCTACATGCCCGAGCAGCTGAGCGAGGACGAGGTCGCGACGTTGGTTCGCGAGACGATCGACCAGGTAGGCGCGACGTCACCCCGCGACATGGGCAGGGTTATGGGCGCGCTGATGCCGCGCGTCCAGGGCCGCGCCGAAGGCAAGCAGGTCAGCACGATCGCCGCGCGCGAGCTTGCCCGGCGCGACCTCGCGGAGCACGGTCACTGATGTACGCGGTGAACCGTCATTCGGTCATGGAGCACGGTTCCTGATGCTGGCCCGACCAGCCACTCGCCAGGGAGCGTTCACGCGTCGCGACGCCGTCCGCGGTCTGATCGCGGCCGCGGCACTGATCCTGACGCTCGGCGTCATCCTCGGCATCGACGCCCTGCCCGGGCCGCTTTCGGGCCCCGGCATCATCGTCGGCGACGTCGCGCTCGTCGACATCCAGGCCCCGCGAGCAGCGACGATCACCAGCGAGTCGGCCACCGAGCAGCGCCGCGAAGAGGCGCGCCGGGCGGTCCCGCCGCAGTACGACTACACGCCCGAGCGGGCGCAGCTGATCGCCGAGCAGCAGGCGCAGGCGTTCGAGGAGACGGTCGCGCCTGTCGACGCCGCCTTCAACGCGATCCTCTCGCCGGAGGCGCGGATGGAGGCGCTGCGCAACCCCCTGCCCGAGCTGTCGAGCCATGCGCGACAGACATTGGTCAGCATGGATCGCGTCGAATGGACGGCGCTGCGCGGCGAGATGCTGCGCGTGCTCGAGGTCGTTCAGCGCGGCGAGGTCCGCGACACGCTGCTGGCCGAGGCGCGCGGCGGCCTGTCGGAGCGTGTCTCGAACCGCTTCGACCCCGACGAGCGCGCGCTCGGCGGCGAGATCCTGGCGCCGCTGCTCGTGGCCAATTCGACGTTCGATGCCGCCGCCACCGAGCGTACCCGTGTCGACGCCGCCAACCGCGTCGACGAGGTGCGCTTCACGGTGCAGCGCGGCGAGATCCTCGTCCGTGCCGGCGACCGCGTCGACGCGGTCGCGAGCGAGAAGCTCGCCTTCTTCGGCCTGCTCCAGCCGCGTGCCGACCCGGCGCGGGCGGCCGGTTGGGTGCTGCTGGCGGCGCTGGTGGTCGGCCTCCTCCTCGGTTGGCTGTGGCGTTTCCGGCCACAGTTCTGGCACCGCGCCAACGCGCTGATGCTGATCGCGCTGGTCGTCGTCGCGGCGGCCGTCGCGCTGAAGGTGACCGGCGACCGCTCGCTGGTGCCGTTCATCGTGCCCACCGCCGCGGCCGGCCTGCTGATCGCTGTCCTGCTCGACAGCAGCGTGGCGACGATCGTGATGGCGATCATCGCGCTGCTCGCCGGCGCCATCGTCGGCACCGTCGAGTTTGCGACGTACGTACTTGTCGGCGGCATGGTCGGCATCATCCTCATCCGGCGCGGCGAGCGGTTGAGCAACTTCGTGCAGGCGGCCGGCGCGATGGCCATCGCCAACCTGGCCGTGGTGACTCTCTTCACGCTGCTCGGTGACCGCGACTTCACCGGCCTCTTCGAGCTGTGGGGGGCGGGCATCGTCGCCGCCCTGGGCTCGGCTGTCGCGGCGGCCGGCACCTTCGTGATCGTCGGCAACGTCTTCGGCATCACGACCTCGTTCCAACTGCTGGAACTCGCCAACCCGTCGCAGCCGCTGCTCCGACGGCTGCTGCTCGAGACGCCGGGCACGTACCACCACTCGCTGATGGTGGGCAACCTGGCCGAGCGCGCGGCCGAGGCGATCGAGGCCGACTCGCTTCTCGTCCGGGTGGCGGCCTACTACCACGACATCGGCAAGCTGGCCAACCCGCTAGCGTTCATCGAGAACCAGGCCGGCTCGGAGAACGTTCACGACGAGCTGACGCCCGAGCAGTCGGTCTCCCTGCTCAAGTCGCACGTCGCCAACGGCATCGACCTGGCCTACCACTACAAGCTGCCCAAGGCGATCATCCCGTTCATCCCGCAGCATCACGGCACGGCGCTGATGAGCTACTTCTACGCGCGGGCGCGCGAGCAGGCGGTCGAGGCGGCCCCCGCGCGGCCGGGCACGCCGCAGGCGAAGGCCGCCGAGACATCCGTCGATCCGGCCAAGTTCCGCCATGCCGGGCCCAAGCCGCAGTCGAAGGAGGCGGCCATCCTGATGCTCGCCGACGGCGTCGAGGCGTCGGTCCGCTCGCTCACCTCGCAGGACGAGCCGGCGATCAGGGCGATGGTCCAGCGCATCATCCGGGAGCGCCTCGAGGACGGCCAGTTCGACGAGTGCGACCTGACGCTGCGCGACCTGGAGCTGATCCGCGAGGCGTTCGTCCAGCAACTGCTGGGCATGTACCACCGGCGCATCGAGTACCCGCAGAACAAGATCGTCGAGATCGAGAAGCGCCGCTCGGCACAGCGGGGAACCGGCGCCTGAGAACGGGGCGCAACGCGGAGCCGCGCACGGGCTCGATCTACCGCCCGCCCTGGCGCATCGACATCACCGTTCGCCCCGGCGTGTCGCCGCCGGCGTCACAGGCCGAGCTGGCGCGGGTGGCCGCCGCGGCTCTCGAGGCCGCAGTGGCGCCGCCGCCGGCCTGCCTCGGTGTCGTCCTGAGCGACGACGAGGAGCTCGCCCGCCTCAACGCCGAGCACATGGGCGAGCACGGGCCGACCGACGTCCTGTCCTTTCCCCTCCTAGCGCCGGCCGCCTACCCCCCTCACCCTGGCCAGGCGCCCGATATCCACGAAGGCGCCGCCCCGATGGCGGTGACGCGGTCGTTCGCGCTGCCACCGGGCAGGAGGACGCATCTGGGTGACGTGGTCGTATCGGTCGAGCGGGCGGTCGCCCAGGCGGAGAAGGGCCGGGGAGGGCAGACAGGCGACGTGCGCTGGTCGGCGGCCGACGAATTGCGCCTGCTGGTCGTCCATGGGACGCTGCATGTCTGCGGCTGGGACCACGCCCGGCCCGAGGAGGAGGCAGCGATGCGCGCGCTCGAGCGGCGAGTACTGGAGGATGCGAGATGACCGGCCACGAGCACAACCACGGCAATGGCCACGATCACGTCCAGGCCCACGACTGGCGCGCCGAGCTCGAGGCGCTGCGCGAGGACGCGCGGCACTACTACATGCACCAGTTCGACTGGCGCGGCCACCAGCCGCCGGCCGGCTTCGACGGGCCGCGCTACTTCTCGCCGGCAGAGGAGTGGCGGTTGACCGCCCGCCTCGACCGTGACGTGGCCGGTGTGGGCGACGAGGTGACGCTGCCGACGTCGACCGGCCAGCTGCGTCAGATGTCGATCGCCGGCCAGCTCGTTTTCGACGCCGACGGCCGCGAGCAGCGGCTGACCGCCTTCCGCACGCACAGCCACCACGGCGAGCCGGCGACGCTCTTCGTGCCGTTCCGCGACGCCACGTCGGGCAACGAGACCTACGGCGCCGGCCGTTATCTCGACCTGCCCTTTGCCGAGGATGACGACGAAGTCGAGATCGACTTCAACTACGCCTACAACCCGACGTGCGTCTACAGCCCCGCCTACGACTGCCCGATGCCACCGCCCGGCAACCGGCTCGACGTCGCCGTCCGCGCCGGCGAACAGATGCCGTACTAGGCCGCCTGCCGCGCTCTCGTACCATACCGCGCGGCGGGCACGTTCTGATAGCGGACGATGAGCGTGAGGGGGATGAGCCCCGACGGGCAGCAGCCGGCGGGCAGGCGTCCATTGGTGCAGCCGGACCCGGACGATGAGTGGGAGTGGACGCAGGTCCCGCGTCCGTCGCTGAGGCATCGTCTGACGGACGCCATCGTCGTCATCGTCGGCGTGCTGGTGCTCGGCGTGGCGACGCTCGTCGGCTTCGGGTTGCTGGGCCAGTACCTCGATGACATGGAGGCGCGCTCGGGCACGACAGCGATCGATCGCGTGCGCATCGGAGAGTGCTTCGACTGGGACACGCCGCCCACCGAGGACGACGTGCTGCCTGACGTCCGGATCGTGGACTGTGCCGCCCCACACGATGCCGAGTTGATCCATCGCTTCGGCTGGAAGCCGCAGGACTCCGGCGAGGCCCCGCCTGGTTACCCTGGCCTGGACCGCCTGATGGAGTACGCGGCGCCGCCCTGCGAAGCGGCCTTCGAGGCGTACGTCGGTGCTGCCTCGTGGACGACGGACCTGTACGTCCTGCCGACCCTGCCGCTCCGCTCTGCGTGGGTGAGCGGCGGGCGCAACTTCGAGTGCGTCGTCGAGGCGGTCGACGGCGCCAAGCTGACGGGCAGCGTCAAGGACTCGCAGCGCCAGGGCGCTAACATCTGACCGCGGAGGCCACTCCCCGGACGAGGGGAAGTGGCCCGTCGGCGTGCCCGCGGGGCCGAGCACCGGCGGGATGCCCAACCGGAGGTCAAGTGAAGATAGTCGTCGGCCTGGGGAATCCGGGACGCCAGTACGAAGGAACGCGCCACAACGTCGGCTGGATGGTGCTCGACAGACTCGCCGAGCGCGCCGGCCTGACCGGCCGTGTCAAGGCGCGCGACGCGGCGGCCGTCGTGCGCGGCCGCTACAACGGTCTCGACCTAGTGCTGGCCAAGCCGACGACCTACATGAACCTCTCCGGCACCGCGGTGCGCAAGATCCTGGCCCGCGAGCGGGGGCCGCTGTCGGACGTGCTCATCGTGGTCGACGACTTGGCCCTGCCGCTCGGTCGGATCAGGATGCGCGAGCGGGGGAGCGCCGGCAGCCACAACGGGCTGCGCTCGATCATCGGTGAGCTGGGCAACCAGAACTTCGCCCGGCTGCGCGTGGGCATCGGCGAACCCACACGCAACGCGCGCGACCACGTGCTGAGCCGCTTCCGGCCCGACGAGCAGGCGATCGTCGAGCAGGTGCTCGAGGCTGCCGCCGACGCCGTCGAGGACTGGGCGCGCGAGGGACCGGCGCGGGCGGCCAACAAGTGGAACGCGTGGACGCCGGCCGGCATGGCCAGCGAAGAGGCCGACGTTGATGCCGATGCCGAGCTCGAGCCCTTACGCCCGACCCCCAGCCAGCCCACGGCGACCGACAGCGGGCCGACGATCGTCCGCCGCCTGACCGGCTGGCGCAAGCTGCTGCCGCGCGGCGGCGAGCGGGAGTAGGACAGTGGCCCAGACTGCGACGCGCGTCCGTGGCCGGCGCGGGCGCGAGCGGCACATCGCCGAGGAGATCACTTCGGCGGCAACGGCGGCGGGCACCAAGCCGCGCCTGCCCGACCTGTCGCCGCTGCCCCGCCTGCTCGCCGAGGCGGGCGAGGTCCGCGCGCTGGCCGAGCGTTATCGCACCGTTCGAGAGGGCCGCGTCGGCCACGATCTGCGGCACGTGACCTACGCCGCGATGCCCCACGGCGCGAAGTCCTTCCTCGCCGCCGCGCTCGTCCACGCGACGGGCGCGCGGCTGGTCTGGATCGCCCGCGACGCCGAGATCGCCGACCGCGTGGCCGAAGAGCTCGTCGCCTGGCTGGGCGACCCGTCACTCGTCGTGACGCTCGAGCCGCGCACGGCCCTCGCCTACGAGCGCTCGGAGCTGGTGCGTGACGAGAGCGCCGCGCGGGTGGCCGCGCTGGCCGCCTGGCGGGCCGGCGAACCGCGCGTGCTCGTGGCCAGCGTGCAGGCGCTCTTCGAGCGAACGGTGCCCGTCGAGTCGATCCCGAGCCAGCCGCTCGAGCTGCGGCGCGGCCAGCGCATCGGCCAGGAGCGGGTGCTGCGCGAGCTGATCGACCTCGGCTACGAGGCACTCCCCGAGGTCGCGGGGCGAGGCGAGTTCGCCCGCCGCGGCGGCATCGTCGATCTTTTCCCGGCCGGCCGCGAGCTGCCCGTCCGCGTCGAGTGGTTCGGCGACGAGATCGATTCGCTGCGCACGTTCGATCCGACCGACCAGCGCGGGCTCGGGCCCGCCGAATCGGTGCGCCTGCTGCCGGCCAGCGAGTTCCTCCTCCCGCCCGGCGCCGGCGAGCAGTTGCGCCGCCGCCTGGGCCGGGCCGCCGATCGGCTGCCCGAGTCGCTGGCGACCGATCTTGCCCGCCTCGAGTCGGGCCAGCTGGCCGACGCAGGCGAGGTGTGGGCCGGCCACCTGGCGCCGGCGACCGCGCTCGACCACCTTACTGACGAGATCTGGCTGCTCGACGAGCCCGAGGAGATCGGCGCCGCGGCCGACTTCCTGTGGTCGCAGGCCGACGAGCGCCGGGCGGAGCTGGAACGGGCGGGCGAGCTGCCCAGGGGCTGGCCGTCGGCCTATCCCGAGCGGCGCGACTGGAAGAGGCGGCTGGTCGAGGCGCGCACGCTCGAGCTGACGTGGGAGAGCGAGCATCCCGCGGCGCCACCGGGCGGGAATCCTTTCGGCTGGCACGAGCCGGTGCTGCCGCCGGCGGCCATCGGCCATCTCGGCGATACCGTCGAGCGCTGGCGGCGCGAAGGGGCACGGGTGGTGCTGACGTCGGACCAGGCCGCCCGGCTGTCGGAGATCCTCGGCGAAGCGGACATCGTCGCCGCGCCCCTCCACCGCCTGTCCAAGGCGCCGCCGCCCGGTGCCGTGGCGCTCGTCGAGCGCAGCCTCAACGGCGGCTTCGCCGGAGGGCCGGAGGGCGTGATCCTCGTCAGCGACCGCGAGCTGTTCGGCACCGTCCGTGTCCGCCGGCCGCGGGCGCTTCGGCGGGTCGTGCCGCGCGACCTCCTGGAGCGGCTCAACGCAGGCGAGCTGGTCGTCCACATCGACCACGGCATCGCGCGCTACGGCGGTCTCGTGCGGCGCTCGGCGGGCGGCGACGGCGGCGAGGAGCGCGACTTCCTCGAGCTGCACTTCGCCGAGGGCGGCCGCATCTGGGTGCCGGTCGAGCAGATCGAGCGCGTGACGCGCTACTCCGGCGGCGAGAACCCGCCGCTGTCGCGCCTCGGCGGCGGCGAGTGGCAGCGGACCAAGACGCGCGTGCGCCGGGCCGTCACGAACCTGGCCAGGGATCTGCTGGCGCTGTATGCCGAGCGCGAGCGGGCGCAGGGTCGGCCGATCGGCGTGGACACACCGTGGCAGGCGGAGATGGAAGCGGGCTTCCCCTACGAGGAGACGCGCGACCAGCTGCGTTCGACGGCCGAGGTCAAGGCCGATCTCGAGCGCGGGCGACCGATGGACCGGCTGGTGGTCGGCGACGTCGGCTACGGCAAGACCGAGGTCGCGCTGCGCACCGCGTTCAAGGCCATCCAGGAGGGCATGCAGGTCGCCGTCCTGGTGCCCACCACGGTCCTCGCCGCGCAGCACCTCGAGACGTTCCGTGGCCGCTTCGCCGCCTATCCGGTCACGATCCGCATGCTCAGCCGCTTCGTCCCGGTGTCCGACCAGCAGGAAACCCTGGCCGGGCTGGCCGCCGGCTCGGTCGACCTCGTCATCGGGACCCATCGGCTGCTGTCGAAGGACGTCCGCTTCCGCGACCTGGGGCTGGTCGTCGTCGACGAGGAGCAGCGCTTCGGGGTCGCCCACAAGGAGCGCCTGAAGCAGCTGCGCACCGAGGTGCACGTGCTGACGCTGTCGGCCACACCCATCCCGCGGACGTTGAACCTGGCGCTCGCCGGCGTGCGCGACATGAGCGTCATCGAAACGCCGCCGGAGGACAGGCTGCCGATCCAGACGCGCGTGGCCGAGGCTTCGGCCGGGCTGGTACGCGACGCGATCCTGCGCGAGCTCGACCGCGGCGGGCAGGTCTTCTTCGTCCACAACCGCGTCGAGACGATCGAGGCGCAGGCCGAGCAGCTGCGCCGGCTGCTGCCGCACGCGCGCATAGCGGTTGCCCACGGCCAGATGCCGGAGGGCGCTCTGGCGCGGGTGATGCTCGCCTTCGCGCGCGGCGAGCACGACGTGCTGGTGTGCACGACGATCATCGAGTCTGGGCTCGACATCCCGAATGCCAACACGATCATCATCGACCGCGCCGACGCGCTCGGCCTGGCCCAGCTCTACCAGCTGCGCGGGCGTGTGGGTCGGTCGAGCCGGCGGGCGTACGCCTACCTGCTCTATCGGCGGCGGGGACAGCTGAGCGAGGTCGCGCGCAAGCGGCTGCAGGCGATCTTCAACGCGTCGGAGCTGGGCGCCGGCTTCCAGATCGCGCTGTCGGACCTGGAGATCCGGGGCGCCGGCAACATCCTGGGCGCCGAGCAGCACGGCCACATGGCGGCAGTCGGCTTCGACCTCTACACGCGGCTGCTGAGCCAGGCGGTCGAGGAGGAGAGGGCTGTGCTCGAAGAGCGCGAGCCGGTCGTGCCGCGGCCGGCGACGGTCATCGACCTGCCCGTCGACGCCTACCTGCCCGACGACTACGTCGCCGAGGAGCCGCAGAAGCTGGAGCTGTACCGACGGCTGGGCAAGGCCGGCACGACGGGGGACGTGGCGGCCATCGCGGCCGAGCTGGTCGACCGTTTCGGGCCGCTGCCGCCACCCGTGGAGCGGCTGCTCGACGTCGCGCGGCTGCGCATCACGGCCGAGGCCGCGGGCATCGCCGCGCTGGCCCGTGAAGGCCACGAGCTGGTCGTGCGCTTCCATCCCGACTGGTCGCGCGCGGCGACGATCCGCGCGATGGCGCCGACCGGTCCGGGCGACCGCATCCCCAACGTGCCGACCGGCGGCATCAGCTACGGCTCCAACCAGTTGCGCGTGCGGCTGCCGCGTGACGCGGCCGCCGCGTGGCAGACGACAGGGGCGGTCGTGGAGCGGCTCGCAACCCGGCTGGAGACTTCGGCGGCCTGACCATCCATCCGGCGCCGGCGAGCAGCGCCCTCGCTCATTACCAGTACCGGCGTATGCCGGCAGCGTCGAACAGCGCTTCGTTGCTGGCGAGGTGGAGATCCTCGATCTGTGCCTGGGCGACGAGCATGCGGTCGAATGGATCTCGGTGCTCGATCGCCAGACCGCCAGCTCGCTCGGCGTGCTCCAGGGTGACCGCCAGGGGACGAAAGCCCTGACCGAGCACGTACTCGTGCACGGTGCCCGCTTCCGCAGGCCACTCCAGCCTTCCGAGGCGAGCCTTCGTGGCGACCTCCCAGGCGGTTGCCGCGCTCACGAAGACTTCGTTGTCTGCGCGGGCGATCGCTCGCGTGATCTTGGCGGGCAACGCGGGCTCGAGCGTCGCCCACCAGAGCAGCACGTGCGTGTCGAGCAGGAGCCTCAACGGGAGCGGCTTTCCCAGGCCGCGAGCTCCTCGGGCGGCAGCGGTTCGAAGAAAGACTTCGGGACGCGCACCACACCGCGCAGCGTCCCGGCCTTGCGCTGGACTGTTTGTTCCCGGATCGGGACCAGCCGCGCCACTGGAACGTTATCTCTCGCGATCACGACGTCGTCGCCGGCATGGGCGCGCGCGATGAGTCGCGATAGCGTCGTCTTGGCTTCGTGGATGTTGACCTTCATGCGATGGATGTTAGCTAGACAGGATGGCTAAGGCAATGCGTATCGCGTAGACTTGGCTCCTGTCCGCCGTAGCCCTGCTTTACCGGCAGGAAGAGCCGCTGCGGTAGCGGCGCGCCGGACCGTATCGCCTCCCGCGCCAGGCCCGGGCATGACCGGAAATCGTTTGCCGAGACACCACCCCGATGGTCCCGGTCGCCGCGCCGAAGGCGTGCGGTAGACTGACTCGGCCCAAGAACGACCCGCCAGCGAGGTCAGCCGAGTCCGTGTCCGCAGACGACCTGCGCGCGAAGATCCGCGAGATCCCCGACTTCCCCAAGCCGGGCATCCTGTTCTACGACATCACCACCCTGCTGAAGGAGCCGGCCGCCTTCCAGAAGGCGATCGACCTGCTGATCGAGCCGTACCAGGACACCGAGGTCGACATCGTCGTCGGCATGGAGTCGCGCGGCTTCATATTCAGCGCGCCGATGGCCATCCGCCTCGACGCCGGCTTCGTGCCGGTGCGCAAGCTGGGCAAGCTGCCGGCAGAGACGGTCAGCGTCGAGTACGCCCTCGAGTACGGCACGAACACGCTCGAGATCCACAAGGACGCCCTCCAGCCCGGCCAGCGCGTGCTGATCGTCGACGACCTGCTGGCCACCGGCGGCACGGTCCTTGGCACGATCGAGCTGGTCAGGATGCTCAAGGCCGAGGTCGTCGGGCTGGCCTTCCTCGTCGAGCTGCTCTTCCTCAAGGGTCGCGAGCGGTTACGTGACCAGCAGATCCACAGCGTCGTCCAGTACTGACGCCGGCGGGGTGAGCGCCAGGTGATGACCGACCGACGCGACTCCTCCACCGACGACCAGCGGGCGACCGACGACCAGCGGGCGACCGACGCGCGGCGGCCACCGGAGGACCCCAGGGCGACCGAACAGCCGCGCGACCCCTCTCGCCGCCAGTTCTTCCGCGACTTCGGGCGCCAGACGGTGTCGAGCGCCGGCCAGGCGCTGCGCGCCGTCGACGAGCTGCGCCGCGGCAGCGCCGGCGCGGCGACGGAGCTGTTCGGGCTCGGCGTGCGCGACCCGCGGGCGAGCGCCGCGCGCATCGAGCGGCGCATCGCCGCCGCCGCCTCGCCGGTGGCTGCCGAGGAGCTTGCCGACCAGGGCATCGCCACCGGCGAGCAGCCGCAGCCCGCCTTCCGCAGCCCGTACCTGCTGACCGACGACGCGCTCGTTCTGCTCGACCAGCGCGAGCCGCTGGGCCGCGGCGCAAGCGTGACTTGCAGCTCGGCGAGCATGGTCGCCGCCGCCCTGCGCAACGGTGTCGCCGGCGGCGGGCCGGTCCTCGCCCAGATCGCGGCGTATGGCCTCGTGCTGGCCGTCATCCACGGTCAGCATCGGCCGGCGCGGACGCGCGAGGCGTCCTTTCGGGCGGCGGCCAACATCCTTCGCCAGGCGCTGCCGGCGTCGCGCGCCGCGGCGTGGGGCGTGGAGCGGATGGTCCGCCGCTGGGAGTCGCTCGACGACGCGGCCGACAAGGCGGCGCGCGTGACGGCCATGCACGATGAGGCCGACGCTATCGCGGCGCAGGCCGCGCTTGACCACGCCCGCCTCGGCCGCCTCGGTGCCGAGACCCTGCCAATCGTTCAGGATCGGCCGCTGTCGCTACTGATGCACGGCGACATGGGACCGCTCGCTGGCGGCATGGTCGGCACCGGCGTCGCCGTCGTCCAGTCGTTGTCGTCGGCCGGTCGCGAGGTGAAGGTCTGGCTGACCGAGGCCTGCCCGGGCACGGAGGGCGCCCGCGTCGCCGCCCCGCAACTGGCGCAGGCCGACGTCGCCCACACGGTCATCCCCGATTCGGCGGTTGGCTGGCTACTCGCCGAGCATCCCGTCGACGCGGTTCTGCTGCGCGCCGACTGGGCCTGTGCCAATGGCGACACCGCCGGGCTCCTGGGGAGCCTCAACGTCGCCCGCCTCGCCACGATCGCCGGCGTGCCCGTCTACGCCTGCGCGCCCGTGCCCGTGCGCGACCCGGCGACGCCCGACGGCCGTGCCATACCCCGCGCGCACAGCCAGCCCGAGCTCGACGTCGTCCCGGGCGCCGCCATCACCGCGTTTCTCACCGAGGACGGCGTCATCCGTGCGCCGCCGGGAGAGGGGCGCACCTGATGGCCGCCACCGCGCGCGGCCGGGCGACGCAGGTCGCCGAGCGCGGCTTCCAGGTCGAGACGACGCGCGATCGGCAGCTGCTGCGCGACTTCCTCGAGCGCGACCGGTTGCTGGCCGCCTACGCCATCTGCGACCTCGAGGACCACGAGTTCGGCAAGACGCGCTGGGGCATCGCCCGCCGAAACGGCGCGCCGGTGGCGGTCGTCCTCGAGTACCGCGGGCTGTCGCCGCAGCCGCTGTTCGTGATGGGCGACGCCGACGGCATCGCGGCCGTGCTGCGCGACGTGATCAGTCCGCGCCTGGTGTACCTCGCCGCCGACGCCTCGCAGCTGCCCGCAATCGGCCGCCATTACCGCATCGACCCGGGCCCGCTGATGCTGCGCATGTGGGTCAATCGCGACACGTTCCGGCCGGTGTCGGGGGTCGCCCTGCGCCTCCTGCCGGTCGAGATCGGCGACCTCAACCGGCTGTACGGGCTGGGCTTCACGTCCTGGCTCGGGCCGGACGCGATCGCCAACGGCGTTTACTACGGCATCCGCGTCAACAGCCGGCTGGTGGCGGCGGCCGGCACGCACGTCATCAGCCGGACGGCGCGGCTGGGCGTGGTCGGCAACGTGATGACCCATCCCGACCATCGCGGCCGCGGCTACGCCAAGCTGACGACGAGCGCCGTAACGCAGGAGCTGCTGCGCTACTGCGACGACGTCGTGCTCAACGTGCGCTCGGACAACCCGCCCGCGATCGCCGCGTACCAGGCGCTCGGTTACATCGAGTACTGCCGCTTCGAGGAGCGCCTCGCACGCCGCCGCGGCGCACCCTGGGATAGCATCGTCCGGCAGCTGCGCATCATGCTGTCCCGCACGAAGGAGAGCCAGTGACCCAATCCGCCTCAGCCACTCAGTCGCAGACCACCTCCGGTGACGCCGCCAACGGCCAGACCGCGCCCGCTTCCCTTCCCGCGCACGACGTCACCGACCTTGGCCTGGCCGCCGAGGGGGTGCGCCGCATCGAGTGGGCCAAGCGCGAGATGCCCGTCCTGCGCCTCATCCGCGAGCGCTTCGAGCGCGAGCGCCCGCTCGACGGCCTGCGCATCGGGGCGTGCCTGCACGTCACGAGCGAGACGGCCAACCTGATGCGGACACTTGCCGCCGGCGGTGCGCAGGTGGCGCTGTGCGCATCCAACCCTCTCTCGACGCAGGATGCGACCGCCGCGGCGCTGGTCGGCGAGTACGGCATCAGCACCTTCGCCCGCCGCGGCGCTGACCGCGACACGTACTACGCCCATCTCAACGCCGTCGCCGACACCAAGCCGCAGCTGACGATGGACGACGGCTGCGACCTGGTGTCACTGCTCCATACGTCGCGCCGCGCCGAGCTGGCCGGCGTCATCGCCGGCACCGAGGAGACGACGACCGGCGTCATCCGCCTGCGCGCGATGGCCGCCGACGGCGCGCTGGCCTACCCCGTGGTCGCCGTCAACGAGGCGCGCACCAAGCACATGTTCGACAACCGCTACGGCACCGGCCAGTCGACGATCGACGGCATCCTGCGCGCGACGAACATCCTTCTCGCCGGCCGGCGCGTCGTCGTCGCCGGTTACGGCTGGGTCGGCAAGGGCGTCGCGTCGCGCTTCCGCGGCATGGGCGCGCAGGTCGCTGTCGTTGAGGTCGACCCGCTGCCGGCACTGGAGGCGCTGATGGACGGCTTCCTCGTAAAGTCGGCGGCCGACGCGGCGGCCTGGGGCGAGGTGTTCGTGACCGCGACGGGGAACCTCAACGTCTTCCGCGCCGAGCACTTCCGCAGCATGCGCGACGGGGCCATCCTCGCCAACAGCGGCCACTTCGACGCCGAGATCGACCTGCGCAGGCTGGTCGAGATGTGCGGTGGCAAGGTTCGCGAGGTGCGCCGCGACGTGCAGGAGTACGACCTCGGCGAGCGGCGGCTGTACGTCCTCGGCGAGGGCCGGCTGGTCAACCTGGCGGCGGCCGAGGGCCACCCGGCGGCGGTGATGGACATGAGCTTTGCCAACCAGGCGCTGGCCGCCGACTACGTTGCTCGCCACCATGCCGAGCTGGAGGCACGCGTCCACACCGTGCCGCCCGAGATCGACCGCGAGGTGGCCCGTCTCAAGCTCGAGGCGCTGGGCGTCGAGATCGACAAGATGACGCCCGAGCAGGAACGCTACGTCGCCTCGTGGCAGGAAGGTACCTGAGCCGCATGACCAGCATCATCAGCGCCGACCAGTACCTCTTCACGTCCGAGTCGGTGACCGAGGGCCATCCCGACAAGATGTGCGACCAGATCTCGGACGCCATCCTCGACGCCATCCTGCGCGACGACCCCGACGCGCGCGTCGCCTGCGAGGCGGCGACGACGACGGGCACGGTGATCGTCCTCGGCGAGATCACCACCAGCACCTACGTCGAGTTCCAGAACGTCGTGCGCGACACCGTCCGCGAGATCGGCTACACCGACGCCCGCTTCGGCTTCGACTACCGCACGTGCGGCACGCTGGTGTCGGTTCACGAGCAGTCGCCCGACATCAGCCAGGGCGTCGACGAGGCGTTCGAGACGCGTGGCAAGGGCAACACCCACGACCAGGGCGCCGGCGACCAGGGGATGATGTTCGGCTTCGCCTGCCGCGAGACGCCCGAGCTGATGCCGCTGCCCATCTCGCTCGCCCACCGCCTGGCGCAGCAACTGGCGCGCGTGCGCAAGGACGAGCTGTTGCCCTACCTTCGGCCGGACGGCAAGTCGCAGGTGACTGTCGAGTACCGCCACGGCCAGCCGGTCGCGGTGCGGACCGTCGTCATCGCCGCCCAGCACGACGACGAGGTGGCCAGCGAGCGGCTGCGCGACGACGTCATCGAGATGGTCGTCAAGAAGGTCATCCCGGCCCACCTGCGGCGCGTCGACCCCGTCATCCACGTCAATCCCACCGGCCGCTTCGTGATCGGTGGGCCGATGGGCGACGCCGGCCTGACCGGCCGGAAGGTGATGGTCGACAGCTACGGCGGCATGGCCCGTCACGGCGGGGGCTGCTTCTCGGGCAAGGATCCCTCGAAGGTCGACCGCTCGGGTGCCTACGCCGCGCGCTGGGTCGCCAAGAACGTCGTCGCCGCCGGCCTCGCCGACCGCTTCGAGATCGAGATCGCCTACGCGATCGGCGTCGCCCGCCCGCTCGCAATCTCGATCGAGACATTCGGTACCGGCCGCATCCCCGACGAGCGCATCCTCGGCCTGATCGACCGCCACTTCGACCTGCGACCGGGCGCGATCATCGACCGCCTGGCGCTGCGCCGGCCGATCTTCCGCCAGACGGCCGCCTACGGCCACTTCGGCAGGCCCGAGCTGGACCTGGCCTGGGAAGGCACCGACCTGGCGCCGGTGCTCGCCGACGACGCCGGGATCAAGGTGCCGGATTCGTCGGAGCTGCAGGCCGCCACATAGGGCCATTCGAGCGGCGAGGCGCCTGGGTGGTCGGCGACCGGCTTCGCCTGCCCAGGACTGACCGATGGCGGTTTCCGTCAATCGACGCCGTCGTGAGCACTACGCGATTCCTGTCAGCGGTAAACGGTTATCCGCACTGGTTTTGTCACTCCTTTGCACTCGGCGACGGCCATCGGCCGGTCGCGAGCGGCGTTTTGGCTCGCACAGTGCTCGGACCGTAAGCAGGTGACGGGACTTCCAGGCCGCCGGCGCCGTAGCGCTCACCCACGCGCCATCTGACGAGATCTGCCCCAAGTCGGCGCGGGTAGTGCTCACGAGCACGTCATCTGACGAGCTCGAGCTTCGCGTTGCCCGCGCAGGAGCCACGCTGCCCATTTCCCTGGTCACTCTGCCCCTGGCTCATAGAATGGCGAGGCATGTACGTCGTGATCCTCGCCGGTGGTGGAGGCACTCGCCTGTGGCCGTTGAGCCGGCGGGCGCGCACGAAGCCGTTCCTGCCGCTGACCGGCGAGCAGAGCCTCTTCCAGCGGACGGTCGCGCGCGTCGAGCCGCTCGTCGGCGCGGAGGCGATTCACGTCGTCACCGAGCAGTCCCACCTCGACGAGGTGCGGCGGCAGGCGCCTCAGCTCAAGCTTGAGCAACTGCTGGGCGAGCCCGAGGCACGCAACACCGCCGCCGCCGTCGCCTACGCCGCGCTGGCCATAGAGCGCGCGGACGAGGACGTCATGCTGGTTCTGCCGGCCGACCACCACGTCGCCGACGAGGACGCCTTCCGCCTGGCCCTGTCGGCCGCCGCCGACGCTGCCGCTGATGGCTCGTACGTGACGCTGGGCGTGGCGCCGAGCGGCCCGGAGACGGGCTACGGCTACATCGTCGGCACGGCCGAGGAGCGCGACCGCGCCGTGCGCCGGGTCAGCCGCTTCGTCGAGAAACCCGAGCGCGACGCGGCCCAGGCGCTGCTCGCCGACCCGGCTGGGGCATGGTGGAACGCCGGCATCTTCTGTTGGCGCCGCGACACCCTCCTGTCGGGGCTCGACCGGTATGCGCCGGACATCGTCGCTCCGCTGCGCGAGAGTCTCGCTCAGCAGCGCCCGCTGGCCGAGACCTACCGAGCCCTGCGCCAGACGTCGATCGACTACGCCCTGCTCGAGCCGGCCTCACTCGAGGGCAGGGTGCGCGTCCTGCCCATCGACGTCGGCTGGAGCGACCTCGGCAGCTGGAACGCGCTCCACCAGCAGCTGGCCCGCGAGCATCCTGCCGACGGCGGCGTCGTGGCCATCGGCCGGACGGAGAATCTCGATTCGGAGGACGTGCTCGTCCACTCGTCCGGTGGCCGGCTGGTCGTGACTGTAGGGCTGCGCGGTGCGATCATCGTCGACACGCCCGACGTCCTCCTCGTCTGCGATGCCGACCGAGCGCAGGACGTCCGGCGCATCGTCGATCGCCTGGCGGCGAAGGAGGAGACCGACCACCTGTGAACGACCGAGCCGCGCCGCTACCGCCCATCGTCTTCGGCACGGACGGCTGGCGGGCGCGCGTCGCCGACGACTACACCTACGATAACGTGCGGCGCTGCGCCGAGGGCGTCGCGCGCTACGTCCTCGACCGGGGCACCACCGCGCGCGGCGTCGTCGTCGGCTACGACCGCCGCTTCGCCAGCGAGAACTTCGCGCAGGCGGCGGCCGAGGTGCTGCTCGCCCACGACATCCGGGTCATCTTCGGCAGGCAGGCGGTCCCGACGCAGATGGTCTCGTTCGAGGTCGTCGAGCGACGGGCAGCCTGCGGCGTGGTCATCACTGCCTCGCACAACCCGTGGCTCGATAACGGCTTCAAGGTCAAGTCGGAAACGGGCGCCGCCGGTGGGCCGCAGATGCTCAAGACGCTCGAGGCGACGATCCGCCAGCGGGCCGCCTACCAGCCCGAGACGCGTCCGTTCGCCGACGCCGAGGCGGCCGGCCTGGTCGAGCGCTTCGACCCGTTCGACGGCTACCGCCGCTTCGTCGAGCGAACGCTCGACCTCGACCGCCTGCGGCGGGCCAACGTAAGCGTGCTCGTCGACCCCATGTGGGGCTCCGGCGCTGGCTGGCTCAGCCGCTTGCTGGGCGAGGAAGATGTCGATGAGATCCACCGGGAGCGCAACCCCTACTTCGGCGGCGTCAACCCCGAGCCGATCCGGCCCAACATCGACGAAGCGCTGAGTATGCTCGCCGGCGGCGGCTACGACCTCGGGCTGCTGCTCGACGGTGACGCCGATCGTGCCGGCGCGGCCGACGAGAAGGGCACCTTCATCCACCAGCTGCAGGTGATGGGCCTCTTGATGTACTACCTGCTTGAGCACCGTGGCCTGCGCCAGCCCGTCGTCTCGACGGTCAACGAGACGAGCATGGTCCGCCGCCTCGGCGAGCGCTATGGCGTCGAGGTCCACGAGACGCCGGTCGGCTTCAAGTACGTCGGGCCGAAGATGATCGAAACTGGCGCGATGATGGGCGGCGAGGAGTCGGGCGGCTACGGCTTCGGGATGCACCTGCCCGAGCGCGACGGCATCTACGCCAACCTGCTGCTGCTCGACCTCTTCGTGAGGGAGCGCGAGGCCGGCCGCTGGCCGGTGTCGGCGGCCGTCGAGCACCTGCACTCCATCGCCGGACCCTCGTTCTACCTGCGCAGCGACGTCCACGTCGATCGAGCGGCCTACCCTGCACTGAAGGACCGCCTGCTGGTCGAGCTGCGCGAGCAGGCGCCGGCCACCGTCGCCGGCCAGCAGGTCGTCCAGACCGACGCCCTTGAGACGAACGACGGCTTCAAGTTCTGGCTCGACGACGGCTCGTGGCTGCTCGTCCGCTTCAGCGGCACGGAGCCGCTCGTCCGCGTCTATGCCGAGGCGACGAGCGCCGAGCTGCGCGACGCCATCCTATTGGACGGCAGCGCGCTGGTCCGCGGCGAGCGCGTCGGAGGTGGCGTGGCATGAGCTTCGGCGTGGGCAGCGTGCTCGACGAGGTTGCCACACTCGACCGGCGCGACCCGGGAGGAATGCTCCGCCACGTGGCCGAGATGCCGCGCCAGCTCGAGATCGGCTGGGGACTGACGCGCGACCTGACGCTGCCCGAGTCTTACGCTGGCGCGCGCGCCGTCGCCGTGCTGGGCATGGGCGGCTCGGCGATCGCCGGCGACCTGGTGCGCGGCATCTTTGCCGACCGGCTGCGCCTGCCCGTCGTGTCTGTGCGCGACTATGAGCTGCCGGCGTGGGTCGGGCGCGACACGCTCGTCGTCGCTGTCTCGCACAGTGGCGCGACGGAGGAGACGATCGCTGCCACCAGCGCCGCTCTCGAGCGGCGCTGCCCGGTGGTCGCGGTGACGACCGGCGGGCCGCTGGGTGACGTCGCCGCCCGCGTCCAGCTGCCGCGGGTCATCTACCCCGACGACTGCCCGCCGCGTGCCGCCGTCGGCTACACCCTGGCGGCGCTGACCGGCCTGCTGCGCCAGGCCGGCGTCCTCCAAGTTGACCAGTCAGAGCTGGCCGCCGCGGGCGCCGCCTCGGCGACCGTTTCGCGCGCCTGCGCGCCCGGCGTGGCGACGGACGGCAACCTGGCCAAGCAACTGGCCTGGACGCTCGTCGACCGGCTGCCGGTCGTCGAGGCCGCCGGTTACCTGGCGGCCGTGACCCGGCGCTGGAAGGCGCAGCTCAACGAGAACGGCAAGTCGGCGGCCGTCGCCGAGGAGCTGCCCGAGGCGACGCACAACACCGTCGTCGGCTACGAGCAACCCGAGAACCTGCGCGACCATCTCTATGTCCTCTTCCTGACCGGCTCGTTCGACCACCCGCGCAACAGCCACCGGCTGTCGCTGTCGACGGAGCTGCTGGCGGCCGCCGGCATCGCCTACCAGGTCGTCCCATTGGGCGGCGACTCGCGCTTCGAGCAGGCCTGCTGGGCGATCACCCTTGGCGACTACGTCAGCGCCTACCTGGCCCTGCTCTACGGCGTCGACCCGACGCCCGTCGAGGCCATTGGCCACATCAAGGCGGGCATGCAGGAGGCCGACCAGGAGTCCGAGGACTAGGAACTCCGCGGCCCGCCAGGACCGCCCGATCGCCGTTGCCGATGGCCCCTTCGGTGGGTGGCGAGGGCCATGGCGCTGATGTAGGCTACGGTCATCGTCGCTCCGGCTCAGACGGCCGAGCGGTCGCCGGTCCGGGGCGCAGGAGGCGACGCCAGCAGGCGCCGCATGGCGGGAGGATTTGCCCCATGCATTCCAGCGTGATCGGCAAGATCGAGAAGGCCAATCGCTACGCGCGCGAGACGGACCGGATCACGATCGACCGGCTGTCGCTCACCTTCCGGGGTGACAACGACACCCACCGCGTGGCCCTCGACGCCGATCGCTGGCAGTGCACCTGCCACTACTTCGAGAACTGGAAGACCTGCGCCCACGTCCTGGCGCTCCAGAAGATCCTTGGCCAGATGCTGCCCGAGGAGGCGCAGACGAGCTTCTTCGGCGCGCCCGGAGAAATCTCCGCGGAAGCCGCCCCCGCCTAGAGCGGGGGGCCTACGGCACGATCACGTGCCAGTAGTAGGCTGCGTCGCCGGCCTCGTCGGCGAAGAACAGCTGGACCATGACCACCCACTCGCCGCTCGGTAGTGGGCCCAGGCGCGCCTCGTCCAGCGGCGTCGTGCCGTCGCCGCCGGCAGCCAGCTGGGTGATGACGTCGCCGGTCTCGTCGTCGGCTGCGGCGTAGCGCGCGCCCCAGCGAACGAAGGCTTCGGCGGGATCGACGGTCAGCGTGAGCGTTGCCCAGACGCCCACCTCGGCCGCCCTCAGCGCGCGGGCCGGCAGCCACGGCGTGTCCGCGGCGGCACCGCCGTAGGCGTAGCTGCCGAGGGTGCCGGGAAGGCTGATGCCGTCGGCCAGGGTCAGCACCGCGGTCGGCGGCAGCGGTGGCTCGTCGTCGGTCGGTTCGGGTTCGGTCCTAACCGATGGCGTGGCGGTGGGGTCGGGCGCCTCGCTGGGCGGCAGGCTGGCCGCCGGTTGAGTGGTGGCCGGGGCTGTCGGGGTCGGGCGATCGGTGGGCGGCGGGCTCGTCGGCCCGCCCGTGACGGACACGCATGCGACCACGACCAGGAGCCACGCACCAGCCAACAAACGGGTCATTGCTCTTCTCCCTCGCTCGACGATTCCAATCCTTCCTCGAGTCCTTCGTCGACGCTCATCCGGCAGACATCTCCCGAGCAGCACAGATCGCCGGTGCAGCTGCTGACGCTGACCTTGACGATTGCCGAGGAGGAGGCGGACAGGCCCTCATCGGACGGCTTCTTGAAGCGCGCGCGCCACTCGTACGTCGAGCTCGGCGAGAGGGTCAACCGGTAGCGGCCGTCGACGGCGGTCTGCGACATCTGGGCGTGCGTCGTCCACGACGTCTCACCCGGCAGCCGGCGCTGGAGCAGCACCGCCCGGTCGCTGAGCGGCTCGCCGCGCAGCTTGGCGTAGTCGGCGCCGCTCGACACGTACAGCGTGGCGGTGAAGGTGACGCTGCTGCCGCTGCTGATCGACGTGCTCGACGCAGCCAGCGTCGCCGTCGTCGGCAGCGACAGGCAGGTGCTGTAGCGCGTGCTCGCCGTCAGTGCCCGGTAACGGATCTGCAGGCGTGCGACGTCGCAGCGGCCGAAGTCGTGCTCGTTCCAGCCGATTTTGGCCTTCGTTCGCGGGCCGGCGTGCATGATCGAGTCGAGCCAGGGCTCGCCCAGCGACTCGTCGACATGGCCCAGCGTCTGGACGTGCCCGAACTCGTGGAGAGTGATGAGCTCCGCGTCGTAGCAGCCGTCCGGCCACTTGTCGTAGAACTGGCACCATTTCAGCTTGCCCCAGTCGAGCACGTAGCCCTGCGGGCGGAGGCGGATGTTGTACGAGTCGGGCACCTTGCGGACGGCGTAGCCGACGGCATAGTTCGTCGGGATGTCCGAGGTGTAGCCGATCCAGCTCGTCGCGCCGGACTCGTGCGCGAACACGGCGGCGCGCGCCGCCCGGCTGCGGTTGGAGTCGGCGGCCGCCGCGTTGATGGCCGGTTTCAGCCAGTCGGGCGGGACGGCGCCCGATTTCCAGCGGTACGGCACGTACTGGTTTTCTGCCCACGTTGCGCCGCTCGCCGGCGTCGGCGTGGCGGCGAGGCTCGAGTGGGCGGCGACGAGGGCGAGCGCGGCGAGAGCGACGGCGGCGGTGCTCCTGGTCCGACTCATGGCACGACCTCCCGGCTGCCGGCGGCTGTCTCGACGATCAGGCGGGATGTTCCGTCCCGAAGCGTGAGTACCGCCTCGTACGCCTCTTCCACGAGGACCATGGCGACGCCGCTGGCGCGGTCGATGGCGAGCACGTCGCACGGCGACCAGTGGCAGGCGGCGTAGGCGTACAGCCGCCGCCGGTCCAGGCCGAGCAGTGCGCCGTGCCCGTCGGCGGGAACGACCTGCACTTCGCCGCTCGCCGCGTCCAGTACGCGCGTCCGGCACTGGCTGAAGCCACACGACTGGACGGCCAGCTCCGACCCGTCCAGGCTCCAGACGAGCGAAGTGGCGAACGTTGGCCCGTACTCGTCCGAGTCGGTGAGCGGCTCGACGACCTGCGTCTGGCCACCATCCGGAAGGTCGTGGCGCACGACTCCCGCGTCGCGCCGGCCATCTGCCGTTACGGAATGGACGTAGAGCGCGCGACCACCGCCGTCGAGGACGGCGCTGCGGACGATCTCTGTCGGCGTCGCCAGGCGCTGGTCGCAGCCGCTGGCCAGCACGATCCCGCGCACCTGCGAGCCGATCGCCGGTGCGTGCCAGCCGTAGAGCAGCAGTCCGCCGAACGGTCCGGCGACGAACGACTCCGGCGGCAGGCCGATCTCCACCGCGGCGCCGCTGGCAGGCTCCACCGCCAGCCGTCGGCCCGTCTCCTCCCCGCGCTCGGTGACCAGCGCCTCGGCGGCGACGCGCGCGTTGCTGCTGGCGCGGCGCGCGGCGGCGAGCTCTCCTCCGGCCAACAGGCCGAGGGTGGGGCAGGGCGGGCCTGGCGCGGGCGGCGGCGGGAGCGGTCCGGCGGCTATGGCGGCGGGCAAGACGGCGGCTATCACAAGGGCGGCACTGATCAGCAGTGACGGCGGGCCGAGCAGGCCGCGCCAGTTGACAGCCCCCATCCGTCTCCAACCTCCTCCGGCGGGCGCGACACCCGGCGGGGGCAGCGGAGGCGCAGATCGTGACAGGCGCCACTTATCAGCGACTTATCTGGAGCGCGATCCGGCCATCGCGCCCCGGCCAGCGCCGCGCTACACTCCGCAGGTCAACCGAAGAACAGGACCGTGGGATCCGCGAAGCCGGTGTGAATCCGGCACAGTCCCGCTACGGTTACCGGCCCTCGGGCCGGAAGTCCGGTCGCCGGGCCCATGGTCGTGCTCGATTTCCTTCGCGAGAAAGGGAAGGCACCATGGACGCGCACCTTCATCCGGACCCCCGGCCCGCAGTGGCCCGGGGCCTTTCTTTTGCCCTCGCCGCGGCGCTGGCCTTCGCCGGCTGCACCGCTCAGCCGCCCGCCCAGCAGCCGACCGATCCACCGATATCCAGCCCGGCACCCGCGGCCCAGCCGACGGCCACCACGGCAGCCACCCCCACGCTGACGCCACCACCCAGTCCCGAGGCCGTCTTCCCGCGCACGCTCGTCGACGACGAGGGCACGCCGATCGAGATCGACGCGCCACCCGAGCGCGTGATCAGCCTCTCGCCGGCGAACACCGAGATCGTCTTCGCGCTCGGCGCCGGTGACCGGCTCGTGGGGCGGACGGATTTCGATGACTACCCGCCCCAGGCGGCGTCGCTGCCGGCGGTGGCGACCTTCACCGGCGTCCTGCTCGAGCAGGCCGTCGACCTCGAGCCCGACCTCGTTCTCGCCGCCGGCAACAACTTCACGCCGGCCGACGACATCGAGCGCATGCGTGAGCTCGGCCTGGTCGTCCTTGTCGCCTACGCCGAGACCGTCGACGAGGTGCTCGCCGACATCCGCCTGATCGGGGCTGCGCTCGGCGCCGACGACGAGGCCGAGGCCATCGCCGAGCGGATGCAGGCGCGCATCGACGAGGTGACGGCGGCGATCGACGAGGTGACGGCGGCGATCGGCGAGCGGCCGCGCGTCTTCTACCAGATCGGCTCCGAGCCGGAGATCTACGCGCCCGCGCCCGACTCATTCCTGGCCGACATGG
This sequence comes from uncultured Anaerolineaceae bacterium, assembly GCA_964425305.1. Lineage (GTDB taxonomy): Bacteria > Chloroflexota > Limnocylindria > Limnocylindrales > CSP1-4 > JALYGJ01. The sequence continues at coordinate 39,250 of CAYRMQ010000002.1, read as the reverse complement.
TCGTCCTCGCCGGCGGCGATCCGATCACGACGACCGACCCGGCCGTCTTCAGCATCTCCGTCGAGCGGCTGGTCGATCTCGATCCGCAGGTGATCGTGCTGGGCGACGCGGCGTACGGCGTCTGTCCGGCGGCCGTCCGCGAGCGGCCCGGCTGGGGCTCGATGACGGCCGTTCGCGAAGGCGCCATCCGGCCCGTCGACGACACCATCGTGACGCGGCCCGGGCCGCGCCTGGCCGACGGCCTGGCGGCGCTGGCGCTGGCGATCCACCCCGACGCCGACATCGAGCCGCCGCCCGCCGGCGCAGTCCTCTGCCCGGAGGGCACGCTGGTCCGATGAGCACGGGCGTCGCCGGCGGCGTGACAACGGCCGGACGCGTCGGCTGGCTGCCGGCGCTGCGCCGGCGGCCGCTGCTGCTGGCCGGCGCCGGTCTGCTCGCGCTGGCCGCGGCGCTGGTCGCCGGCGTCGCGCTGGGCAACGTCGCGATCAGCCCGGCCGACACGCTGGCCCTCCTCGCTCACCGCCTGCTGGGCTGGCCTGTCACTGTCAGCTGGCCGGCGTCGGCCGAGACGATCATCCTCGAGCTGCGCCTGCCGCGCGTGCTGACGGCAATGGCGACGGGCGTCGCGCTGGCGCTCGCCGGCGCGACGTTCCAGGGCCTGCTGCGCAACCCGCTGGCCGACCCGTACGTCCTGGGCACTGCCAGCGGCGCCGCGCTGGGCGCGGCGCTGGCGATGCTCGTGCCGATCAACGTCGCCCTGCTCGGCTTCGGCTTGATGCACCTGGCCGCCTTCGCCGGCGCAGTGCTGGCCGTCGGCGTCGTCTACCGGCTGGCGCGGCTGGGCGAGCTCAACTCGCTGACGTCGGTGCTGTTGACCGGCTACGCCGTCGGCTCGCTGTTGGCGGCGGGGCTGGCGCTGACGATGTACCTGTCGGGCAGCCACCTGCGCCAGATCTTCTTCTACCTGCTGGGCAGCTTCTCGCTGTCGTCGTGGTCGCAGCTGGTCGTCGGGCTGCCCATCATCGCAATCGGCTCGGCGGCGATGCTGGCGCGGGCGCGCTCGCTGAACGCGCTACTGCTCGGCGAGGAGACGGCCGCCCACCTCGGCCTCGACGTGCGCCGCGAGCGGTTGCTGCTGCTCGGTGCGGCGACGCTGGTCACCGGCGCGGCGGTGGCGATGAACGGGCTGATCGGCTTCGTCGGGCTGGTCGTGCCGCACCTGGTCAGGCTCGTCGTCGGTCCCAACGCGCGGCTGCTGCTGCCGCTGGCGGCGCTGTTCGGCGCCTCCTTCATGGCCTTCGCCGACCTGCTCGCGCGGATGCCCGGCGAGCTGCCGGTGGGCATCGTCACGGCCGTCGTCGGTGCGCCCTTCTTCCTGTACCTGCTGCGCCGCTACCGCGCGGGTTACGCGCTGTGAGCGGAGTGACGTGAACGGCGCCGAACTCGAGCTGCGCGGCCTGCGGCTCGCCTACGGCGAGCGCCAGGTGCTGCGCGGCATCGACCTCCAGCTGCGGCCGGGCGAGCGCGTGGCGCTGCTCGGCGAGAACGGCGCCGGCAAGTCGAGCCTGCTGCGTTGCGTCAGCCGCCTGGCCCGCTTCCAGGCCGGCAACGTCATCCTCGACGGCCGGCCGCTGGCCGAGTACGCGCGGCCGCGCCTGGCCCGCCGGCTGGCGGTCGTGCCGGGGCAGACGGTGATCCCTTTCCCGCTGCTGACCGAGGAGCTGGTCGCGCTCGGGCGCATCCCGCACGAGCACCCGCTGGTCGGGCCGCGCGCCGACGACCGGGCGGCCGTGGCGGCGGCGATCGAACGCGTCGGGATCGGCCATCTCGTCGGGCGCGACGTGCGCGAGTTGTCGCTCGGCGAGCGCCAGCTGGTGGTCCTGGCGATGGCCGTCGCGCAGGACGCCGGCCTGCTGCTGCTCGACGAGCCGACGGTCCATCTCGACCTGCGCCACCAGGTCGCGGTCATGCGCCTGCTCGGCGAGCTGTCCAGGCTCGGCGTGACCGTGCTCGCCGTGCTGCACGACGTCGCGCTGGCCAGCCACTTCTTCGAGCGGGTCGTGCTGCTCCACGAGGGCCGCCTCGTCGCCGACGGCCCGCCGCGCGAGGTGCTGACGCCCGCGCGCGTGCAGCAGGTCTACGGCGTCGACGCCGAGTTCCTGGCGCTCGCGCATCGGCCGGGCTGAGGACACAGCCGGCGCATCACAGCTGGCGCGTCACATCCGGCCGGCCATGGTTCGTCAACCGGCCGATGGCATCGCAACCGCCCGGCCCGCCGCCGTGGACCGGCGACTGGTCCGCCGGGCCGCCCCAGTCGCCGCCCGCGACCTGGCCGGCCACCGCGTCGGAACCGCCTAAGCCGCTCGTCGAGCGCCTGCCGGCGGCCGCCGCCGGCCGGGTCCTGCTCGCCGCCGCCGCGGCCGGCCTCTTCGCGCAACTGCTCTTCGTCGAGCAGCGACTCGGTATCAACCTGCTGCTGTGGGTGGCGGCCGTGCTGGCGGCCACCTTCGTGCTGCGCCGGCCGGGCAGTCGCGTCGATCGCGCCGATGCCTGGATCGCGCCCGCCGCGCTGGCCTTCGCCGCGTTCGTCGCGCTGCGCGACGACCTTCCGCTGCGTGCCTTCGACGTGCTCGCCGCGGGAATCCTCACGCTGGCCGCAGCCGTCGCCGCCGGCGGCACGCCGCTGACTCGCCGAAGCTGGGCCGGGCTGGCCAACGTCGCCGAGTGGGCGCTGGCCCTCGTCATCGGTGGTGCGCTGCGCCTGGGAGCCGGCTGGGCACCGCTCGGGCGGTTGCGCGATCGCGACACGCGGCTGGTGCCGGTGCTGCGCGGGTTGATCGTGGCCGTGCCGCTGGCGATCGTCTTCGCCGCGCTCTTCGCCGCCGCCGACGCCGTCTTCGCCGGCTACCTGGAGCGCACGCTGGACGTCCGCCTCGACGTACCCGACCTCATCGTCAGGCTAGCCGTCGCCGGCCTGGCGGCGTGGCTGACGGCCGGCTTCGTCGTCGGCGCCTGGCTGTCGCGACCGGCAGTGCCAGCCGACGAACGGGCAGCGGGTCGGCCGCTCACCATCGGGACGATCGAGGCGCTGGTCGTCCTGCTCGCCATCGACGCCGTCTTCGCTGTCTTCGTCGTGCTCCAGGCGGCCTACCTCTTCGGCGGCCTCGACACGCTGGCCATCAGCGGCATGACGTACAGCGAGTACGCTCGGCGCGGCTTCTTCGAGCTGATCGCCGTGGCGCTGCTGGCCGGCACGGTGGTGCTCACCATCGACTGGCTGATCGAGCGGCGCGGCTGGGCCTACCGGGCGTCGGCGGCGGCACTCGTCGCGCTGACCGCCGTCGTTCTCGTGTCGGCCGTCGTTCGGCTCGGACTGTACCAGGCCGCCTACGGCTGGACGGAGCTGCGCCTCTACGCGCTCGCCGCCATCGGCTGGCTGGGAGTGGGGGTCGCCGCTGCGGTCGTCAGCCTGCTCGTCGATCGGGCGGCCATCGTGCCGCGGCTGCTCGTCGGTGCCGGCATCGCGATCGCGCTGGTCGTCAACGCGGTCGGGCCGCAGGCGTTCGTCACCGATCAGAACGTGCAGCGGGCGATCGACCCGTCGCTCGTCGCGCCAGGCGGTGAGAGCGGCCTCGACCTTGACTATCTCGGCTTCCTCGGCTACGACTCCGTGCCGGTTCTCGTCGACGCGCTGCCGCGACTTTCGGACGACGACCGCGCCGCGGCCGATCGGGTCCTGCGCCGGCAGGCCGCGCGCATCGCCGTCGAGTCGCGCGAGCTGGGCTGGCCGTCGTGGAGCGTCGCCGGCCAGCGCGCGTCGGACGCCCTCGTGGCGGCTGGCTACCTGGTCGCCGGCGAGTAGGCGCCGTCGCTCATTGCCGCTTGCGCGGCGGGTCGAAGAAGGGCAGCGGCACGACGACCGCGTTAACCCGCCCGCGACGGGCCTCGACCGTCCACTCGACCTGCAGCGGGCTGCCCGGCCAGTCGTAGGCGGCGTCGACCGACGCCAGCGCGATGTGCCGCTTGAGCGTCGGGCTCCACGTGCCGCTCGTGGCCCGCCCGACCTGGCGCCCGCCGGCGTAGACCGGCACGTGCGTGCGCCAGGCCGTCGTCGAGGCGGTGAAGGGCAGGTGCTGCGCCTCGTGCAGCTCCTCGATGTCCTGCCAGTCGATGACCAGGCCGACGAGCCGGCGCGAAGGTCCACCGCGCTCGATCTCGTCGCGCAGCGCGCGCCTGCCCACGAACTCGGTGTCCTTCTCGAGAGTCACCAGGCGGCCGAGGTTGAGCTCGTAGGGCGAGTAGTTCTGCTCGGGGCCGAGCGCATGCTTCGAGCTCGTGTAGTCGACCTCGATCAGGATCAGCCCGGCCTCGATGCGCGCGATGTCGAGGGCGAGCATGCCGGCCGGGCGGATGCCGAACGGCCGACCGGCCTCAACCAGCCGGTCCCACAGCCGGGCGGCCTGCCCGGCACCGACCCATAGCTCGTAGCCGAGGTCGCCGGTGTAGCCCGTGCGGCTGACGTCGATGGCGATCCGACCGACCCTCGCCCTGCGCCGGCGGTAGTAGCCGACGTCAGACCAGTCCTCGCCGGTGGCCGCCTCCAGCACTGCGCGCGACAGCGGCCCCTGCAGCGCGATCGCCGCCATCGATTCGCTGACGTCCTCGATCTCGACGTCCAGCCCGCGCGCGTTGAGCGCGAACCAGCGCAGGTGCGCTTCGGCCGATGTCCAGCGGAAGTGGTCGTCGTCGAGGCGGGCGATCGTGCCGTCGTCGATGACCTTGCCGTGCTCGTCGCACCACGGCGTGTAGATGACCTGGGCAGGCTTAATCTTCGTCGCGTCGCGGGTGACGACGCGGTCGATGAGGCGGACGTTGTCGCGGCCGCGGACGATGTACTTGTAGAGCGGCGAGACGTCGATCAGCGCCGCCGCGTGGCGGATGGCGAAGTACTCGCCGATGTGGTGATCGTCGTAGGCGCTGGCGACGTGGTAGCCGGACCACTCGCGCCAGCTCAGCTTGCGGTTGAGCGGCGCGGTCCGGTCGTGAAGCGGCGTGCCGACGCTCACAGGCGATCAATGATCTGCGTCCGCTTGGCTTCGTACTCCTCGGCCGAGATGAGGCCGCTGTCGCGCAGCTTCTTCAGCTCGGCCAACGCGGACTCGGCCGACGCCGCTTCGGGCGGCCCCTGTCTTCGGCGAGCCGTATAACGGTTGTAGCCGAAGCCGACCTTGAGCAACACGAACGTGACCAGGAGCACGGCCGCCGTCCAAAGGCTGCCGTAGATCACCGCGGCGGGGAACGGGTTGTTGGCCACCAGCACCCACCAGCCGCCGACGATCGCGATGATAGCCACGAGGACGAGCAGGATCCGCGTCGACGCGTGCATCTACGTATTCTCACCCAAGGCTGGCCCCCAATCCGCCGGCGCCTCGCGCCTGCCCGCTATCCGATTCGGGCATCCCATTCTAGGGATGCTGGCGGGCCGGACGCTCGAAGCCGCGCCACTCCTCACGCTCGTGCAGCGCGCGCAACTTGGCGACCACGTCTCGGAACCAGGTCTCCGGCATCTCGGGATATAGCCTGCGCAGCAGGAAGTCGGCCTGTTCGACGGGATGGGTGATGCCCGCCGCCTCGACCTGCTGCCAGGCCAGCCACATTCCCCGTCCGCGTAGCCGCGACGCCTGGGCCGTGCGTTCGGCGGGTGTCATCGACCGGATGATTCGCTCTTGGAGGTCTCGCCCGGGGTCAGGTCGCATCGCGCACTTCTCCCAGGAGGCGCGCGACACCGCGCTGCTCCGCCGAACGCTCGAGGTAGGCCCAGTCAACCGACTCAGCGTTGATTCGGATCAGCTGCGCGCAGTCCCTGAGCTGAAGCTCCGAGGTTCCCTCCGACCATTCGAGCTTGGCCACGATCAGGTCCTCGAGCGAGCAGACCCAGACCTGACCGTAGTCTCGATGCTCGCACCTCGAGCGCCGGCCCATCACCTGGCGGAGGTACTGATCGCGCCGGAGCATGATCAGGTCAACCTTGGCCGCTGTCTGCGTTGAGATCACCGATCCCATGGCGAACCCTCCGTAATCGATCGGATCGGCGACCGAATACCCCTCGAACGACTGGGCAAGATCGTTCCGATGGCTCAAGGTCGATCACGACGTCCAGGTCGAACGTCTGGCGCAGCACGCCATAGCAGGCGGCGGCCTCCGAGCCGGTAACGAACCAGTCGATCCCAAGGCGATCGAGGACGTCAAAGACCTCACGCATCTGGCGTCACGGGCAGGACGGTCAGCACCTCCTCGCCGAGCTTGTCGGTGAGGCGCACGGCGACGGCGGGCGAGTCGGCCGGCAACTCGAACTCGTAGGACCCGTCGACCAGGTCGGACTTGCGCTCGGGGATGTCGGCGACGGCGATGTTGAACGTCCGACCGTCGTAGGAGGTGTCGACCATCACGCTGTCGACCATCGCCCGCCAGTCGTCGATATGCGGGGTCAGTACGCCCTCCTGGCCATTCAGGCGCTCGATGATCGTGGGCGACATGAAGTCACCGATGACCACCTTCGCCCGACCATCGGCCAGCCTTTCCAGCTCGACGCGGGCGGACGCCGGGCGATGCTCGAAGAATCCGCCGTACTTCGGATCGCTGCGCAGTTCCACGACGCGGATCTCGTTGACCCGGCTGCGCCGCGCGTAATCGGCCAGCCAGGCGTCAGCGGCGAGCTCCCTGCCCAGCGCCACGACGAGGATGTCGCGCGCCTCCTGCGGCCGGGCGCGCAGCTCATCCTCGATCGCCTCCAGGTCGAGCGGCGTGAGCGGGTGATCGAAGGGCACGATCTTGACCGGCTCACGGCCGCGGATGCCGTCGAAGAAAGGAGTCGGTGCGCAGGCGCTCGATGCCGAGGTGCTCGACAGCCAAGTTGACCGCCTCGTTGTGCTGGATCTGGAGGTCGTAGTCGTTGACGCGGTAGACCGCGAAGGAGAGCTGGGCGGGCAGTGGCGCGGCGTCGGCCTCGTCGTCCATCAGCCGCTGCTGGCGGGTCGCGCTGTTGGCGGCCTGCTCGCGCATGATTGCGGCCAGTCGCTTCTCGGTCGTCTGGAGAGCGCCGTCGCGCTCCAGTTCGCGCGGGCCCATGCCGCGGCCGCCGGTCGCGGTGAGCGTCAGCGAGCCGGGACGCAGCGCGAGCTCAACGGCGAGGGGCCGGCCTGCGACGCGCGAGTCGACGGCGTTGTCGACGAGCTCGAGGATGGCGTCGATCGGCGTCCGATAGTTGGCGAAGAGGGCTGCCGTCAGGCGCGGGTCGATGCGCTCGCGGACGACTCGGACCTTGCTCATTGGGAGGACATCGTAAAGGGCCGGTGCGCCGCGTCGGTCAGCCCAGCAGCGTCCGGGCGACCATTACGCCAGTGCTTCCGGCGCTGGCCCTGGGACGCCAAAAGCGGGCCGATCGCCCCAGGATCGGCCCGCTCTCAGAGAGGGGGACGAGGCCAATTGCGCAACAGCGTCGAGCATGCACACGACCTCGTCATTACGCCGCGTAATCCGGCTGTGGGCCGCGGTGCCGTTGCCGCGACCGGTCACAAGCGTTCGAGAACTCTTGCCCGTTTCGATGCGTACTCGTCGGCTGAGATCAGTCCGCCATCACGGAGGCGGGCCAGATCGGCCAAGGCTGTGCCGGCGTCTGCGGGTTTGGCCGCGTTGTCTGGGCTCCGCCCGGCCGTCGAGCGGTTGTAGCCGAAACCGACGACGAAGAGCAGGCGCGTGGCGATCAGAACGATCACCGTCCACAGCAGTCCCAGGGCGACCGCGGCGACGACGTTGTTGAGCGCGAGCAGGATCCACCAGCCTCCAACGATGGCAACGCCGGCCACCAACGGGAGGAGAATTCGTCTAGAAGAGTGCATCTTCGCAGGACCTCAGGGCCCCAGATGTATCGTCGCGCCGCTCAGAGAACAATCGATGGTGAGTGACGCGAAGGCCCTCGAGCACCGCCCGGAGACGCGGCCGATCTGGACTGCTCTCGGGCAGCTCGCTCAGCTCGCGCTCCGTGGCGCGCCACGACGCAAGTACAGCGCTGATCCGGATCATTGCGCCGGCGTGCCTGGCCGCCAGCGGAGATGCCGGGCGCGCGGCGGCGAGGCCAACAGACCTGATCGCGTGCAGCATGCGCTGCTGGCCGAGTTCCGATCGGGCAGCAGCCCATTGCTCCGGCGGTTGGCCGGTTCGGGCCATGCTCAGCAGGCCCGATTGCCTGCGATCGAGTCCCGTGCCGGCCTCAGCAGCGGGATAGTGTTTCATGTCAGGCTGCGCCATGGTGACGGACTCCCTACGACTGGTGCCCCACCCCTTGGCACGAAAGGCGTGACTCATCCCAACGGTCGACGTAACCGTTCGCGGCTAAGAGTCCAGCCTCAGCAAGGTGTCGTCATGACGGTCCGTAATCCGGCGATCAGTGGCTCGGCTGGACGGCGCCCGCGCCCCCCTCGTCCTCGGCCGTCCAGCCCTGATTGGAGAACGTCGGGATGAAGCGATAGCCCTTGCCGGGAACGGTGGCGATGAAGCGCGGGTGACGGTAGTCGTTTTGAAGCTTGATGCGCAGGCTGCGGATGTGGCGATCGACGACGTTGCTCTCGGCGACGAAGTCCGTCCCCCACACCCCGTCCAGGATCTCGTCTCGCGATACGACCCGCCCACTCCGACTGGCGAGCAGGTAGAGCAGGCTCTGCTCGATGCTGCTCAGGTGGACGACGGAGTTGCCCGTCCTGACCTCCCGGTGGAGGATGTCGATCTCCATCTCGCCGAGCCTGATGGTGGGGACGATGGGTCGATCAACGCCCGACGCGCGACGGGTGATGACAATCGCCCGCGCGAGCAGTTCTTCGGGCGAGAAGGGCATGGTCAGGATGTCGTCGACGCCAAGGTCGAACGCATGCAGCTTGGTCGGCAGGTCACCGCGGCGGGTCAGGCCCAGGACAGGAGTTGCGCTGGCCGTCAGGCTGTTGGAGGCGCCCAGGCGCTGGAGAAGTTCGGTGCTGTCGTCGTGGTCCATGTCGACCACCGCCATGTGCGGACCCCAGTCGCCGAGGATCCTATCTGCCTCGCGAAGGTCACGCGCCGCACGAACGACGAACATGCCGTGGTTGAGCGTCAGCTCAACAAGGTCAACGACGATTGGCCGATCAAGGAGCAGGAGGGCACGGCGCGCATCCTTCGGCGCTGCCTGCGCGTCGTCGACCGTCATCGCGTCGCCTCCCATGACGTGGATTCCTCGCACGGCCATTTTACCGAGGCACGCGATGCACGCATAGGCCACTCCAGGACCGCAGTCGAATGATCGCTCGCGATACACTCGGACCGAACGAGCAAGCACTCGACAGGTAGCGGCACGAGGGTCAATGGCGCAGAGGTACGACGCCGTGGTCATCGGCGGCGGGCACAACGGGCTGACCTGCGCCGCCTACCTCGCCCGCGCCGGCTGGAGCGTGCTGCTGCTCGAGCGGCGCCACGTCCTCGGCGGCGCGACGGTCACCGAGGAGGTCTACCCGGGCTTCAAGTTCAGCGTCGCCAGCTACGTCGTCAGCCTGTTGCGGCCCGACATCATCCGCGAGCTCGACCTGCCACGGCACGGGCTCGAGGTGCTCCCCGTCAACGGCACGCTGACGCCGCTCGACGGCGACTACCTGTGGCGTACGGACGACCACGGCCGGACCGTGCACGAGCTGCGCCGCTGGTCGAAGAAGGACGCCGAGGCGTACGAGGAGTACTCGCTGCTGATGACCGAGATGGCGCGCTTCGTCAAGCCGCTGCTCGACGAGGGGCCGCCGCGGCTCGGCGGTCTCGATCCGCGCGGGATGCTCAGCCTGGCCGGCCTGGCGCGCCGCTTTGCCGTCCTGCCCGAGCCCCAGCAGACGGCCTTCATCCAGCTGCTGACGATGAGCTCGGCCGACTTCGTCAGCCAGTGGTTCGAGACCGAGCCCCTGCGTGCCACGATCGCCGCGTCCGGGATCATCGGCACGTTCCTCGGCGTCCGCTCGCCGGGCAGCGCCTACGTGCTGCTGCACCACTACGCGGGCGAGGTCGACGGCGAGTACCGCGCCTGGGGCCTGCCCCGTGGCGGCACCGGCGGGGTCAGCGCGGCGATCGCCTCCGCCGCCCGCCAGGCCGGCGCCGAGCTGCGCACCGAGGCGCCGGTGGCGCGGATCACGACGCGCGACGGACGGGCCACCGGCGTGGTGCTGGAGTCCGGTGAGGAGATCGATGCCGGCGCGGTGCTGTCGTCGGCCGACGTGCGCGTGACGCTGCTCGACCTGCTCGAGCCGGGCGCGCTGCCGGCAGAGGACGAGGCCGCCGTCCGGCGCTACAAGTTCCGCGGCTCCTCGGGCAAGGTCAACTTCGCCCTCGACGGCCTGCCCGAGTTCACGTGCCTGCCTCGCGGCACGACCGAGCACTACCGCGGCATGGTCAGCATCTCGCCGTCGGTCGACTACCTCGAGCGCGCCTACGACGACGCCGTTGCCGGCCGCTTCGACGCCGAGCCCTACATCGACATCGGCTTCCCGAGCGCGATCGACCCGTCGGTCGCGCCACCGGGCAAGCACGTCATGGCCTGCTTCGTCCAGTACGCGCCGTACGAGCTCGCCGAGGGCACGTGGGACGAGCAGCGCGAGGCGTTCGGCGACACCGTCCAGCGGACGATCGCGCGCTACGCGCCTGATCTCGACAACCTCGTCCTCCATCGGCAGGTGCTGACGCCGCTCGACATCGAGCGCACCTTCGGCCTGTCGGAGGGCAACATCTTCCAGGGCGAGTTGCTGCTCGAGCAGCTGTTCCACAACCGCCCGCTGCCCGGTGCCGGCTACCGCACGCCGATCGACGATCTGTGGCTGTGTGGCTCGTCGGCCCATCCGGGAGGGGCCATCTCCGGGGCGCCGGGGCGCAACGCCGCGCTCGAGCTGGTCGGCTCTCGCCGGGCGGGTTCCGCGGTCGCCGAGCACGTGGGAGCAGCATGACCGACTCGGCCGGCTACGGAGCGATCATCGTCGGCGGCGGCCACAACGGTCTCGTCTGTGGCGCGTACCTGGCGATGGACGGCCTGCGCACGCTGATTCTCGAGCGGCGCGAAGCCGTCGGCGGGATGGCTTCCACGCGCGAGATCCTGCCCGGCGTGCGCGTGCCGGCCGTGGCTCATACGGTCGGCCGCCTGCGCGCATCGGTCGCCCGTGACCTCGGGCTGAGCGACCACGGCCTGGCCCTCGTCCAACCGGAGGTCCGCGTCTACTCACCCCAGCCCGACGGGCGCGGTCTCACGCTGTGGGGCGATGCCCTCCGGACAGCGCGAGAGCTGGCCGACAGCGGGCTGGTTTCAGACGCCGACACGGCAGCCTACGCCGAGGTCGACGACGGCCTGCGCGCGCTGGGGGCGGCGCTCAACGCGCTGCTCACGCGGACACCGCCCGACATCACCAACCCCTCGCTGGGTGACGCGCTGGAGGGACTGCGCACTGGGCTGCTCGCGCGGGCGCGGGCGCGCTCGGAGAGCGGCGGCCTGCTGCGCGTGCTGCCGATGTCCGTCGCCGACCTGGCCGGCGAGTGGTTCGAGAGTGACGCGTTGCGGGCGGTACTGGCGGCGCGCGCCGTCCTGTACGGGAGTGTCGGCCCGCGGGCGCCGGGCACGGCCGCCCAGCTCGTCACCGACGTGGCCGGCAACGACGGCGGGCTGGCCGGCCAGACGGTCTACGCCCGCGGCGGCCCGGGCGCACTGGCCGAGGCACTGGCGAGCGCGGCGACCGGCTTCGGCGCCGAAGTGCGAACGGGTGTCAAGGTGATCGCGGTGCGCCGGGCGGACGGGGCGGTACGTGGCGTGACGCTGGCGACGGGCGAGGAGGTCGACGCGCCGGTCGTCGTCTCGGGGCTCGATCCGCGGCGGACGCTGCTGGACCTGGTCGATCCCGAGGCGCTCGGGCCGCACCTGTCGTGGCGGGCCGGCAACATCCGCGGACGAGGCGTGACGGCGAAGGTCAACCTGGCGCTGCACGACCTGCCGCGCTTCCGCGGCCTCGATGGCGCGGCGACGGGCAACGGGGCCGACCCGCGGCTGCGCGGCCGGATCGTGATCGCGCCCGACGTGCGCTACGTCGTCGAGGCGATGAACGCGGCCAAGTACGGGCGCCTCGCCGGCGAGCCGCTGATCGAGGCCACGATCCCGACCCTGATCGACCCCGGCCTGCTCGACGAGCGCCGCCGCAGCCGGCGCGCGAAGAAGGTCCGTCACGTGATGAGCGTCGTCGTCCAGCCGGCGCCCTACGAGCTGCGCGAGGGGTCCTGGCGCGAGCGCGCGAGCGAGCTGGGCGAGAGCGTGCTGCGCACGCTGGAGGCCTACGCGCCGGGCCTGGCAACGCTGGTCGAGGAGATGGAGGTCCTCACGCCGCTCGACCTGGAGCGCGACTATGGCGTGACCGAGGGCCACGCCCTGCATGCCGAGCCCGGCCTCGACCAGTGGTTCGCCTGGCGCCCGCTGCACGGCTACAGCCGCTACCGCATGCCGCTCGACGGGCTCTACCTGTGCGGCTCGGGCGCCCACCCCGGCGGCGGCGTCACCGGCGGCCCGGGCCAGCTCGCCGCGCGCGAGATCCTAGCCGACTGGCCGCGCCTGCGCGGACGGCTGGGCTGACCAACGCCAAGCGACAATTCGGCGTATGAAGTGAACATCTCCTCGGCCTGTCGCAGGTCTGCGTCGCCCAAGACGGCCGCGGTATCGCTGCACAGCGACGATATTTCGCCTCAGACGTATTTCTGTGCCTTCGGATCGGAGTGTCAGCCGTACGCGGCGGACGAAGCCGGCATTTCCGCGGCCGAGCGTTCACTTCAAGCGGAATCCCGTTGTCCGACGCCCTATGGGCTTTGGGGACGTCCCGCCGCGATCGGCGCTACCGCCGCTCCTCCTCGGGCTCCACCTGCGAGGTGACGATCTCGTCCATCATCTCCTCGGCGCGCGTCGTCGGCTCGGCCGCGGCGGGCACGGCCTCAACGGCGGGCGCGATGTCCCACGACCAACTGTTGAGCCGGCTGAGCAATCGCTTGGCGGTCAGGTCGAGCTGGATGGGGGTGACAGCGATGCGCCTGTTGACCACCGCGTAGAAGTCGGTGCCCGGCAGAGCCAGGCCCGACGGCGGCGGGCCGCCGATCCAGTAGTAGGGGATGCCGCGCGGGTCGAGCCGTTCGAGCAGCTCATCCTGGTAGACGCGCTTGCCCATCCGCGTGACCTCCACGCCCTCGCACTCCTCGGCGCGGATTGCCGGCACGTTGATGTTGATCAGCTCGCCCTCGGCCAGGCCGTGCTCGAGGATGTTGACGGCGGTGATGTAGGCGATGCGCGCGGCGAGCGTGAAGTCGGGATGCTCGTAGTACTCCTGCGAGACGGCGAAGGCGGGGCAGCTGGACAGCACCGCCTCCATCGCCGCGCTGACGGTGCCCGAGTAGGTGATGTCGTCGCCCAGATTGGCGCCGTAATTGATGCCCGACGCGACGAGGTCGAAGCCGACTTCGAAGTAGCCGAGGAAGGCCAGGCTGACGGCGTCCGTCGGCGAGCCGTCGACCGACCACCCCAACGTCCCATCGGCCAGCGTCCGCTCGCGGACGCGCAGCGGGCGCATGAACGTCTTGGTGTGGCCGACGGCCGACTGGTTGGTCTCGGGCGCGATGACGTAGACGTCGCCCAGCGGCTCGAGCGCCTGCTTCAGAGCGAGCAGGCCACGCGACTCGATGCCGTCGTCGTTCGTGACCAGGATGCGCGGGCGCGTGTCCCACTCGTCCAGCGGCCGTGCCGAGCGGGGAGTCGAGCGCGGCGGATGGACGCGCCGCTCACCGGCGGCGAGCGGCTCTCCCCGTTCGCGGTCGAGCGCGCGGCGCTCCGTGCGGTCGCGTTCGCGGCTGCCGCCGTCGTCGGTGCGCTGGTAGCGCGGGTCGAGGCCGCGCCGCTCGGGGAGCGGCAGGCTCTCGCGCCCGTTGCCGGAAGGCTCGCCGCGCGGGCGGCGCGTGGGTCGGGGTCGTTTCACGGACCGGGCTCCATCGGTTCGGGGGCGGTGTCGGAGGGTCGGGGCTGGGCCGGTCGCCGGCCGGCGCGCGTGGCGGTGTGTGCCTCGTGCGTGGTCTCCGCCGGCGAGCCCTCGGCCGGCACCGGCGGCGCGGTGGGCACGCGTACCCGCCTGCCCTCGCGTTCCTGTACGCGCTGCGCTGCGCGCGAGGCGACGTCGCGCGGGCCGCCGCCGCTGCGCTCGAGGAAGTGGTGGAAGAACGCGGCCAGCACTGCGGCGAAGGGCAGGGCGAAGATTGCGCCGGCGATGCCGGCCACCTTCAGACCGATGAGCACCGAGATGAAGACGGCGACGGGGCTGATGCCGACCGCCGACGCCATCACCTTCGGCTGGACGATGTTCATCACCACGAACCAGCCGGCGGCCATGACGATGAGCGTCGGCAACGCGACTTCGGGCCGGGTCAGGAGGGCGATGACGACGGGCGGCGCCCACGACAGGAAGGGCCCGAAGAAGGGGATCGCCTGGAGCACGCCGACGAGCGCCGCCGAGGCGGGCAGGAAGTCGAGGCCGAAGACGATGTGGGTCACGACGGCGACGGCGGCGTAGATGATGCCCTGCACCGCCTGGCCGCGGATGAAACCGCCGAACGAGCTGGCCACGCTCGTCTCGAAGAGGCGTGCCTCGTCGCTGTAGCGCGGCGGCACCAGCCGGTTCAGATAGGCGATCAGGCGGTCCTTCTCGAGGACGATGAACAGCGACAAGAAGACGACGATCAGCAGGTTGGCGACCATGCCCAGGCTGGCGAAGGCGAGGGCGGTGAGCGGGCCGACGATGTCGTCGGCCAGGCCGGCCAGCCAGACCAGCGCGTCCTGCGACGCCGCGATGAGGTCGATCTGGAAACCGAGCGAGTGGAGCGTGCTCTGGACCGGCGCCAGCAGCTCGGGCAGGCGCGCCTGCAGCGCGGGCAGGTCGCGCACGAAGTTCTCGATTGAGCGGACGAGGCTGCTCGCCGCCAGGACGGCGACGGAGCTCAGCCCGATGATCAGCACGGTGTAGATCCCGCCGACGACGAGCACCCGCGGCGCGAAGGGCACGGCGCGCAGGACGAGGTTGACCAGCGGCGAGATCATGAACGCCAGCAGCCAGGCCAGCAGCAGGATCAGCAGCAGGTCGCTGAAGAAAACCAGGATCGTCGCGACCTGACCGAGCAGGATCAGCGCGAGCACCAGCGTCCCGAGGACCAGGACGGCGTGGAGCCAGCGTCGCTCGGACTCGGGGAACTGGATCTCCATGATTGACTGGAGTCTACTCCGCCCGGCTCACCCGACGATCACTCGACGTTAGTAATGACCACAGTGGCATAGAGGATGCAGTGGTCGCCCGCATCGGTAAGGCAATCGACCTCGGTCGCGACCGGGTCGACGCCTCCTCTGGTCAGGACGTAGTCGATGCGCAGGACGCCAAACGGCAGGAAATCGGCGACCGCCGGTCGCCAGGCCCGTGCCGAAGCCCGCGTCGGTGTGGGCATCGAGCAGTCCGTCGGTGAGGTCGGTGTAGCCTGGCTCTCGGTCGGTGACGTTGAAGTCGCCGAGCAGGATCAGGGGATCGGTCGAGCGGGCGCCGACTTCAGCGCGCACCGCGCGCAGGTCGTCGTCCCTGATCCGAGCGTCATAGGCGACCGGCAGGAAGCCGCCGAGGAGACCGAATCGCGGCGGCCGCGCGTGTGCCGTTGCGACCGTCACGTCGACATCCTCCGCCGGCTGGATCCGGGCCACGATGAGCGGTGGGTCGAGCCCGGCGGTCGCGTCGATAAGTGGCCGGGAGCTGAGCAGGCCGATACCGAGCGTGCCGCGCTGAGGCACCAGCAGGCGACCGGGAAAGCATTCCGACAGCACCGGCTCGGCCTCGATCTTGGCGACGTGCTCGGGCCGAAGCTCCTGCAGCGCAACGAGGTCCGCGTCGGAGGCGAGCAGACGCTCGACCAGTAGCTCCGCAGCCCCCTCGCCGGCGGCGAGGTTCCAGGTCATGACGGTCAGCGTCTGGCCCTCGGGCAGAGGGACAGGCAGCGAGATCATCCCGGGCCCGAAACGGACCGCACAGACGGCGATCGCGAGGGTGGCAATCGCGACGGTCGCCGGCCCGAGGCGCCACAGAAGCGCGCCGGCGAGCAGCGGCACGCCCGCCAGGAACAGGTGCGGAGCGAAGACCTGCGACAGCGCGACGATCCCGTCGCGCTGCGGAGCCACGACGTGGACCACCGTGAGCAGTAGCAGCCCGGTGGGGTAGGCCGCCGCTGCGATCGTCAGGGCGGCGCGCCGCACGTCGCCGGCGTGTCTGGTGCTACCGGCCCGGCGCGAGCCCCATCCGGTCGTGGACCTCGGCCATCGTCGCGGCGGCGAGCGGGGCCAGCCTGTCGGCGCCGGCGCGCAGCACCTCCTCGACATAGCCGGGTTTCGCGGCCAGCTCCTCGCGCCGGGCGCGCGCGTCGGCGAACGTCGACAGGATGCGCTCGGCGAGCAGCTGCTTGGTGTCGACGCAGCCGGTGCGTGCCGTCCGCTCGCCTTCCCAGATCGTCTCGTAGTCGGGGCTGACGAAGCGGTGCAGCTGGCAGACGTTGCAGACCTCCGGCCGTCCCGGGTCTGTGCGCAGGATGCGCTGGGTGTCGGTGACCATGCTCATGACCTGCTTCCGCAGGGTCGCCTCGTCGGCGAAGATCTCGACCACGTTGCCGAGTGACTTGCTCATCTTGTTGACGCCGTCGGTGCCCTTGACGATGGGCGAATCGGTGAACACCGCCTCGGGCTCGGGGAAGACGTCGCCGTAGCGGCTGTTGAAGGCGCGTACGATCTCGCGCGCCAGCTCGAGGTGCGCCGCCTGGTCCTTGCCGACCGGCACGTAGCGCGCCTTGTAGATCGCGATGTCGGCCGTTTGCAGTACCGGGTAGGTCAGCAGGGCGTGGTTGACGTCGTCGGGCTGGGTGCGCTTCTTCTCCTTGAAGGAGGGCGTCCGCTCGACCCAACTGACGGGCACGACCGTCGAGAGCAGGTAGGCCAGCTCGGCGTGCTCCGGCCGGTCCGACTGGCGGAAGAGGATCGCCTTCTCGGGATCGAGGCCCAGCGCCAAGAGGCCGAGCGCCATCTCGTGGGTGTTCGTCCGGATCAGCTCGGCGTCATGAGTCGAGGTCAGCGCGTGGTAGTCGACGATGCAGTAGATCGCGTTGCCGGTCTCCTGCAGCGCGATGTAGTTGCGGAACGCGCCGAGATAGTTGCCCAGGTGCGGCAGGCCGGACGGCTGCACGCCTGAGAAGACGCGCTCGCCGGTGCGCGGCACGGCAGACGGCTGGGTGGTCGCCGGTGACGTCATGGCCGAAGTTTAGGCGAGACCGCGCACGGCGGAGACTCTATGGCAAGCGCTGTGCACTGGCACAATCGGGCGATGAGGGTGGCACTCCTTGGCCTGGGCACGGTCGGCGCTGCCGTCGCCGCGCGCCTGCTCGACGAGGCGTGGCGGGCCGACGTCGAGGCGCGCGGGCTCCGACCACCCGCGCTGGTGGCCGTCGGCGTGCGCGAGCCGCGCCGGCGACGGGCGGTCGACCTGCCGGAGTGGGTCGATCGGACCGACGACCTCGATCGCCTGGTGACGCGCGCCGACGTGGACGTCGTCGTCGAGCTGCTGGGTGGGATTGAGCCACCGGGCCGGTTGATCGAGGCCGCGCTGTCGACCGGCAAGAGCGTCGTGACGGCGAACAAGGCACTCCTCGCCGAGCTCGGCCCGGCCCTCGAGCGGGTCGCGCGGCGGTCTGCCGCCAGCCTGCGCTTGGAGGCGGCCGTCGGCGGCGGTATACCGATCCTGTCGCCGCTCGCCCGCGACCTCGCCGCAGTTCACGTCAGGCGTGTGCGCGGCATCGTTAACGGCACGACCAACTTCATATTGAGCTCGATCGCCTCGACCGGCGCCGACTACGGCGATGCCTTGGCCGCCGCCCAGCGCGAGGGTTACGCCGAGGCCGACCCGTCGGCGGACGTCGAGGGTCGCGACGCGGCGCACAAGCTGGTGCTGCTGGCGCGGCTGGCGCTGGGTGCGTGGCTGCAGCCGTCGAGCATCGTTCGCTCGCCGGCGGCGGTCGGCGGCGACGGGCAGCCGGGGATCACCGGCGTCCGTGCGGCGCACGTGGCCGAGGCGGCGGGGGCGGGCCTGGCGATCAAGCTGGTCGCCTCCGCCGAGCGCGTGGCGGCCCCGGCCGGTGCGCGGCTGGTCGGCTTCGTCGAGCCCTGCGCGGTGCCGGCCCGGTCGGTGATCGGCGTGACCGATGGGCCGGAGAACGTGATCGAGGTGGTCGGCGAGCCGGTCGGGCGCGTCTGTTTCCGCGGGTCCGGCGCCGGCGGTGACGCGACGAGCAGCGCCGTCCTGGCCGATCTGCTCGCCCTCCAGCGCGGAGAGGGGTCGACGTGGGCGTCGCTGCCTGACGCGGCGGCGCCGGTCGGTGATCTGGACCCGGCCCGCGAGGGGCAAGAGAGGTGTTGGTTCGTGCCCGGCGCGGGAGTCGTCGGCCCGTGCGACATCGACAGCGCGCGCGCCTCGCTGGCTGGCCGTGGGATGCCCGCCACCACGCCGATCTATCGCCTGCTCGAGGACTGACGGCATGCGCATGAGCGAGGTCCTGCGCCAGCTCCGCCAGCAGCGGACGATGTCCGATGCCCGGCCGCGGCTGCTCGAGCGTTACGCGGCCTTCCTGCCGGTCAGCGACTCGACGCCGCCGCTCTCGCTGGGCGAGGGCTACACGCCGCTCGTCCACGCGCGCAACCTGGGCCGGATGATCGGCTGCCCGCTGCTCCACCTCAAGCTCGAGGGCATGAACCCGACCGGCTCGTTCAAGGACCGCGGCATGGTGCTGTCCGTTGCCAAGGCGCTGGAGGAGCGGGCGAAGGCCGTCATCTGCGCCTCGACCGGCAACACCGCCGCGTCGGCGGCGGCGTACGGCGCAGCCGCCCGACTGGAGGTCGCGGTCGTGCTGCCCAAGGGCCAGATCGCGCTGGGCAAGCTGCTCCAGGCGCAGATGGCCGGCGCACGCGTGGTCGCCGTCGACGGCTCGTTCGACGACGCGCTGCGGGTCGTGCGCAGCCTGGCCGAGGAGGGCACCGCGGGGCGGCCGGTGACGCTCGTCAACTCGGTCAACCGCTACCGCATCGAGGGTCAGAAGACAGCCGCCTTCGAGGTCTGCGAGGACCTCGGCGGGACGCCCGACTACCTCGCCGTCCCGGTCGGCAACGCCGGCAACATCACCGCCTACTGGCGCGGCTTCAGCGAGTATCACGCGGCCGGCCTGATAGACGTCCGGCCGCGGATGCTCGGCTTCCAGGCGGCGGGGGCAGCGCCGCTCGTGCTCGGCCACAGGGTGAAGAAGCCGGAGACGGTGGCGACGGCGATCCGGATCGGCGATCCGGCCAGCCGCGAGGGCGCGCTGGCGGCGCGTGACGAGTCGGGCGGCGTGATCGAGGTGGTCAGCGACGACGAGATCCTGGCCGCCTACCGCGACCTTGCGCGCCTCGAGGGTGTATTCGTCGAGCCGGCCAGCGCGGCGTCGGTGGCCGGCGTACGCAAGCTGGCCCAGGCGGGCAGGATCGACCCGGGTGCGACGATCGTCTGCGTGCTGACCGGCCACGGCCTGAAGGATCCCGACACCGCCGGCCGGCAGGCGCCGCCGGTGCTGGAGGCGGCCGCCTCGGTGGACGGCGTGCGCGAGGTGCTGGGATGGTGAGGGCGTCATGAGTGAGCGGTCGCAGCGCGTAGCGGTCGAGGTACCGGCGACCAGCGCCAACCTCGGGGTGGGCTTCGACTGCCTGGCGCTGGCGCTCGACCTGCGCTTGCGCGTCGAGGTTGAGGCGCTCGCCGGCGCCGGCGTGAGCGAGCTGCAGGTGAGCGGCGAGGGCGCCGGCCGGCTGGGGCTCAACGACGCCAACCGCTTCATCGCGGGGCTCCGCCGCGGGCTCGAGGCGCTGGGCACCGCCGACGAGCAGATGGCCTGGCGCATCGAGATGGACAACGAGGTCCCGCTCGGCCGTGGGCTGGGCTCGTCGGCGGCCGCGGCCGTCGGCGGGCTGATGTGCGCCGAGGCGCTGGCCGGCCGCGAGCTCGGGCGCGAAAGACTGCTCGCGCTGGCCATCGACATCGAGGGACATCCCGACAACGTCGCTGCCGCGCTCTTCGGTGGCTTCGTCGTCGTCACCGGCGGGGAGTCGGCGGGCGAGTGGCGGACGCTGCGCATCGAGCCGCCGGCGGTGCTGCGTGCGGTCGTCTTCGTGCCGGAGCGCGAACTGCCCACCAGCCGCATGCGCGCGGCACTGCCCGACACGATCTCGCGCGCCGACGCCGTCCACAACCTGGGCCGCGCGGCGATGCTCGTCGCGGCCATGGCCAGCGGCGAGCTGTCGCTGCTGCGCGCGATGTGCGAGGACCGCCTGCACGAGCCGTACCGCGCACAGATCTACCCGGAGTTTCCCGAGCTGGAGCGGGCGGCGTCGGCCGCCGGCGCGCTCGGCTCGGCGCTGTCCGGCGCCGGCTCGACCGTCATCGCGCTGTGCCGCGACGAGCAGGCCGAGACGGTGGCTGGGGCGATGAGCGATGCCGCCGAAGGGCTGGGGCTTCGCGGCGACGCGCGGGTCGTCGCGCCGCAGTCGGACGGAGCGCGATTGGTCGGCGGATCGGCGGATTGACTACGAAAGTGAGTAGGAACATACTCACCTCGTGAGCAAGCGCCTCCAGATCCTGATGCCAGACGACGAGTACCGTGCCGTGGCCCGTGCGGCCAGGCGCCGGGGAAAGCCGCTCTCACAGCTCGTCAGGGAGAGTCTGCGTCGTACGGTTGCGGAAACGGACGAGATGGAGCCCGAGGAGCGGATCGCCGCCATCCTCCGCTTCGCCCGCTTCAGTGGCCCGACCGCTGACATCGACGAGATCCTGTCCGACATCGAGCGCGGTCGGCGATCCCCTTGATCTTCGTCGACTCCAACGTGCCGATGTACCTGGTCGGGGGTGAGCACCCGCTGAAACGGAGGGTGGTCGAGCTCGCGCCCAGGCTCATTGAGGCCCGCGAAGCGTTCGTGACGAGCGCCGAGGTGTTTCAAGAGATCATCCATCGCTATGTCGCGGTTCGCGACCGATCGCATCTCAACGCGGCGTACGAGGCGCTCGAGGCGCTGATCAGCTCGGTGGCGGACGTGACGAAGGCGGATGTCGATCAGGCTCGAGCGCTGTCCAGCGAGTACGAGGGCCTGTCATCGCGCGACTGTCTGCACGTTGCGGTAATGCGCAAGCTCGGCACCGTGCGCGTCTGGAGCTACGACAACAGTTTCGACGTCGTGCCCTCCATTCAGCGGATCCAATAGTTCGCAGCGACAGTGACCAACCTGATCGTCCAGAAGTACGGCGGCTCGTCGCTGGCGGATGCTGAGCGCATCCGCCGCGTCGCCGGCCGCATCGCGGCCGAGGGCGAGCAGGGCCGTGACCTGGTGGTCATCGTCAGTGCGATGGGCGACACGACGGATCACCTCATCGCGCTCGCCGGCCAGATCACCGACGAGCCGGACCCGCGCGAGCTCGACCTGCTGCTGGCCACCGGCGAGCACATCAGCGGCACGCTCGTCGCGATGGCGCTCCACGCGCTGGGCGTGTCCGCGATCTCGCTCACCGGCGCGCAGGCCGGCATCCGCACCGACGCGACCCACGGCCGCGCGCGCATCGCCAACGTTGACCCGCTCCGTGTTCAGCATGAGCTGGAGCGCGGGCGGGTGGTCATCGTCGCCGGCTTTCAGGGTGCAACCGACGAGTCGATGATCACCGGCGAGGTAACCACGCTCGGCCGCGGTGGCTCCGACACGACGGCAGTCGCCCTCGCCGCCCGGCTGGCCGCCGAGCGCTGCGAGATCTACACCGACGTCGAGGGCATCTACACCGCCGACCCGCGGGTGGTCCCCGATGCCCGCCTGCTGCCGGTCATCGGCTACGAGGAGATGCTCGAGCTGGCGATCCAGGGCGCGCAGGTGATGCAGTCGCGCGCGGTCGAGCTGGGCTGGGTCAACGGCGTCGAGATCAACGTGCGCTCGACGTTCAGCGACAATCCGGGCACGCTGATCAAAGAGGATCGTGACGTGGAGCAGCGCAACAAGGTCCGCGGCCTGGCGACGGACAGAAACGTGGCCAAGCTCACGCTGGTGGCCGTGCCCGACCGGCCGGGCGTCGCGCGGGCCGTCTTCGAGCCGCTGGCGGAGGCCGGCATCAACGTCGACATGATCGTCCAGAACATCGGCCACGCCGGCGCGACCGACCTGTCGTTCACGGTCAACTCGGCCGACCTGGCAGCCGCCCGGCGGGTGCTCGAGCGGGTCGTGCCGGAACTGGGCGCACAGGAGCTGACGACGGACGCCGACGTGGCGAAAGTCTCGATCGTCGGGACGGGCATCCAGAACGCGCCGGGCTACGCGGCGCGGATGTTCGGGGCGCTGGCCGAGGAGGGCATCAACATCGAGATGATCTCGACCTCGGACATCCGCATCACGTGCATCATCGACGAGGCCGAGGTCGAGCGGGCGGCACGCGCTCTCCACGCAGCCTTCCAGCTGGAGCAGCCCGAGCCGGTGCTGGAGGAGGCCGCCGGCGCGTGACGCCGGCCGAAGAGGCTCGTGGAAGGCCGCTCTCTCGTCAGATGACGCCGTCGTGAGCAGTACGCGAGAGTCGTCACCGATGCCGGGCCTTCCAAGCCAGAACCGGCACTCTTCGGCGCATGGTTGGCTTCGTCCTCGCGCTCGAAACGGCTGCCTGAGTGGCGTAGGGCTCACCGGCCGCACACATGACCGCAACTTCAGCTGATGGCTGCGTCAATGCTCACCAGCGCTACATTTGCCGGCAACCTCAACTGCCTGCGGTGGTTACCGCTCAGCGGACGGACAAGTGGCGGGACGCCCGTCGGATGAGCATCGTCCCCGGCCAGCCTCCCTCTTTGATTCGCCGCCTGGAGCGCTTCGAATCGATCGATTCGACGCAGCGCATCGTGCGCGAGTGGCTCGACGCCGGCCAGCCGGAGGTGGCCGTCGCTGTCGCTGCTCACCAGACTGCCGGGCGCGGCCGGCACGGCCGCAGCTGGACGGCGCCGAGCGGGGCGGCGCTGCTGCTGTCGGCCGGCTTCCGTCCGCCCGATCTGGCCGTGCGCCACGCCTGGCGCGTCGCGGCGACGCTCTCGCTGGCGATGCTCGACGCCGCCGAGGACGCGGCCGGCCTGAAGGACGACACGCTGTGGCTCAAGTGGCCCAACGACATCGTCGCCGACGCGCCCGACGGCCGACTGGTCAAGGTCTGTGGCGTGCTGGGCGAAAGCGTCAGCGAGGGCGAGCGCGTCTCGTCGGTCGTGGTCGGCATCGGTATCAACACAGATTGGCCGGCGGAGCTCTTCCCGGCCGACCTCGCGCCGTCGATGTCCAGCCTGCGCGAGATCGCCAGCGGACGGCCGATCGACAACGAGCGATTACTGGAGGCGTTCCTCGCCCGGCTCGAGCCGCGTTACCTGGCGCTGCGCCAAGGCACGTTCGACGCCGGCGGCTGGTCGCGCCGCCAGCGGACGACCGGCCGGCAGGTCGAGGTCCAATTGGGCGAGGCGCGTGTCGAGGGCGTGGCCGAGGGCGTCGATCCGGAAACCGGCGCGCTGGTCGTGCGCGTCGGCGAGAAGGCGCGCCACGTAGACAGCGGTGAGGTCGTGCGCTGCCGGGTCCTGCTGGGCCTCGGGGGTTGACGACGAGGCACACGAGGCACGCGAGGTGCTCGTGACACGGATCAGGCACCGCCGCCTTGTCTATCGCAGGTGAGACGTGCGACCAGCGTGCTCCATTCACCCCGCTTGGTGTAACGGATAAACTTCGCGTGGTGTTGAGGAGAGGGAAGGAGCAGGCGGAGAGCCGCCTGGTCCAGTTCGACGCCGACCGCCCCGCCGTGGAGGCGGCCCGGCGTGACCCGCGCCGCTTCGAGGCGCTGTATCGGAAGTACGTGGCCCAGGTGTACAGCTTCGCGCTCTACGAGTTGAGAGACCATCACGCGGCCGAGGACGTGACCTCGCAGGTGTTCCTGCGCGCGCTGGCCGGACTGCCCTCCTTCCGCGAGCGCGCCGAGCCGCCGGCGAGCAGCTTCCGCGTGTGGCTCTTCCAGATCGCGCGCAACACGCTCAGCAACGAGCGCCGCCGCGCCCGCCGCCACCCGGAGGCGCCGCTCGACCTTGCCGCCGCCTTTCCGGCCGAGTCGGCCGACGTGCCCGCCGCCGTCGCGGCACGGGACGAGCTGGCCCGGGCGTGGCGGGTCATCGACGCGCTGCCCGCCGACCGCCGCCGCGCGCTGGTGCTGCGCTTCGTGCAGGAGATGAGCACGAGCGAGATCGGCGCCATCCTCGGCCGCTCGGAGGGCGCCGTGCGCGTGCTGATCCACCGAGCGGTGCGCAACGTGGCGGGGCAGCTGCAGAGCACCGACGACTGATGCTTCGCCACGAGGACGAGGCGCTCCAGACGGACGCCTACATCGACGCCCTCCTCGCCGCCCATGCCGGCCGGCCGGTGCTGCTGCCCGATGCCGGCCTGCTGCCCCCGCCCGAGATGCGCCGGGCGATCGAGCTCCTCGAGCACGGGCTGCCGCGGATCCATCCCAGCTTCCGCTTCGAGCAGCAGCTCGCGGCGCGCCTGCGCGTCGCGGCGCTGGCCGAGGTGGCCTCGAAGCCGGCGTCGCCGGCCGACATGGTGGCGCTGCCTGCGATCCAGATTGGGGGCCACCCGCTGCCGCCGATGGTCCTCGACCGGCGGCTGCTGCTCGGCGGGGCGATCGCATCGGGCGTCTCGCTGGCCGGCGCGGCGGTCATCGCGTGGCGCATGCGCGAGCGCGGGCGCACGCGCAGAGGGTGGCTCGCCTGATGCCGATCAAGCTGCCCTTCGGGCCTCGCCGCCAGTCGTTCCCGCCCGATCTTTGGACGCAGTGCCCGGGCTGCGGCGAGATGCTCTACAACAAGCAGCTCGAGAAGGCGCGTCGCGTCTGCCAGCGCTGCGGCCACCACCTGCGCCTGCGCGTCGACGCGCGCCTGGCGCTGCTTCTCGACCGCGACAGCTTCGAGGAGCGCGACGCCAACCTCGAGTCGGTCGACGCGCTCGGCTTCGTCGACCAGAAGCCCTACCCCGACCGCCTCGAGCAGGCGCGCGTGGCGACCGGCATTCGCGACGCGGCGGTGTGGGGCATGGCCAAGATCGGCGGCACGCGCGTGGTCGTCTGCATGATGGACTTCGCGTTCATGGGCGGCTCGATGGGCTCGGTCGTGGGCGAGAAGGTGACGCGCGCGGCGGAGACGGCTCTCGACGAGCGCTTGCCGCTGATCGTCGTTTCGGCATCTGGCGGGGCGCGCATGCAGGAGGGCACGCTGGCGCTGATGCAGCTGGCCAAGACGTGCGCCGCGCTGGGCCGGCTGGCCGATGGCGGTGTGCCCTACATCAGCGTGATGACCGACCCGACGACGGGCGGCGTGTACGCGTCGTTCGCCTCGCTCGGCGACGTCAACCTGGCCGAACCGAACGCGCTGATCGGCTTCGCCGGTGCGCGCGTCGCGGCGGGCACGATCTCCGAGTCGCTGCCCGACGGTTTCCAGCGCGCGGAGTTCCTGCTAGAGCATGGCTTCGTCGACCAGATCGTTCCGCGCCACGAACTGCGCGAGACGCTGATCGGCCTGCTGCGCTACCTGCGCCCGGCGCCGGCGGCCGAGCGGACGAGCGGCAACGGCGCGTCGCGCGAGCGCTCGCTGACCTACCTCGAGAGCATCACCGACCGCGAGGAGCGGCATGGCTGACGTCGCCGAGCCGGTCCAGCTGACGGCCGACGCGCAGGCCGCCGAAGTCGACGAGGAGACCCTCCGCGCCGCCGTCTGGGCGCGGGTCCAGCTGGCGCGCAACGTGCGCCGGCCGCACACCCTCGAGCTGGTGCGGGCGATGGCGACCGACGTGATCGAGCTGCACGGCGACCGGCTGTTCCGTGACGACCCGGCGATCGTCGGCGGCTTCTGCCGGCTTGACGGGCGCCGCGCCGTCTTCGTCGGCCACCAGAAGGGCGCCGAGACCGACGAGAACGTCCGGCGCAACTTCGGTATGCCCCACCCCGAGGGCTACCGCAAGGCGATTCGGCTGTTCCGCCTGGCCGAGCGGCTGCACCTGCCGGTGATCACGTTCGTCGATACGCCGGGCGCCTTCCCCGGTCCGGCGTCCGAGGAGCGCGGCGTGGCCGAGGCGATCGCCCGCTCGATCCAGGTCATGACTGGCCTGCGCACGCCGATCGTGACGGTCATCACCGGCGAGGGCGGCTCGGGCGGCGCGCTGGCGATCGCCGTCGGCGACGTCGTCCTGGCGCTCGAGAACGCGATCTACTCGGTGATCAGCCCCGAGGGCTGCGCGAGCATCCTGTGGCGCGCACCGGAGCGGGCGCAGGAGGCCGCCGTGGCGATGCGCCTGACCGCCGGCGAGCAGCAGGCGCTGGGCGTCATCGACGACGTCATCGCCGAGCCCGGCGAGGGGGCACACGAGGACCCCGCCGAGACCGCCCGGCGCATCCGTGAGCGCGTCGTGCCGCTGCTCGACACCCTCGCCGGCCGCGACCGCCAGGCGCTCGTCGACGCGCGCTACGCGCGCTACCGGCGGATGGGCGAGTTCGCCACGCTGGCCCCGACCAGCGCCGCCCGGCCGGAGCGCGCCGGCATCGCCGATCGCATCCGTGCGCTGCTCGAGAGCGGCCGCGCCGCCCTCGCCGGCTCGGACGGGCTGCTGCCGCCGGCCGCTGCCGACAGGCCACAGGCGGACGACGAGCCGCCGCTGCGCGAGGAGGTCTAGGTGGGGCGCGCGACCGAGATCAGCGTCGAGGGCGTCGAGGGCGCGGGCGGCGTCGAGAGCATCGAGGACGCCGAGCCGGAGGCCGGCACGGTGGCGCACGACGGGCGGCGGGTCATCGCCCGGCTCGCCGACGACCTGCTGCCGCTGCTCATCGCCCGGCTGGAGGCGAGCAGCCTCGGCGAGCTCGAGGTGCGCGAGGACGGCTGGCGCGTCCGGCTGCGCCGGCCGGCAGGCGTTGCCGAGAGCGGCGGCCCCACGGCCGCGGCCGGCCTCCAGCGAAATCCGGGCCGGGCCGCCGACTCACCGACCGCCGGGCCTGAGCCCGCGCCGGACACCCGGCCGTCGACAGCGCTCGGCCGGCCGGAGGACGAGCGCAATCTCTTGACCTCGCCCGCCGTCGGCTACTTCGTGCCGCGCGACGGGATCGCCGCCGGCAGCACCGTTCGCGGCGGCGACGTCATCGGCTACATCGACGTGCTCGGCGTGCGCCAGGAGGTTGTCGTGCCGGAGGACGCCATCCTCGCCCGCGTCGACGTCGAGCCGGGCCAGGCCGTCGAGTACGGCCAGCCGATCGCCCGCCTCGAGCCCGAGGCGCGCGGCTGATGCCGGCCTGGGCACGCGACTGATGCCGGCCGAGGCACGCGGCTGATGTTCTCCAAGATCCTCGTCGCCAATCGCGGCGAGATCGCGCTGCGCATCGTGCGCGCCTGCCACCAGCTGGGCATCGCCAGTGTCGTCGCCTACAGCGAGGCCGACCGCGACTCGCGCGCCGTGCAGCTGGCCGACGAGGCAATCTGCATCGGCCCGCCGGAGTCGCGGCGCAGCTACCTGTCGGCGGCGTCGGTCATCTCGGCCGCCGTCGTGTCGGGCTGCGAGGCGATCCACCCCGGCTACGGCTTTCTCTCCGAGGACGACACGTTCGCCGAGATGACGCGCGCTCACGGGCTGACGTTCATCGGGCCGCCGGCAGAGGTCCTCGAGCGCTTCGCCAGCAAGGCCGGCACGCGCAGCCTGCTCGCCCGCCACGGGCTGCCGATCATCACCGGCTCGGGCATGCTGCGCGACAACGCCCACGCCCTCGCCGAGGCCGAGCGCATCGGCTATCCGGTGCTCATCAAGCCGTCGGCCGGCGGCGGCGGCAAGGGCATGCGCATGGTTCGCTCGCCGCGCGAGCTCGAGCAGGCGCTGACCGTCTGCCGCTCGGAGGCGCTGTCCGCCTTCGGCGACGACTCGCTCTACCTCGAGAAGTGGATCGACGAGAACCGCCACGTCGAGGTGCAGGTCGTCGTCGACCGCTTCGGCAACGGCGTCCACGTCGGCGAGCGCGACTGCTCGGTCCAGCGACGGCACCAGAAGATCGTCGAGGAGGCACCCAGCCCGGCCCTCGACGAGGGACGTCGCGAGGCGCTCTGCGAGGACGCGCTGCAGGCGGTCGTCGCCGCCGGCTACGAGAACCTCGGGACGCTCGAGTTCCTGCTCGATCGCGAGGGCAACTACTACTTCATCGAGATCAACTGCCGCATCCAGGTCGAGCACCCGGTGACGGAGATGATCTCGGGCCTCGACCTCGTCGCCGAGCAGATCCGCATCGCCGCCGGCGAGCCGCTCGGCTACAGCCAGCAGGACATCCTGCTGCGCGGCCACGCCATCGAGTTCCGCATCAACGCCGAGGACGCCGACAACGGCTTCCGGCCGCAGGCCGGCCTGGTCGAGCAGTACGTCGCGCCGGGCGGGCCGGGCGTGCGCATGGACAGCCACCTGTATAGCGGCTACGAGGTGCCGCCCTATTACGATTCACTGCTCGGTAAGCTCATCGTCTGGGGCGCCGACCGGCAGGCCGCCATCGACCGCTCGCGAGTGGCGCTCGGCGAGCTGGTCGTCGATGGCCTGACGACCAACGTCGCCCTCCACCGCGCGTTGGTCGGCCATCGCAGCTTCCTCGACGGAGAGTTCACGACAAACTTGCTCGACCGCGTGGGGAGCGGCGCCTTCCTCGCCGCGGCGCGCGCCTGAGGGAGGATCGATGACCGACGCCACAGACCAGCTGCGTGCCCCCGGTGTGGTGCTCAGCACGCGCGATATAGAGCGGCTCATCCCGCACCGCTGGCCGTTCCTCCTCGTAGACCGTATCGTCGAGTACGACGTTGCACGCGGCTACATCAAGGGCGAGAAGGGCGTCACCGCCACGGAGTGGTTCTTCCAGGGCCACTTCCCGGGGCTGCCCGTGATGCCCGGCGTGATACAGGTCGAGGCGCTGGCCCAGACGATGGCCGTCTACGTCGCGCAGCAGGAGGGCTTCGGCGACCGGCTGGGCCTTTTCGCCGGCATCGAGGAGTGCCGCTTCAAGCGCGTCGTCCAGCCGGGTGACCGGCTGACGCTGGAGGTGACGATGGACAAGCTCGGGCGCCGTTTCGGTCGCGGCCGCGCCGTCGCCAGTGTCGATGGGGACGTGGCCTGCGAAGCGACTCTGTCGTTCATCATCCCGCCGGAGGGGGCGCTGCGCTGATGGCCTACCGTCTCGCCGTCCTGGCCGACGTTCACGGCAATCTGGCCGCACTCGAGGCGGCGATAAAGGACGTCAGGCGCCACGCGCCCGATCGGCTGCTCATCTGCGGCGACCTCGTGCTCAACGGCCCGCGGCCGGCCGAGACGGTCGCCCGCGTGCGCGAGCTTGACGCCGACGGAGCGTTCGTCGTCCAGGGCAACACCGACATCGCGGTCGCTGACTTCGACTTCGCCGCCGCTTTCCCGTGGATGGAGGACGTGCCGGCCAGCCACCGGGCGGCGGCCGAGTGGGCGCACGAGCAACTGAGCGACGAGGACCTCGACTACCTACGCCGGCTTCCCGCCGAGCGCCGGTTGTGGCAGGCCGACGACATGGTCCTCGTCTGCCATGCTTCGCCGGGCAGCCAGACCAACGGCCTGGCCCAGGATCTCGACCCGGCCGTCACCGTCGAGCGCGTGACGCGCACCGACGCGCGCGTCATCGCCTGCGGCCACACGCACGTGGCCGACGTGCGCGAGCTCGGGCGCAAGCTGATCGTAAATCCCGGTTCGTGCGGCTATGCCTTCGACGGCGAGCCGTCGGCCTGCTGGGCGCTCCTGACCTGGCCCGACGGCGACGAAGCGGCCGATCCGACCGCCGAGCTCTTCCGGCCGGCCTACGACGCCCAGGCGGCGGCCGAGGAGGTCTCGGCGCGCGGCCTCGTCGGCGACGTCTACCGCGCCGCGACGATCCGCACCGGCAGGCTCGTCCGGTGAGCGAGCGCCGCCGCGTCGTGATCACCGGCATGGGCGCCGTCACGCCGCTCGGCAATGACGTGCCGACCTTCTGGTCGGCACTCGCGCGCGGCGAGTCGGGCGTACGCCGCATCGCATCGTTCGACCCATCGCGCCTGACCAGTCAGATCGCCGGCGAGGTACGCGACTTCGACGCCTCCGGCGTGCTCGATCGCAAGGAGTTGCGCCGCAACGACCGCTACACGCAGTTCACCCTCGTGGCCACCGCCGAGGCGATGCGCAGCGCCGGTCTGCCGGAGCGACTTACCGGCGAGCTGGCGGAGGAGACCGGGGTCATCGTCGGGTCGGGGCTGGGAGGATCGGGCACGCTGATCGACCAGGTCGGCATCAACGTCACGCGCGGCCCCGACCGGCTGTCGCCCTTCTTCATCCCGATGGCCATCTCCAACATGGCGTCGGGTCAGGCCGCCATCTCGTTCGGCGCGAAAGGC
The DNA here is from genome assembly GCA_964425305.1 of uncultured Anaerolineaceae bacterium. Taxonomy (GTDB): domain Bacteria; phylum Chloroflexota; class Limnocylindria; order Limnocylindrales; family CSP1-4; genus JALYGJ01. The sequence goes on along the minus strand of CAYRMQ010000002.1, from coordinate 8,599 downwards.
CCCAACTGGGCCACCGTCAGCGCCTGCGCCACCGCCGGCCACGCCATCGGCGAAGCGGCAGAGACGATCATCCGTGGCGACGCCGAGGTGATGCTTGCCGGCGGATCGGAGGCGCCGGTCTACGAAGCGCTCGTCGGCGCGTTCGCGGCGATGCGCGCGCTCTCGACGCGGAACGACGAGCCGGCCGGCGCCAGTCGCCCCTTCGACGAGGGCCGTGACGGCTTCGTCATCGCCGAGGGCGCCGGTGTGCTCGTGCTGGAGGAGCTCGGCCATGCGCAGCGACGCGACGCGCCGATCCTGGCCGAGCTGAGCGGCTACGGTGCCACCGCCGACGCGGTCCATATCACCCTGCCCGCGCCGGGCGGCGGGGGCGGCGTGCGCGCAGTCCGGCGGGCGCTGGCCAAGGCCCGCATGGCGGCCGACGAGGTCGACCACGTCAACGCCCACGCCACCTCGACACCGGAGGGCGACCCGGCTGAGCTGGCCGCCTTCCGGACGCTGTTCGGCGACCACGCTCGCGACGTCTCTATCACCGCCACCAAGAGCTCTATCGGCCACACTCTCGGCGCGGCCGGGGCGATCGGCGCCATCGCCGCGATCTGCGCCATGCGCGACGGCTGCGTTCCGCCGACGCTCAACCTGCGCGATCCATCGCCGGCCGTCGGTGAGCTCGACTGCACCCCGCTGCAGCCGCGCCGGCGATCGGTGAGTACGGCGCTGGTCAATGCCTTTGGCTTCGGCGGTCAGAACTCGGCCCTTCTCCTGCGCCGGTGGCAGGCGTGATGGGCACCGCCGAGCCGCTGGACAGCGCGGACCTCCTCGCGCTGATCGATCGTCTCGAGCAGCTGATGCTGCGCTCCGAGCTCGATGAGATCGAGGTCGAGGCAGGCGGGACCGGATTGATCCTGCGCAGCCCGACAGCCCTTGCCGCACGACCGCAGGTAACGGCCGCAACCGTCGTCGCCGAGCCGCGAGCGGCCGCCGAGTCGATCGATGAGCCGGCGCCGGCGACGACGACGCACGCCGTCGTGGCGCCGCTGACCGGGCTCTTCTACACGGCACCGTCGCCCGGCGCGGAGCCATACGTGAGCGAGGGCGCCGACGTCCACGTCGGCCAAGTCATCGGGCTGATCGAGGCGATGAAGCTGTTCAACGAGATCAAGAGCGACGTGGCCGGCCGGGTGGTGCGCATCTGCGTCGAGAGCGGGTCGCTCGTCAAGGCCAAGCAGCCGCTGATAGAGGTCGAGCCATGATCCCGAAAAGTGTCCGCGTCACCGGCTGGGGCATGTACGCGCCCGAGCGGGTGCTGAGCAACGCGGACCTGGAACGCGTCGTCGACACCTCCGATGAGTGGATCGTCCAGCGCACCGGCATCCGCGAGCGGCGCATCGCGGCGCCGCACGAGACGACTGCCACGCTCGCCGCCATCGCCGGCAAGCGCGCCATCGCGGTCGCCGGCCTGGAGCCCAACGACATCGACGTCATCCTCGTCGCGACGCTCACGCCCGACTACTGGATGCCCTCGACCGGCGCGCTCGTCAAGGAGGCCATCGGCAACACCACCGCCGCGGCGATGGACGTGATGGCCGCCTGCTCGGGCTTCGTCTACGCCTATTCTTCGGCCGACGCCTACCTCCGCTCAGGCGCCTTCAAGCACGCGCTGGTCATCGGCGCCGAAACGCTGTCGCGCTTCCTCGACTTCTCCGATCGAAGCACGTGCATCCTCTTTGGCGACGGCGCCGGCGCGGTCGTGCTGTCAGCCTCCGACGATGAGCGCGGCGGAATGGCCGGACTCCAGATGACCACCGACCCGGACGGCGCCTACATGATCTGGCTGCCCTCCGGCGGCTCGCGCAGCCCGGTGTCGGGGCAGACGGTGGCTCGTGGCGAGCACTTCGTCCGAATGGAGGGCAGGGAGACCTACCGCTACGCGACCAAGACGCTGGCCACGACCGCACTGGCCGCAATCGAGCGTGCCGGCTGGCGGCCCGACGAGATCGACCTGTTCATCCCGCACCAGGCCAACGTGCGCATCATCGAGTCGGTGGCCAAGGGCCTCGACCTGCCGATGGACAAGATGTTCGTCAACGTCGACCGCTACGGCAACACCTCGGCGGCGTCGGTCGGCATCGCCCTCGCCGAGGCAGTAGACGCTGGGCGGATCAAGACCGGCTACAAGATCGTGCTCGTCGCCTTCGGCGCTGGGCTGACCAGTGGTGCCATCGCGCTCGAATGGACGGCCGATCCGGCGAACGGCCGGCGGGCGGAGGCCGTGGAGCCGGTGGCCAGCGTGCGCGAGCCGATCGACTGGAGCTCGGTCGACCCCATTCCAGATCGCCTGCGCGAGGTCCTCGAGGGTGGCGGCGGTCCGCCTACGCCGCTCGACGACGTCGTGCCTGGCGAGCCCGAGCCCGCCCACCGCGAAGTGCCCGCGTGAGAGGCGCCGGCTGGGTCAACAGCGGGGGAGAGGAGGGCGACTGATGATCGATCTGTCGGGCAGGGCCGCCATCGTCACCGGCGGCTCGCGCGGCATCGGGCGCGCGATCGTGCTGCGCCTGGCACAGCAGGGCGCGGACGTGTGCTTCTCCTACCGCGGCAACGCCGCCGCCGCCGAGGAGGTCGTCGGCGAGGTGACCAGGCTCGGCCGGCGCGCGGTCGCCCGCCAGGCGGACGTCACCCAGCCGGAATCGGCGGACGAGCTGGTCAAGGCCTGCGTCGACGAGCTGGGCAGGGTCGACATCCTGGTCAACAACGCCGGCGTCACGCGCGACGATCTGATCATGCGCATGACGCCCGAGACGTGGCGCGAGGTGCTCGAGACGAACCTGTTCGGCGCGTTCTTCACGCTCAAGGCGGTTACCCGGCCGATGCTCCGCGCCCGGTCGGGGCGGATCGTCAACATCACCAGCGTGTCCGGCCAGGCCGGCCAGATGGGTCAGGCAAATTACTCGTCGGCGAAGGCCGGCCTGATCGGCCTGACCAAGGCCGCGGCACGCGAGCTCGCGTCGCGCAACATCACCGTCAACGCCGTCGCGCCCGGTTTCGTGCTGACCGAGCTGACCGAAAAGCTGCCCGAGGAATTGCTCGAGCAGATCAAGGAGCGCACGCCGCTTGGTCGTTTCGGGACGGCTGAGGAAGTGGCCCAGGCGGTGGCGTTCCTCGTCTCCGACGAGGCCGCCTACATCACCGGCCAGGTACTCGCCGTCGACGGCGGCCTGGTCATGATGTAGATCGTGCCGAGGGGTGAGATTCCGCAGCCTTCTCGAGCATCCGCCGCTCTTCGAGGTAGCGGAGCACTTCGCGGGCGTTCTCATCGACCGTCCGGCCGACGGTCTCCAGGCGCAGCTCGGGTGAGAGCGGCGGCTCGTAGGGGTCGCTGACGCCGGTAAGTGCAGCCACGTCTCCGCGTTCCGAGCCCGCGTACAGGCCCTTGACATCGCGCTCGGCGCAGACCTCCAGCGGCGTGTCGACGAAGATCTCGACGAACGACGGCGACCGGATCCTGGCGCGCACCTCGTCGCGCGTCGCTCGATACGGGCTGACCAGTGCGCAGACGGCAATCCCCCCGTGGCGCACCACTTCGCCGGCGACGAACCCGACCCGGCGCACGTTCTCGTCGCGATCCTCACGGCTGAAGCCGAGGCCGCGCGAGAGATGGGTGCGCACCACGTCACCATCGAGCATGCTGACCGTCCGCCCGCGTGCCTCGAGCAGCTCCGCCACACGCTGCGCGGTCGTGCTCTTGCCGGAACCGGAGAGGCCCGTGAACCAGAGGCAGAATCCCCGCCGGCCGGCCGGCTCCGTCACGCTGTCTTCGACCACGGCAGGCCAGTCTACTCGGCCGTCCCGGCCTTCGGCGGGTGACTTGGGGCGAGGCTGCGGCGCTGCTATGCTCGGCCGCGGATGGAGCTGCTCCAATACGTCATCAAGGGGCTCGGCCACATAAGCGCGCTGGTCGCCGACGACACGCAAGGAGTGGCGGCGATCGTCGATCCGCGGCGGGACGTGGACATCTATCTGGGCGATGCCGCGCAACGCGGGCTGCGCATCACCCACGTCGTCGAGACGCACCTGCACAACGATTACGTCTCGGGCGCGCGCGAGCTGGCTGAGCTGACCGGCGCACGGCACGTAATCGGGGCCGGCGCCGAGCTGCGTCACGAGCACGTGGGCGTGCGCGACGGCGAGGAGTTCGACGTCGGGGCCCTCCGTTTCAGTACGCTCGATACTCCCGGTCACACCCCCGAGCACGTAGCCTACTCGGTCGCCGACCGTACGCGCGCCGACGAGCCGCTGCTGGTCTTCACCGGCGGCTCGCTTCTCGTCGGTGCAGTGGGACGCACCGACCTGCTGGGCGCCGAAACGGCCGAGCAGTACGGGCGCCAGATGTTCCACTCCCTGCACGACCACCTGCTCGCCCAGGAGGACTTCGTCGGCGTTCTGCCGACGCATGGAGGCGGCTCGCTCTGCTCGAAGGACATCGCGACGACGCCGAACAGCACGATCGGCTACGAGCGCCGCCACAACGGGCTGCTGGCGATCGGCGAGGTAGAGGAGTTCGTGCGTGCGTTGCTGCAGGGTCAACCGGCCTACCCGCGCTACTTCGCCCGGATGAGGCCGATCAACCAGGCAGGTCCCCGCCCGCTGGGTGCGATCGAACCACCGAGGCCGCTGCCGCCCGAGCGGGTCCACGAGCTGCTCGGAGCCGGGGCGCTGGCCATCGATCTACGCTCGCACTCGGAGTACGCGACGGCCCACCTCCCCGCTGCTCTTTCCATCCCGTCCGGCAGCTCATTCGGTACCTGGCTCGGCTGGGTGGTGCCCCACGACCGTCCACTGGTGCTGGTCCTCGACCGGCCCGACGACTGGGATGATGCGCTGCGCCAGGCGCTGCGCATCGGCTACGAGGACGTCCGCGGATACCTGCAGGGGGGAATCGGCGGCTGGTTGTCGAATGGCTACCCGGTCGAGTCCAGCCAGCGGGCCACGGTGCACGACCTCCGTGACTGGCTGGCCCGGGACGACGCCGGCGACGGTCGGGGCACGCCGCTTGTTCTCGACGTGCGGCAGCGGGACGAGTTCGAGCGCGGTCACGTGCCCGGAGCGCTGCACCTGATGGCCGGCGACCTGCCCGACCGGCTCACCGAGCTTCCCCATGACAGGCCGATCGCCACGATCTGCACGGCCGGCTATCGCAGCGCCGTGGCGGCCGGGCTCTTGCGTCAGGCGGGCTTCAACGACGTGACCTGGATCAGCGGCGGGATTCCCGGCTGGAGCGCAGCCGGCTACGACCTCGAGCGCGGCCCGGGCGGGTAGCCGGCCGGGAGTCGCGACGCCGAGGGCCGAAAGCGCCCTCGATTGAGTCGCAAGCCGGTCAGGACTGTGGATAAACGTCTTGATTGCGCGGGCGGCCGAGCTACGCTCCATCGCACCTGCTCGGCCGGCAGCGGCGCGGCATTGCGGTCGTTTCCGGCAGGGCCTCATCGCAGGGGGGCGAAGAGGGGGGAGTGGAGGGAAAGATGAGGGCGTCGTTGCGCCTTATTCCGCTTGCGCTGGCATTGACGCTAGCCTTCGCGGGCACTGCCGTCGCGGACGATGACCCAGAGGGCGACCACGCCGGACCGGGCTCGTCGGGGCCCGACCAGCACAGCCGAAACATCAAGCTGCTGTCCAACGTGGCGCGCTCGGCGGCCGCGACCCAGTCAGATCTCGCCTTCTGGGGCAAGTACGCCTTCGCCGGCAACTACCTGGGCTTCCGAGTCATCGACATCTCCGATCCGCAGGCGCCGGTCGTCGTGACCGATTTCGCTTGCAACGGCGCGCAGAGTGACCTTTCGGTCTGGGGCAACCTGCTCTTCCAATCCGTCGATGCGCCCCAGAATCACGGCAATTGCAACAGCACTGGCGCTGGCGTGACCGCATCCACGCCAGGCATGTTCGAAGGCGTGCGCATCTTCGACATCAGCGACGTGACCGCGCCGGTGCACGTCGCCTCAGTGGCGACCGACTGCGGGAGCCACACCCACACGCTCGTGCCCGATGCCGCCAACAATCGAGTCTTCGTGTACGTGTCGAGCTATCCCATCGGCGCCGCAGCCCAGGGACCCAATTGCGTGCGGGCAGAGGATGGCGGCGGCCACAGCAAGATCTCGATCATAGAGGTTCCGCTGAACGATCCGACGGCGGCGACCGTCTCCCCCTACCACCTCGACGGCGACACCGAGTGGGGGACATACATCGGCTCGACGCTGCGTGCCTGCCACGACATAAGCGTCTTCATGCAGCTGGGGCTGGCGGCCGCGGCCTGCCTGACTGAGGGGCAGCTGTGGGACATCTCGGACCCGGCTAATCCGGCGTTCCTCTGGCGTTACGACAACCCGGTCATCAACCCGGCGAACATCGACTTGTTCCACTCGGCGAGCTTCAGCTGGGACGGCTCGGTCGTGGCTTTCGGCGACGAATCGGGCGGCGGCGGCGCGGCTCGCTGCGTCGATCCCGATGACGACCAGGGCCGCATCTGGTTCCTGAGCACGTCCAATGGAGCAGAGCTGGCCAGCTACAAGATCCCGCGCTCGGAAGCCGGCACCTGCACCATGCACAACTTCAACTTCCTGCCGCTGGCCAAGGGCCGCAAGGTGCTCGTAAGCTCGGCCTACACCGCGGGGACCACAGTCGTTGACGTCGACAAGCTGATCGCAGGCGTCAGCGAGGCCGATTCCGAGATCGGTTTCTACAAGCCGAACGGCGCCAGCACCTGGTCAAGCTACTGGTACAACGGCTTCATCTACGCCAACGACATCCTGCGTGGCGTGGACACGTTCCTGCTCAGCGACAAGGCACGGGCAGGCGCGCGCAAGCTCAGCCACCTTAACCCGCAGACGCAGCTGAACGTCATCCCGTAGCGCGTCCAGGGAAAACGTGCTCGCGCCGGGCCTCTCCGCTTCGCCGGGGAGGCCCGACGCTTCCCCGGTGTTGCCAGCACGCACCACTTCGTGGAATCGCCTCTTTCGCCAGGTTTGGCGCTGTTACTCTCGGCTTCCCTGACCGCGCGGTACCCAGCACCGAAGGCGAGGAGGGGCGGCAGGCAAAGGGGGGAGGCGGGACGAGGCGGACGCTTAGCGCTTGATTTCGTCCGCACGAAGGTGCCTTCGGAGCCCGGCAAGCCCGGCTCGATCGCACAGCTGGGTACCTACGCCATCCCCGAATCGCAGAACCCGGCGTTCGCGACGGGCTTCGGCGCGCTCTCGGTGCACGAGGTGGCGACGGACCCGCGGATGGGATCGAACCTCGCCTACCTCTCGTATTACGCGGGCGGCTTCCGCGTCCTCAAGTTCGACGACAAGGGTCTGACACAGGTCGGCGCCTTCATCGACGCCGGCGGCAACAACTTCTGGGGCGTGGAGGTCCACAAGCATCCCAACGGCGAGTACTACGTCCTCGCCAGCGACCGGGACTACGGCCTCTACATCTTCCAGTACACAGGCAGGATTCCCGGCGGCAAGCGAGGTTCAAGCAGTCCCTGACCTGCCTGCGTCGCCGCTACCCTGGTGAGCTGTTTGACGGCCCGGGTTAACCACCCGGGCCGTCAAGTGTCTGCCCGGCGAGCGGCGCGCTCACGGCACCACAGCGCGAGCCTGCCATTGAGCCAGTACCAATGGTCCTCGACAAGCTTCGGCCGTAGCAGACATCCTTCTCGGGCATGGCCGTCCCCCTCCGTCCACCGCCAGAGCCATCGCCAGAGATGCGCGATGACCTCCGCCTGCAGCGCACCCGCGTTGCGGCGGCGATCGCGCTCTTCGTCCTCGGCGGCAGCGTCGTCGTGGCTCTCGTGCGCGACCCCTCGGATGCCCTCATCGCCGTCCAGGCACTGGCGCTCGGCGCCCTGGCGGCGGCGCTCGGCCTGCAGGTGGCGATCAGCCGCCACATCGCCCGGCGGCGCGACGCGCGCGAGGCCGGCATCACGCGCATGCTGCAGGAGCTCTCGCGCTCGCTCTCGTCCGAGGCGATCGTGCAGGCGATCGTCGAGGAGCTGCGCCGCGCGGCGGACGCCGACCACGTCATCGTCTCGCGAGTCCGGCCCAGCGAGCGCGTTGTCGAGACGACTCTGGTGTCGAGCAGTGCGCAGGTGCCAGTTTCGCGCACGCTGCTGCCGTTGAGCGTGCTTGAACCACAGGCGCTCCCCGGCGGCGAAGGGCGCCAGGCGTCACGCACGCGTACGGCCGAGCAGGCCGTCGCCGACGAGTTGGCCGCCCGCCTGCGCCGCGCCTACGGCCTGCCGCGGACGCTCGCCGCGCCGCTGCTGGTCGAAGAGCGGATCGTTGGGGCGCTGATTCTCTCGCGACGCCAGGAGCGGCCGTGGAGTGCCGCCGACAGGCGCCTGCTGAACTGGTCGGCACAGGAGCTGTCGGCGGCGCTCGCCCGAGCCTACGCCTTCGAGGAGGCCAAGAGCCGAGCCAACATGGACGCGCTCACCGGCCTGCCCAATCGGCGCTACCTGGAGGAGCTGATGGCCGTCGTCGAGCCGCGCCGCCGATCGGGCGACAGCATCGGCGCGCTGATGGTCGACATCGACCACTTCAAGCGGCTCAACGACCGCTAC
>CAYRMQ010000001.1:78289-98845 GCA_964425305.1 uncultured Anaerolineaceae bacterium | reverse complement strand
GGTGGGGTGGCCTACGGGGCTTGAACCCGTAACCTTCGGAGCCACAATCCGATGCTCTGCCGATTGAGCTAAGGCCACCGCGATTTTCGCCCGATTCGTGCTCAGCCAGAGAGCATGATTGCGAATCGGCCGGTCCGGGTGCTTGAGCACAACGCTGCGAGAGAGCTGATTCGGGCCAGTTTTGTGGAGCCGAATCAGGGGCTCGCGAGCCATGGCACAAGCGACCAGACCACTAGATATCGTAGCGGATGGCGGCGTTGCGGTCGGCCTCTCGGTCGAGCAGGCCAAGGCCAGCTTCGCGCGCAGCCTGCGCGCGGCGAACAAGGCACCGCGGACGGTCCGGACCTACCTCGACGGGCTCGACCACTTCGCGCGCTTCCTTGCCGAGAGCGGGATGCCGCGCGACGTCGGCGCGATCCGGCGCGAGCACGTCGAAGCGTTCCTCGTCGCCCTGCAGGAGCGCGGGCGCCGACCGGCGTCGGTGGCCAACCGCTACCGCAGCCTGCAGCAGTTCTTCCGCTGGCTCGCCGAGGACGACGAGATCCCGGCAAGCCCGATGGCGAGGATGCGCCCGCCGGCAGTGCCGGTGCAGCCGCCCGAGGTGCTAACGCCCGAACACCTGCGGGCGCTACTCAAGGCGTGCGAGGGCAGCGATTTCGTGGCCCGCCGAGACTCCGCAATCATCCGGCTGCTGATCGACACCGGCATGCGACGGGGTGAGTGCGCCGGGCTGAACGTCGCCGACATCGACTTCGACCACGACGTCGCGGTCGTCATGGGCAAGGGCCGTCGCTCACGGGCGGTGCCCTTCGGCCGCAAGACGGCCCACGCGCTCGACCGCTATCTACGCCTCCGCGCGCGCCACCCGCACGCCGCGTCGGAGGCGCTGTGGCTCGGTCCCAAGGGGCCGCTGCGTGACAACAGCATCCTGCTCATGGTGCGCCGCCGCGCCGCCCAGGCGGGCATCCCGAACGTGTACGTCCACCTTTTTCGCCACACTTTCGCCCACCAGCTCCTCGCCGACGGGATGCAGGAGGGCGACGTCATGCGCATCGCCGGTTGGCGCTCGCGCGAGATGCTCGGCCGCTACGGCGCATCGGCGGCCGATGAACGGGCGCGAGCGGCCTATCGCCAGCACAGCCCCGGCGACCGGCTGTAGGTCGCTCGAGGCGAGGTAGCTGTTAACCGCTTGGTCGCAGGTTCGAGTCCTGCCGCCGGAGCCATTTTCACGCTCATTTTCGCGCGTTTGTTCTAAGCTTAGTCAGGGCCGGTCGTGGCAGCCCTAGTTCTGGGTCGCGTGGCTCTCAGCGTGACCCTCAGGCACGGCCTTGGCGAGACGACGACACGTCGGCGCCGAGGCGCCACTGGCGTTCATCCTAGGCAGCGCTTCGATGCCGCATGGACTGATTTGTGCTCAGATCTGTGGTCGAGACGCCCGACCGACCCCTTATCTGACCCCTAAGGTGGCTGCGCTTGTCGCGGGCGAGGACTGAGGAGGCGTGGATATCCGACGACCAATGACTGAAGGGCATGCACGCCGGCCCAGTGCGCGCGCAGCCAGCCGGCACCGCCGATTCGAACCACGAGGCACTCTGATAACCACGAGGCTCTCTGGCCCACACACTCATTGGGTTTCGGAACGGCTCCCGGTCAACCGCTTGCCCTTCGTAAGCGCGACAGCCGCAAGCAAAGCCGGACTGGTCAGGGCCAGCACGTAGGGTGCCGGAAAGCCGAATGCGTCGATCGCGCCGCCCCATAGGAAGCCGCCGGTGCCGACCGCCAGCTGATAGCCCAGCGAGTAGGTGGCGATCGCAGACCCTCGTCGATCATCCGGCGCGCGGTCGATCGCGGCGGCCATCGCCGCGGGCGTGACGAACGACGAAGCGAGGGCATACAGGATGCCGGCAGCAGCGAGCACGACGACGCCTGTGGCGAGACTGGCGACGACCAACGCGCTGGCGATCGACAGTGCCCCGGCCAGCAGGGCGGTGGCACGTGACATGCGATCGAGAAGCCGGCCGACGACAATTCGGGCCATCACAAGCGCCACCCCGACGGGCACGTAGTAGCCAGCCAGGTCGGCGAGCGGTATACCCATCGCCTGCGCAAACAATGGTGGGTACACCCAGAACAGCGTGCTGGTCAGGGCGAACAGAAACTCGAAGCTCATCGGTAACAGCGCCGTTCGCTCGACGAGGGCGGACCAGAAACGGCTGCGCCGCCGAGCTCGCGGCCGGTCGGGCGGCAGCGGACCGAAACCGAGCAGGGCGGCCGCGAGCAGGCCGAACAGTGCGGCGACGGCGAAGGGGAGGGCGAAGCCGCCTGCCGTCAGGAGTACGAGTCCAATCGTCGGCATCGCCATGTTCGCGACGCCCGGCATCAGGTTGTAGATCCCAGCCGCCTCACCTCGCCGTGACGGAGGTGCGAGGTCAGCGAGGATGGTGCCGCCGGCAGTGTTGAAGGCGGCCCAGCCGGTGCCGTGCAGGACGCGCGTGAGCAGGACGAATGCAAGGTGGGGCACCAGGTAGAGGAATCCCGCAAGCCCCAGCGTGAAGGTGCCGACGAGATAAACCGCGCGCCGGCTTCGTTCGTCGACCCATCGGCCGATGAAAGGGCGAAGGACCACGGAAGGCAGGCTGAACGCCGCCACGACGAAGCCGACCAGCGTGGCGCTGCCGCCGAGCGCGACGACGTAGAGGGGCAGGATGGTCTGGATGATCGAGAAGCCGCCAAAGCCCAGCAGAGTGACGCCGAGCAAGGCGACGAAGGGCCAGCCATATAGAGGCGCCCTGTAATGCGTTCGGCTGGACTGCTCGCCGACGGGGCTAGCGCTCTTGCTTCGGGCTTCCGGCGTCGAGGCTGGCAAGGATCGATCGCGTCAGGAGCTCCACCCCGATCGGGAGGCAGCGCTCGTCGAAGTCGAAGGTCGGAGTGTGATTGCCGCCCGCCAGGTCCGACCCAACCTTGAGATAGACCGCTCTGCCGCCCCGCTCCTGGACGCGGCGCATCATGGCCGCCGCATCGTCGCTCGCCTCCATCGTCAGGCCGTCGAAGCGCGCCAGCGCCATCTTCTCGCCGGCCGCGGCGACAACGGAGGCCAATGCCTTGTCGCTGCCTGCCGCCGGGCTCCGCCCCACGACCTGGATGCCCGTCTCGACCTCGAGGCCCATGCCGACGCCGCTGACCAGTCGCTCGACGTGGGCGAACAAATCGGCGGCCTGCTCATCCGTCTCGGCGCGAACCTCCATCTCCAGCTGGCCGTGCTCGGGTACCACGTTGCGAGCCGTGCCGGAGTCGAGCCGCCCGACGTTGATCAACGCCCTCGTGCCCGGCGGGCGCGGCAGGCCCTGTGACAGCAGGGCGATCGCGCTCGCCGCGGCCAATGCCGAGCGGCCCTTCTCCGGCGCCGACGCATAGTGCGCCGCTCGGCCATGGAGAACCACGTCGAACTTGATGGTCGCGAGCAGGTCGTCGACACCGGGCGAGTACGCGCCTGTGTGAAGGCCGGACAGCCCAGAGATGTGGAGGGCAAAGAGGATGTCGACGTCATCCAGCCAATCTGCGTCGACGAAGGCCAGCGCGCCACGCGTGCCCTCCTCGGCGGGCTGGAACAGGAGCCGAACCGTTCCGGGCAGCTCGTCTTGGACGCTGACCAGCGCCTCGGCCACGGCCAACCCGAGCGCGACGTGGCCATCATGGCCGCAGGCGTGCATGACGCCGGCGACTTCTGAGGCAAATCCTTCGCGCGCGGGGAAGTGCTCCGCCGAGTCCGACTCGACGATCGGCAGCGCATCCATGTCGACGCGAAGGCCGATGATCGGCCCGTCGTGCGCGAGGTTCGCGCCGCCGATCTCGGCCGCGACGCCCGTGCCGTGCTCGTCCATCTCGGCGACGTCGCTCTCGGGAACACCCCACGCGATCGCCTGCCGACGGGCGCGCTCTCGCACGTCCGCGCGGGGGAGTCCCAGCCTCGCCACCGACTTGAGCAGGTCGCGCCCCCAGACCAGGCGATCAACACCGAGTGCGTGCAACCGGTCACGGACGTAGGCGGTGGTGGCAAACTCACACCAACCAAGTTCGGCTCGACGGTGCAGTGCGCGTCGATGGAGACGCGCGCCTCGGGCGGCACGCTCGAGTGCCATGCGGGCACGGCGGTTTAGCGCAGGGGGCCTGTGCGGCACTGCGCTATAGTATATAGACGAGGCGGGATGGACCAGGAATGACGTTGGAAGAAGCAGGATCTAGGGTTTCGCGCGCTACTCTGGCGCTCCAGTTGGAAGACGCCTTGCGCGCAGACATCCTGTCCGGCGAGTTGCGTCCGGGCCAACGGCTGCGTGCCTCCGAGATCGCTCCCCGCTATGGCGTCAGCGCCACCCCCCTGCGCGAGGCTCTGCAACGGCTTGCCGTGGAAGGCCTGGTCGTCCTCGACGCGCGCGTCGGTGTGACGGTCTCGCCAATCTCGCGCGACGACCTGCGCGACGTCTACGAGACACGCGTCATCCTCGAGTCGGAAGCGCTCCGCCGGGCGATCGCAGCCGGCGACGATGCATGGCTCGGCCGGGTCGCGCTCGCTCTTGATGACCTTCGACGGGCAACTCCGGGCGACGGCGTTGCCAATGGCCGAGAAGCCGCCGACGATACTGCCCGGTCTTGGTCCCGCGCCCATCGTCAGTTCGACATGCAGCTGTACAGCGCGTGTGCGTCGCCCTGGCTGTCGCGCTTCATCGAGACACTGTCGAAGCGCTGCGAGCGCTACCGCCGCGCGGCGGGCCAGCTGCCCGATGCCTACGCCAAGTGGCTGCGCGAGCACGACGCGATCTTCCAGGCTGCCCGCGCGCGCGATGCCGAGGCGGCGGTCGCGACTCTCCAGCAACACCTTCGCGACACGGCGCACATGGTCGAGGAGCATCTGGCCGACGCGTTGTCGAGCTAGCGCACCAGCTCGTCGCCGGCGGCCGAGCGCGGCGCGGCAGCACCCTTTCCTGGGAGGAACCGGCCCGCCGCCGGCGTACCCGTAAGGAGGCCGTTCTCGGCGACCGCGACCCCGCGGAGGTACGTGGCAACCGGCCATCCCGTCAGCTCCCGGCCCTCGTAAGGCGACCAGCCTCCCTTGGTCTGTAGCCGCTCGGCCCTGATCAAATCCGTTCTGCGCGTGTCGACCACGACCACGTCTGCATCCCTGCCGAGGGCAATCGAGCCCTTTCCCTCGATGTCCAGGATGGCCGCGGGCGCGGCTCCGAGCAGCTCGGCCAGTCGGCAAAGCCCAAGCACGCCGCGGTTGACCGCGTCCAGCAGCATGGGCAGGGCGGTGTCGAGCTCGGGATAACCGGACGGTCCTGCCAGCAGGTCCTGCTGCAAGGTGCGCTTCTCGGCCAGGGTGTGAGGTGCGTGGTCGGTCGCCAGCACGTCCACCGTGCCATCGCGCGCCGCCTGCCACAGCGCGTCCGCGTCGGAGGAGGAGCGGTAACGATCGAATCCCAGCTCGGCCGCCGTGTCGAGCAGTTCGTGCGTCATGAATGGCAGCGCTGCCTCGGCAGTCACGGCGATCCCGGCGTCCTTCGCCCGCCTTATGTGATCGAGCGCCGGGGCGGGCACGTGGACGATGTGGAGACGCGTTCCGAGGGCGGCCGCCAGCAGCAGGGTACGGGTGATCGCCTCGACCTTGTGGAGTTGTGGCTCGGCCGCAATCGACGCCTTCAGCTCGGGGAAGCCATGGCCACGCCAATGCCTCCGCCAGAGATCACGCAGCGCGCGATTAGCGCAGTGCACGGCGACCAGGATTCCCTCTTCCGCGGCGGCCTCCATGATCCGGTACAGCGCAGCATCGTCCGCGACCGCCAGCTCGGCGGGCGCATCACTGTGGGTATCGGGCGCCGTCTCCAAGCCGAGATAGACCTTGATGCCGACGGCACCAGCGGCGGCCAGCTCGGCAACTCGATCGGGCGTTCCGGCGCCGCCCCACAGTGCAAAGTCGACATGAGCGCGACCGTTGGCGAGCGCGTGTTTGTCGGCCAGCCGCTGCGCGCTCGTCGTCGGCGGAACGGTGTTGGGCATGTCGGCGACCGCCGTGAAGCCCCCGACCGCGGCGGCGGCCGTGCCCGAGGCGAAGTCCTCCTTGTGCGTGTGCCCAGGCTCGCGGAAGTGGACGTGCATGTCGAACAGGCCGGGCAGGATCGTCAGGCCGGTTGCGTCGACCGTCTCCGGACCGGTGAGCCGCTCGTTCGGCGGCGTTAAGGCGACGACCTTCCCATCGCGCACGCCGATGTTCAGCCGACGCACGCCAGCCGGCAAGACGACCTCGCCACCGTTGATGGCGAGGTCGAATTGACCAGGGCTAGTCGCGTCCGAGGAGGTCATAGGCGGCGAGAGCCATGACCTTCGCGCAGTTCATCAGCTCGTCGATCTTGACGACGGCCCGGTTGGCCGCGACGTAGGCGTGATCGCCGGGCCCGTAACTGATCGCCTGAGCCCCGGCCGACCACAGCAGCTGTGCGTCACAGCCGAAGTATGAGTAGGGAACGACGGCACCGACGCGCGTATCGCTACCGACGATCTCGCGATGGCGACGGCGCGTGATCTGCGCGATCTCGCACTCCGGATCCAACTGGAGCGGCGGGCGTAGACGCTTGGCCGGATCCTTTACGGCATAGTCGACCCTGATGTCGAGACCCCGGCGCGATGCGGCGTAACGCGAGAGGTGGCTCTCGAGGTCCGCACGGACGCTCTCCGGCGTCTGGCCGGGAACGGTCATGACGGTCACAGTCAGGGTGCAGCGGTCGGCGACATAAGCGCCGGAAAGGTAGTCAGGGCCCGAACCGCCGATGATCCGGCGCAGATGGACCATTGGGATGTCGGGCATCCGCTCGTCGGGCTCGTACGTAAAGGGCGTGCTGCGGATTGCCGAGATGACACCCAGCGCTTCCTCGATCGCATCGATCGGAAGGCTATCCAGCTCGCCGTACTTCTCGAAGATCGCCGCCTCGCCGGCGGGTCCAGTTCTACCGATGACGTCGATCAGGAAGCTGACGCTGCCCGTCTGGACCGTCCGGATGTTGAGCGCCGTCGGCTCGGGCACGATCGCGTGATCGGGCACGACCCCCTCGACGAGGAGTTGGTGAGTGCCGATGCCGCCGTCGTGGTGGCCCATTACGCCAGCGACCGACAGCTCGCCGCGGAGATTCACTCCCGACCGCGAAAGTGCGATCGCGGCGACTGACATCGCTGCCACGCCGGCCTTCATGTTGCGGATGCCGTGGACGCGCAGCATGTAGCCGTCGATCGTGGCCGTGTGCTGTGCCGGCGGGTTCATATGCAGCGGCATTGTGTCGATGTGGCCGTTGAACATGAGCTTCGGCCCGCCGGCTTCGCCGCGCAGGAAGCCGAGGACGTTGGGCCGGCCCGGGAAGACTTCGCGCAGCTCCACGTCGAGCCCGCCGCCCGACAGCTTGGCCGCCATCAGCTCCGCCACCGGGCCTTCCGGATCGATGCCGCACTGGCTGGGAATCTCTCCGAGCTGACGGGCGAAGTCGACGAGCTCGTCGCGGTCGATGTGGCTGAGGATCACGTCGGCGGCGTCACGACCCATCGAGGCATTCCTCCCTTGGTAATGGCACGCTCCAGCGCGCGTCGCCGCTGCGAGGCGGAGCCGCTCGGGCGTGCTGTATATTCTATTGCAGGAGGAGATATGGCCGATACCACCGCCGCAGCAGGCACTGTTCCGCTGTATCTGGCCGGCGAGTTCGTGGAGCGCGGCTCGCCACTGGAAGTCCGCAACCCGACCACCGGCGAGCTCGTCGCTACGACCTGGCAGGCCGGTCCGGCCGAGCTCGAGGAGGCGACGCGGGCGGCCGTCGAGGCGTTCGACGCGACTCGTCGGCTGGCAAGCTACGAGCGCCGCGACGCATTGGCCCACGTTGCCGCCCGGATCTCCGCCGAATCCGACGAGCTGGCGAACCTCTTGATGAGCGAGTCAGGCAAGCCGATCAAGGACGCGCGTGGCGAGGTTTCCCGCGCCGCGCTCACTTTCCGGACCGCGGCGGAAGAGGCGCTCCGTATCAACGGGGAGTGGCTGCCGCTGGACTGGATGGCCGCCAATCGTGGGCGAAGCGGCATCGTTCGCCGCTATCCGATCGGGCCCGTAGTGGGGATAACTCCCTTCAACTTCCCGCTCAATCTCTCGGCCCACAAGATCGCACCGGCGATCGCGGCTGGCTGCTCGATCGTGCTCAAGCCGCCGTCCAAGGACCCGCTGGTCATGTTGCAGGTCGCGCGCTACATCGCGGAGACTGACCTGCCGCGCGGTGCGGTCAGCGTCCTGCCCATGGATCGGGCCACGGGCGACAGGCTCGTCTCCGACGATAGGTTCAAGCTGCTTACGTTCACCGGCTCGCCGTCTGTGGGTTGGCGGATGAAGGAGCAGGCGGGCAAGAAGAAGGTCGTCCTCGAGCTTGGCGGCAACGCCGGCGCGATCGTCGACGAAACGGCCGACCTCGACTGGGCCGTCAATCGGCTCGCCTATGGGTCTTTCGCCTACGCCGGGCAGGTGTGCATCAGCGTCCAGCGTATCTACGTCGTCGAGTCGGTCTTCGAGGGGGTCAAGCGCCGCTTCGTCGAGAGGGTTGGGCAGCTCAAGGTGGGCGACCCAGCCGATCCCGACACGGACCTCGGGCCGATGGTCGAGGAGAAGGCCGTGGCGCGGACGCACGAATGGGTGACCGAGGCGCTCGAGCGCGGCGCCAGCGCCCTGACAGGCGGCCGACCCAACGGCTCGTACTATCCGCCGACCGTCCTCGTCGACGTACCAAAGGATGCCCGCGTATGCGGCGAGGAGGTGTTCGCGCCGGTCGTCAATCTGTTCCCCGTGCCCGACTTCGACGCGGCACTGCGCGAGATCAATGACAGCCGATTCGGCCTCCAGTGCGGTGTCTTCACCAACGACCTCGAGCGGACCCTCCTAGCTCACGACGAGCTGGAGGTCGGCGGCGTCATCGTCAACGACGTGCCAACATGGCGGACCGACCCGATGCCGTACGGCGGGGTCAAGGACTCGGGCATCGGTCGGGAGGGCCTGCGCTGGGCAATCGAAGACATGACGGAGGAGCGTCTGCTCGCCTTCGCCCGGCCGCTCTGAGCTCCGGTGATTGACCGGCGGCCGAAGCGCGACGGCCCCTCGCCTTCGATCCTGACCGTCCTGACTGGCGCGGAGGTCTACGCGCCGGCGCCACTCGGCCGGCTGGACGTCGTGATCGCTGGCGGAAGGGTTGTCATGCTCGACGGCGAGGCGGCCGAGACGCTCGCCGGAGATCACACCCGGATCGTGCAACTGGCCGACGCCTTCCTCGCACCCGGCCTCGTCGATGGCCACGTCCACTTTCTCGGCGGCGGGGGAGGGGACGGCTACGACTCACGCAGTCCGGAGCTGCAACTGTCCGACTTCACCGGCCATGGCATCACCACGGCCGTCGCACCGCTCGGCATCGACCCGGTCAGCCGGAGTCTCGAAGGCCTGCTGGCCAAAGCGCGCGCGCTTAGGGAGGGCGGCATCAGCGCGTACGTCTACACCGGGGGCTTCCGCAAGCCCTTGTTGCACCTGAGCGGCAGCGTTTGGCGGGACGGGTACCTGATACCCGACGTGCTCGGCGTGAAGCTGGCGATCGGCGTCGAGCGGGCGCCATCGCATAGCAGGCAGGAGCTGGCCGACCTGAGTCGCGAGCTGCTGTGGGTCGAGCGAGCGACTGGTCGCCGGCTGGTGCTGCACGTCCACCTGGGAGTGCTGACCGAGGGCCACGCGCTGGTGCAGGAGCTGGCCGACGTGCTGGCCGATCGGGACCGGCTGGTGGTGACTCATCTCAACCGCACGCCCCACCACGTAGAGACGGCGATCAAGCTCGCCAGGCTGGGCGTCTGGACCGACCTGACCTGCATGATCTCGCCGGAGCGCGGGATGCCCGGCTCGATGCGGGCGTCGGCCGCCGCCATCCGCCTGCGCGAGGCCGGTGTTCCGATGGAGCGCGTGACGCTGAGCACGGACGGCAACGGCTCGGTGCCCGAGCGCGGCAAAGACGGTCGCTGGCGCCCGTACCGCAAGCACATGGACTCGCTGTTGGACGAGCTACGCGCCCTCGTCGTCGCCGGCTTCGGCCTGGACGAGGCGCTGGCCCTTGCCACGGTCAACCCGGCTAGCGCGCTTGGCCTGAGCGCGAAGGGTCGCATCACGGACGGTGCCGACGCCGACGTGCTCGTCTTCGGCGCGGGGCTAAAGATCCGCGACGTGTACGCGAGGGGCCGGCTGATGGTCGCCGGTGGAGAGGTGATCGAGATCGGCCGTTACGAGCGAGGCGAGACGTGAGCCGGCTCGTCGAGGCGAACGAAGTCCACTTCCGCGGGCGCGTAGATCTCGAGCAGCACGGCCATCTCGCTGCCGCTGACGACCGCGCTGTGGGCGACTTTCGGCGGGAACCGGATGGCATCGCCGACGGTGAGCCGGACGCCGCCGCCGGCATGGCGGACCTCGATCGATCCCTCAAGCACGACGTACACATTCTCGCTTCTCGAGTGGAAGTGGTAGTGGCCCGCCGGGCCGCCTGGATCGAGCTCGATCAGGTGGACGTCGAGCGCCGAACCATCCGCCGGACCGAACAGCGGTATCTCCCGACCCCGGTCGCGCGCGAGATCGCGCGGCCGCCGCTGATGGCGGTGGACGACCTGCACTGAAGCGTCGGCATGAAGATCGGGCTGCTGCTCCCCCATTTCGGACGTCATGCTTCCTCCTCGCGCTTGCTGGACACCATCCCTCGAATCGAGACCCTTGGCTACGACTCAGTTTGGGTTCGTGACCACCTGGTCTACCGGCCACACGGCTTCGAAGACCAGGACGTTACGTTCATCGAGCCCTTCACCTAGCTCGCCGTCGTGGCAGCGCACAGCTCGCGGCTGACCCTGGGTACGGCGACGCTGATCCCGTACCGGCACCCGATCCAGACTGCAATGCAGCTGGTCAGCCTCACGAGGTTCGTGCCGGCCGAACGGCTGATCGTCGCCTGGGGGACGGGCGCCGGCGCTCACCACTTCGCCGCGATTGGCGCCTCCGGCACCCGTCGCGGTGCCCTGCTCGAGGAGCAGGTCGAGATCGTGCGCAAGCTGGCTACCGGCGAGTCGATCAGCCACCGCGGCGAGCACTACTCGTTCGACGGCGTGCGCATCCACCCGCCCGACGGGCATATCCGCTTCTGGTATGGCGGCGGCACGCCGCGGGCGATGCGGCGCGCGATCAGCCACTTCGATGGGCTGCTGGCCAGCCGCATCCCGGTGTCGATGCTCGCCGAGCGGATCGCCCTGCTCAACCAACTCGCCGAGGCGGCGGGGCGGCAGAAGCCGGAGGTTGGGTTGGTGACGCTGGTAAGCCCCGGTCCGACGATCGAACGAGCGCTGGCTGCCTTCGACATCCGGTGCATTCGCGCCGAGGTCGAAGGGCGCTTCCCGTCCCGACAGTGGGATGCTCAGAGCGGCTTCGATGGCGTGCTGATCGCCGGTCCCGCGGAGCGCATGGCCGAGCAGCTGGCGGCGTTCGAAGCAATCGGCGTGCAGCACTTCATCGTCGATCTGCGCGCCAGGTTCGACGAGTGGGAGTCGGTCATCGAGGAGATCGCCGTCGAGCTTCTCCCGCTTGTCGACAGAAAGGAGTAGCCCGTGACAGCTCGCAAGCCCAGCTCCGAACGCCTGCGCTCCCTCTTTCCGCTGATTCCCGACGAGGACCTGGACATGCTCCACTTCTACACCGCCGGTCACCTCGACGAGCTGTGGGGTTTGGGCGAGAGGCCGGCCGTGCTGGTAGTCGACGTAACCCGCGGCTTCGTCGAGAACGCGTCCGCATCCACGTTCGTGCCTGCCGGCGCTCACTGTGCCGAGCAGATCGCCCGCCTGCTGACCGTGACGCGTGCAGCTGGCTTCCCAACGATCTACACGCGCGGCAACCCATATCGCATCGAAGCGGAGGCAGGCGCCTGGCTGCGGGGCCGCGGGTTGGACGTGCTGGCCTCGTCGAACAGCGAGGAGGATCGCCAGATCGTGGCCAGAGTCGCTCCCCGACCTGACGATCTGATCGTCATCAAGGCCAAACACTCGGCCTTCTTCGGCACGCAGCTCCACGCGATGCTCAACTACCTGCGTTGCGACTCGCTGATCGTCACTGGACTGACGACGAGCGGTTGCATCAGGGCCACCGTCAACGACGCGTTCGCGCTCAACTACCGCATCGTTGTCCCGATCGAATGCGTCGCCGACCGCTCTCAGATCTCGCACCAGGTCGAGCTCTTTGACATGGCGGCCAAGTACGCTGACGTTATTCCCCTCGCGGATCTGCTGGCCATCCTCGACCAGCCGGTCGCACCGACAGCACAGGTCGCCTCAGGCCGCGGCGCCGGCGAGGCGCGGGCCGAATAGAGTCATAAGCCTGTCGGCCTGGTGTCGTGCCGCCGGCCGCAGGATCGGCAGCTCGACGCCCGCTGCGCGGTACTCTGCCACCCGGCGCTTGACTTCATCCGGCGTGCCGCTGGCAGTCACGCCTTCGACGTAAGAGTCCGGAATGGCGGCCAGCAGGCCTTCCTTGCCGCCGCGCTGGAAGGCCTGCTCGAAGAGCGGCAGGTCCTCGACACGCATGTGCGGCTCACCGACCGCGATCCGGAAACGCTGGAAACGATGCGAACGCGGATCGAGCTTCGTTGCGACCTCCCAGCGGACGGCGTCGAGAGCAGCCTTGCGGTCGTCCTCGATCGAGCAGGTCACGATCTGAGCGACGGTTAGCTGCGACCCGTCGCGGCCCGCCGCCGCGGCCGCCTCGCGCATAACGGCGATTGCGTTGGCGCTGTACTCGGCCGAGGCGCACGCGTCGAGGAGGACCCCGTCACCGTACTGACCTGCGATGCGCAGGCCGCGTTTGCTCGTCGCCGCCGGCAGCAGCGGCACATTGCTCCTGGTCGGCTTCCAGCCCAGTTGGGCATTGTCCAGGGTGACGACCTCGCCGCGATAGGTGACCGACTCGCCGGTCAGCAGCAGGCGGATCGTCTCCATGTACTCGATCAGCCCCTGTCCGGGATCCGCCGGCGGCAACCCGTGGCGCGCGGCCGCGCCCGGGCTGCATGCGCCCGGCGCGATCATCAGGCGCCCGCCTGACAGTTCGTCGAGTGTCGCTATCGTTTGGGCCATGACCGGCGCAGTCCGCAGGCGCACGACCTGGACGGCACCCAGCTGAATCTGCGAGGTGGCGAGAGCCATGGCGCTAAGCGCGCTCGGCCCGTCGCGCAGCAGGCGCGCAGCCTCGGAGAAGAAGCCCGTGTGGAAGCCGGCCTCCTCGGCTTGACTGACGAGGTTGGATAGCTCGGCAACGCCGATCGAGCCGTCGTAACCGGTCCCGAACCCAACCCTCTCCATCGTCGGCTTGCCTCCCGTGGTGGCCCCTTGGCCAGGCGAAATACTTGATGCGCCATATAATATAGGGACTGAGCGGACCCGGACGGCCACGTCCAACGCGATTGGAGGAGGCACCAGTGAGCACGATCCGACGGCCCAGGCTGACGGCGATCCTCGTCAGCCTCGTAGTCGTGGCGGCGGCCTGCACCCAGGCAACTCCGTCAACTCCTGCACCACCAGCACCAACAGATCCTCCGTCAACGCCCGCGTCGGAGACGCCAGCCCCGGGCACCCCCGTTGTCACGGACCAGCCTACCGAAGCGCCGACCCCTGAACCAGAGGCGGCGATGGTCCGTGTGGCGCTCAACTGGCCCGTCCCGGAATACACGCACACGGGCATCACGATGGCTCAGGTGAGGGGCTACTACGCCGAAGAGAACATCGAAGTGGAACTCTTGCCCCTTGATGGGTCATCGTCGGCGGTTTCCGCCGTAGGGGCGGGCTCGGCCGACATCGGCTTCGCCGGCGCTGGCGCGATCCTGGCCGGAGTGTCCCAGGATCTGCCCATACTTGTTGTTGCCAACCACCTACAGGCCACGCCCACGGGTGTCTTGTACCGACCCGAGCACGAGGTCAACGGGTTCGAGGACCTGGCCGGCTTGAGCATCGCAACCCAGGCAACCGGCGAGGACACGGTTAATCTGTTCGCCTTCCTGCGCAACGCCGGCTTGGACCCGGACAACGACGTTGACATCCAGGTCGTCGACGGTGCAATCAAGTGCACGCTGATGCTTAACGGCACAGTGGACGCCTGCACCGGTTTCAACACTGGCCATCTCGTCCGCGCACGAGCCGAGCAGCCAGACATCCAGTTCCTGCACTTCTCGACGCCGGAGCTCCAGCCCATCGGCCACAGCGTCATCGTCAACACGGCATGGCTCGAAGGCAACGAGGACGTTTTGCGGCGCTTCCTTCGCGCGACGTATAGGGGCTACCTGGAGGCTGACTCGAATCTCGAGGAACTGGCACAGACATACACCGAGCTGTACCCGGAGGAGGGCCTCGCGCTGTACTACGAGTCGGCCGTCGAAGCCCACCAGATCATGCGCAGCCCTCGGACCGAAGAGCACGGCTGGGGCTGGATGGAGGATCAGCCCTGGGCAGACCTGCAACGGCTCCTCTTCGAGAGCGGCACGATCACCGAGGAGACCCCGGTCAGCGAGATCTACACCAACGAGTACCTGCCTGAGAATGCCGACTTCTAGGCGACCAGCATTCGAAGCGGGGCGGCGAAAGCGTTCTTAGTTGATCGAAATTGACAACGTCTCGGTGACCTATCGGAGCCAGGATGGCTCACTCACCGAGGCACTGAAGCCGACGTCGTTCAAGGTCGAAGCCAACCAGTTCGTCTCGCTGATCGGCCCATCTGGCTGTGGCAAGACGACGCTGCTCAAGGTGGTCGGCGACCTGCTGCAGCCCACGAGTGGCTCTGTCCGCATCGAGGGCCAGCCGGCCTCAGCCCTACGGCGAGCTCGCCAGATTGGAAACATGTTTCAGGATCCGGTCCTCCTGCCATGGCGGACCGTCGCCGGGAACATCTCCTTCCTGGCGCAGCTCGCCCGAATGCCGGTCGCCAACGGCCGCGTCGAGGAGCTCGCCTCGCTGGTCGGTCTCGAGGGGTTCCTCGGGCGTTACCCGCACGAGCTGTCGGGCGGCATGAAGCAGCGCGCGGCGATCGCCAGGGCGCTCGCGCTGGATCCGCGCATCCTGCTCATGGACGAGCCGTTCGGCGCCCTCGACGAGATCACACGCCATCGCATGAACACCGAGTTGCTGCGGATATGGAGTGAGAACAAGAAGACCGTCGTCTTTGTAACCCACAGCCTGAGCGAGGCTGTCTTTCTGTCCGATCGGGTCGTCGTGCTGTCAGCCCGGCCGGGACGGGTGCTGGCCGATGTGCAGATCAACCTGCCGCGCCCGCGCACCTCGGAGATGAGGTTCAGCCGGGAGAGCGTCGAGCTCGTGTCGAGCCTTCACGCATATCTCGAGGAAGGAGAGCTGGCACTTTGAGACCCCGTCTCGGCTGGCTGGCCGCCCCGGCCCTCCTTGCCGGTGTCATCGGCGCCTGGGAGCTGGCCGTCATCGTGTTCAATCCGCCGCGCTTCATCCTGCCCGCGCCGAGTGCGATCTTCGCCAGTTTCCTCGAGAACTTCCCGCTGCTCTTCCGCCACTTCGTGTCGACCTTCCGCATCGCGGGCCTGGGCTTCCTGGCCGGCAGCCTTGCGGGCCTGTCGCTCGCGATCGTGATGGCCATCGTGCCGGTGATACGCAGCGCCGTCTATCCGATCGTCATCGCCTCCCAGACGACACCAAAGATCGCCATCGCGCCGCTGCTGATCGTCTGGTTCGGGCTCGACCTAACCCCGAAGGTGCTGATGGTCTCGCTGCTGACGTTCTTCCCCGTGCTGATCAACACGCTGGCCGGCATCGACGGCACCGATCGCGGTCACCTCGAGCTATTGCGTTCCGCCAATGCCAGCCGCTGGCAGACCTACCGCTACGTGCGCTTGCCGGCCGCCATTCCGCACGTGTTTGCCGGGCTCAAGCTGGCGCTGACGATCAGCGTGATCGGCGCGATCGTCTCCGAGTGGGTATCAGCGAACGCGGGCCTCGGCTATCTGCTCCTGTTCTACAACGCGGGTCTGCGCACGACGGAGCTGTTCACCGTCCTGCTCTTCCTGGTCATGTCCGCGTCGATTGCCTTTGGCACCCTGCTGCTGATCGAGCGAGCGCTGTCCTGGCAGGCGCGCGTCTCGCGCTCAGGAACGGCCTCGACGACGACAGCCAGCGAGGCGCACATGTGACAACGACGAGGGGTTGAGGGCGCGAAGCGTGCGCTGCGCCGACCTAGGGGAACGGCAGACGGACGAAATCAGTTTCGCCCGGCGCGTAGAGCTCAAGTATGGTGGCCTCGTCCGGCCCGCCGTTGCCGATGGAGTGCGCTTCGCCGGGCGGAATGAAGACCAGATCGCCCGCGCCGAGCAGGTGCTCCTGATCGCCCAGGCGCACCCGGACGACGCCGACCAGCACGAAGTACACGCTCTCCGCTGTAGTGTGCATGTGATACGGACCCAAGCCGGACGATGGCCTGAAGCGGTACACGCGGATCGAGACGTTGCGTGCACCGACGTCCGGGCCGACGTACTCGGTTTCCGTCGCCCAACCGTTGGCCAGCTCGCGCATCTCGAGCGCGTCCGCCCTTATGACGCGGCTACCCGGCGGCGTCTCGGCCATTGCTATACTATATAGCGTATGGCGAAGGTGCTCGCGCCCTGGTCGAGCTGGGAAGAAGCCACCCCCACCTCAAGAGAGCTCTTCGAACGCGCCTCACGGGTGCTGCCCGGCGGTGTCCTGTCTCCTGTTCGCGGCGTGGGCGCGTTCGACCCGTATCCCATCTACATGACGCGGGGCGAGGGTGCGTATCTGTTCGATGTTGACGGCAACCGCTATATCGATCTCGTCCTCGGCCTCGGGCCGATCATCCTCGGCCACAACGACCCGGCAGTCGTGGCAGCCGTCTCCGAGCAGATTCGGCAGGGCAGTCTGTTTGCCACCTGCACTCCGCTCGAGGTCGAGGTGGCCGAGCGCATCTGCCGCATGGCGCCGGGCATCGACATGGTCCGCTTCACGAACTCCGGGACCGAGTCGACCATGCACGCCATGCGTCTAGCGCGCGGCTTCACCGGGCGCTCGAAGATCCTCAAGTTCGAGGGTCACTTCCACGGTAACCACGACCAGGTCCTACTCAACATCAACCCCCCATTCCGCAGCGACGGCGAGGCGATCGAGCCCTTCCCGGTGGGTCGCGGGATACCGCCTGCCCACTACTCGACCATGATCCTTGCTCCATGGAACGACATCGAGGCTGTGGCCGAGGCCATCGAGCGCCATCGCGATGACCTGGCGGCAGTGATGCTCGAGCCGGTCATGGCCAACAAGGGCTTCATCCCGCCCGAACCTGGTTATCTCGAGGCGCTGCGGGAGCTGACTTCCCGCCACGGCATTCTGCTGATCTTCGACGAGGTCGTTACCGGCTTCCGGCTCCGCCCGGGGGGTGCTCAGGAGCTCTTCTCTATACGTGCCGACCTGACCACCTATGCCAAGGCGATGGCGAACGGGGCAACGATCGGTGCTTTTGGTGGTCGGGCCGACATCATGGCCCTGCTGGGAACGACCGAGGTGCGGCACGCCGGCACCTACAACGGCGGACTCGTACCACTCGCTGCGACGGAAGCGACGCTGGATAGGTTGAGCGAGGAGGGCGGTGCCGTCTACCGCCATCTCGATGACCTTGGCCACCGGCTGCGCAGCGGACTGCGCTCGCTCATTGAGCGCGCTGGCCTTGCCGCGATCGTTCAGGGCGAAGGGTCGATGATGCAGCTCTACTTCACCAGTCGCGAGCGGATCCGCAGTTATCAGGATGTGCGAGACCTCGATGGGGAGGCATACCGACGCTTCGCCATTGAAATGATCGGACGCGGTGTTCTGATTCATCCCGATCCATATGAGCACTGGTTCCTCTCTGCTGCTCACACGCACGAGGACATCGACGACGTTCTGGCTGCTGCGGAAGCCAGCTTCGCTGCGATCAATCAGTAGCCGGCGTTATTGGCGGAGCCCATGCGGCTAGGCCTGCACTTCCGACTGGCATCGCGGTCGTTTCGCGACTGGCACCTGCTCTACCCACGCTACGTAGAGCAGGCACAGGTCGCAGACGCACTCGGCTTCGACTGTTTGACCGTCGCCGAGCATCACTTCCAGGAAGACGGTTACATCCCGTCACCGCACGTGGTGCTTGGAGGCTTCGCGACGCGAACGTCGCGTGTGCGCCTCGCAGCGGGCGTGCGCCCGCTGCCGATGATTCACCCAGTCCGGGCGGCCGAGGACGTCGCGGTGCTGGACAACCTGTCTGGCGGACGTGCGATCGCCGGCGCATTTGGGCTGGGCGGGCGTCCGCGCGAATACGCTGGCTTCGGCATCCCTTTCTCTGAGCGACGCGCACGATACGAGGAGAGCTTGTTGCTCATCGATCGTCTGCTCACCGAGGAGGCGGTTGAGCACAGCGGTCGCTTCTTTCGGATCGACGGTCTCACCGTCACGCCCCGGCCGGTGCAGGCACCGCGACCGCCCATCTGGCTCGCTGCCTCTGCCGAGCCAGCCGTCCGGCGGGCGGCGCGGCTGGCGGATGGCTGGTTATGCAAGCCGGGCGAATCGAAGGGGGACCTGCTCGCGCTGGCCAACGTCTATCGAGATGAGCTGGCGATCGCGGACCGATCAGGCGTTCCCGGGCCCATCATCAGGCGCGACGCCTGGATAGCTCCTTCGAACGATCAAGCATGGAGCGAAGCTCTCCCTGCGCTGCATTTCCACTACACCAGGGATTACTCCTTCATACCCGATGACGCGACGCTGGACGACATTCGCGAGTACGGCCGCGACCGCTTCATAATTGGCGACGCCGAGCATGTGGCGCGAGAGATCGGCTGGTATCGCGATCAGCTCAACGCGTCCTTGCTGATCTTGGCGCTCGATCATCCCGGACTGAGTCCTGACGCGGTCATGCGCGCGCTACGAGCTGTCGGCGACGACGTGATGCCGGCTCTAGCCTGATGACCGCGAACCAACGAACTCGCCCGGCGGAATTTCGGTCCGACCGCTCGTCGGGCCGAACGACGCTGGGAATCATCGGCGGCATGGGACCGCTCGCGACGGCCGCTTTCTATCGAACGCTGACTGTTCGAACGGCAGCCCAGCGCGATCAGGATCATCTTCACGTGATCATCGAGTCAGAACCGCGCATACCGGATCGAACCGCGTACCTACTGGGAGATGGTCCTGACCCGAGGCCAGCGATCATCAGAGTGGCGCGCCGGCTCGATGGGGCCGGAGCCTCGCTGCTGGTGATTCCCTGCAACACCGCCAACGTCTTCACCGAGGACATAGCCGAAGCGATCACGACCCCGATCGTTCCGTGGATCGAAGTCACCGTCGAGGCAGTGCTTGCACACCGACCCTCACGCGTCGGCTGTCTCGCCACAACAGGAACCATTTGCACGGGCATCTATCAGCGGGCCTTTGCGCAGCGCGAGGTCGAGACACTCTTGCCGACACCTGATGCTCAACGAGACGTCATGGAGGCGATCTACC
The DNA here is from genome assembly GCA_964425305.1 of uncultured Anaerolineaceae bacterium. Taxonomy (GTDB): domain Bacteria; phylum Chloroflexota; class Limnocylindria; order Limnocylindrales; family CSP1-4; genus JALYGJ01. The sequence continues at coordinate 79,231 of CAYRMQ010000001.1, read as the reverse complement.
GCCGAGGAGGCGTGAAAGCGACGGGCGGTGTCTCGGACGAGAACTACGACCGACTGCTCGCGGCCGCTCGCTCTCTCGTCAGCACAGGCGCAGACGTGCTCTTGCTCGCCTGCACGGAGCTTCCGCTGGCAGTGCCAGGGGACAGTCCAAGTTGGCCGGTGCCGGCGGTAGACCCTGCTGCTGCAGTCGCCGACTTCGTCATAGAGGCTGCCGGCCATCGGCCACAGGGACCGTCTGCGTCACTACAGCGTCAACGGCACGCTCGCGCCTATGGCGGTGGGGATCGTCTGGCCGGCCGCTGACGAGAGGAGGGGCCGATGGCCTGGATACGTGAAATCGCGTACGAGGAGTCGACAGGCACGCTGCGTCAGGTGTACGACTCGACGCTGGCGGGTGGTCGTGGACAGGCGCCGGAGGTGAGTCCCATCGTGAGCGTCATGAGCCTTAGACCAGATGCCCTCAATGCCCGCCTGCGCTTATCCCGCGCCGTGACCTTCGGCGGCTCTGGGCTCGGCCGGCGACTGGAGGAACTGATCGCTGTCGCGATCTCAGGAATGCTGAACTGCGAATACTGCTCGACCACGCACGGCCGGTTCCTACGCGAACATGGGAATGCGACGTCGGAGGAAGCCGACCAGGTCCGACGGAACTGGCGCGCCGCGAAGCTATCCGAGTCGGAGCGTGCCGTGCTCGAGTTTTGCGAGAAGCTGACCTTCCAGCAGAGCCAGATGACGGAGAACGACGTTCAGCGTCTTCGCGACGTCGGGTTCGACGACAAGCAGATTTTGTCGATCGTCCTGGCCGCCGCGTACCGACACTTCATCACCCGCGTTGCCGATGCGCTCGGTGTACGCGAGACAACGAGCGAGACGCAGGAGCCGCCCTCTGGACCTTGATCGCGGCTACTGCCCACTCCGGCGGCTTGACACGCGCGCGGGCCAG
>CAYRMQ010000001.1:0-78189 GCA_964425305.1 uncultured Anaerolineaceae bacterium | reverse complement strand
AGCAGGTGGTGGACGCCGCCGTCGACGATGGCGACCATCCCCTCATCGGAGCGCTTGACGTCGACAACGCGCGCGACGTAGACGCCTGCCGGCCCGACCAGGTACCGCCCGGGCTCGATGAGCAGCCGCAGGTTCTGAAAGGCAGGGTCTGCCTGCCACCGATCGACCAGACGGCCAAGGCCCCGGCCCAGGTAGCCGACGTCGAGCGGTGGATCCTCGTCGGCGTAGGGGATGCCCAGGCCGCCGCCGATGTCGACCAGCCTGAAGCGGACACCGGTGCGCCGCGCAAGTTGCGCGGCGGTGGCCATCGTCCGTTCGGCATGCTCCAGCAGCAGGTCTGCGTCGAGCGCGTTGGAGGCGTGGAAGGCGTGCAGGCCGACGAGGTCCAGCTCGGGTGCGGTGGCGGCGAGCCGGGCTGCGCGCGCGAGGTCGGCCGGGCGCATGCCGAACTTGCCCGCGCCCGAGCCGATCAAGGGATGCCCAGCATCGTCGGCGGCCGTCGCCGCCGCGCGCAACAGAACTGGCACTCGCCGCCCGTCCTGCCGGGCGATCCGCCGGAGCCGCTCGAGCTCGCCGAGCGACTCAACGGTGATGGCGCGCAGGCCCGCGCAGACCGCCAGCTCCAGCTCGTCGTCGCGCTTGCCCGGGCCGGTGAAGACGACCGAGCCCGGATCGATGCCGCTCCGGCGCACCGCCTCGAGCTCACCAGCCGAGGCCACATCGGCGCCGAGGCCCATCTCGGCCATCCGGGCGAGGATGGCCGGCGACGGGTTGGCCTTGACAGCGTATGCGATATGGACTGCAGGCGGCAGCGCGGAGCGCAGGGTAGTCACGCGTTCGGCGACCTCGTCCAAGTCGTAGATGTAGAGCGGCGTTCCGAAGCGCTCGGCGAGTGCCCGTAGCTCCTCGTCGCTGGCCCTCACCGGAGGGCCGCCTCGAGGGCAGTACGCGCGTCTGTGCCCGCATCGCGCGCCTTGACGATCAATGCCGTCTCGATGGCAAGTCCGTGCTCCTCGCCAAAGGCGCTGCTGACCACCCGCGTGCCGGGCACGACGACGACGTCGGCCGGAACCTCCAGCGGAGTCTCAGGCGTGCCACACAACACCTGCTCCGCGATGAGGTCGTACAGGCGGCTGGTGCCGGTCAGGCGCACGCCGGCACCGAGCACTGCTCCACGGCGCACCAGCACGCCATCGAACAGCCCGCAGCCGGCGCCGACGAAGACGTCGTCCTCCACGATCACCGGGCGCGCGTTGGGCGGCTCGAGCACGCCGCCAATCTGGACGCCGGCAGACAGGTGCACGCGCGCTCCGATCTGGGCGCACGAGCCGACCAGCACGTGCGAGTCGACCATCGTGTCGGCTCCGATCCAGGCCCCGACGTTGATGTACGACGGCGGCATGACGACCACCCGCTCGCCGAGGTAGGCACCGGCACGGACGGTCGTACCGCCGGGCACGACGCGCTGCGACCCCAGCGGCCGTCGCCGTGGCGGCAGGCTCGACCGATCGCGGAAGCGGAACGCTTCGATCGGCTCATAGGAGCGCGGCGACCCGGCGCGGAAGAGGGCCAGGATCTGCTCCTTGACCGCCGGATCGACGCGCCAGCGGGCCGGCGCCGCCTCGTCGGGCCAGGCCGCCCGCAGGCGGCCCGCGTCGAGCTCGTCCAACACCGCCTCAAGTGCGGCGGTGCCGGACGTCGTTGGGGTGCCGGCGCTCACGCCCGCATCGCCTCGGCCGGGCGACCGGCGAGCTCGATGCCGGTCGACTCCAAGACGGCAGCCAGCCGCTGCCGGTGGGGCTCTTCCAGCGGCAGCAGCGGCAGGCGCAGCCGATCGTTGAGCAGGCCCATCATCGCCAGCGCGGCCTTGACCGGCGCGGGATTGGGTGCGCCGGCGAAGTTGGCCCGAAAGAGCGGCAGCAGGCGCTGATGGATCCCGCGCGCTGTCGCCCAGTCGCCGCCAAAGGCGGCGCCGCACAGGGCGACCATATCGGCCGGCACCTCGTTGCTGGCCACCGACACGACGCCGTCGCCACCCAGCGCCAGCAGCGGCAGGGTCCAGATGTCGTCGCCGGCGAGGACGGCAAAGTCAAGTGGCCGATCGCGCACGATGACGGCGATCTGATCGAGGTTGCCCGAGGCCTCCTTGACGGCGACGATGCGCGGATGCTCGGCCAAGCGCAGCAGCGTGTCCGCCTCGACGTTGCTCGCCGTCCGGCTCGGCACGTTGTAGACGACGATGGGCAGCTCGGCCTCGTCGGCTACGGCCCGATAGTGGGCTTCGAGCATGCGCTGGTTGGGGCGGTTGTAGTAGGGCGCGACGACCAGCGCCGCGTCGGCGCCCAGCTCGGCCGCCCGGCGCGTGGCGCGGATGGTGGCAGCGGTGTCGTTGGTGCCGGTGCCGGCGACGATGAGCGGGCGCGTGGCCGGATTGGCGTCGGCGACCGCCTCGACCGCCAGCTCGATGAGCCACTCGCGCTCGGCGGCCGACAGGGTCGGCGATTCACCCGTTGTGCCGACGGGTGAGATGCCGCCCACGCCGGCCTCGAGCTGGCGCTGAAGCAGGCGCCGGAAGGCTGCCGTGTCAAGCTCGCCGGCGGCGGTGAAGGGGCTGACCATCGCCGTGACCACGCCGCTCAGTCGGCGGCCGCTGGTCGACGCAGTGGTGAAGGGGAGGGGGCTGTTCATCGGTGGCTCCTTTCGCTTGACGGTGTGTCGCTCAGGCGGGAACGGGTGCGGCGATGAGCTCGTCGAGCACAGCGCTGAAGGGGTGCATGCCGGCCGGGCGGGACTGGCGAAGCAGCCAGTCGGCGGCCAGCAGGGCGCCGGCCGCGTAGGCGCTCCTGTCGCGCGCCGTCAGACGCAGCTCGAACGTCTCGCCGGCGGCATCGAAGCCGAGCAGGTGCATGCCCGGCGACTCACCGGCACGGAGGCTGACCAGCTCCAACCCGTCCGCCGCGAGACGTCCCTCGCGCGCCGGGTCGGCGAGCCGCTGCTTCCTGGGGTGCGCCGCCAGTACGCGACGCGCCAGCTCCCCGGCTGTTCCGGAGGGCCGGTCGAGCTTGGCCGCCCGATGCCACTCCAAGATGTACGGGTCATAGCCGTCGAGCGCGCCGAAGCGCCGGGCCGCCTCCTCGGCCAGGGCGAGGAAGAGCGTCACACCGGGGCTGAACGTGGGTGCGACGACCGCCGCCGCACCAGCCTGGCGTAGGAGGCCGTCGACCAGCTCGTGATCGTCGTTCCAGCCGGTGGTGCCGATCACCAGCCGGCGGCAGCCGCCGGCCAGCGCCGCACGGACGTTGCCCGCCACAGCTCGCCCGATGGAGAAGTCGAAGACGACGTCGGTGCCGGCGAAGGCCGACGGCGGGTGGTTTCCGTCGGGCGGTCGACCGAGGACGTCGGCGCGATGGCCGGCCTCGGCAAGGGCGGCGGCGAGCGCGCGGCCCATCGGCCCGCTGCCCAAGATCACCGATTGCATCTGCTCCCTCCTGTCGCAGGTGGAGGGGCCGCTGGCTGGTGAGGCCGCCCGACTGGCACATGAAAAGACCGCGTCTCCTGCTGGATACGCGGTCCTCCGATCGGGGCCTCGCTGCCTAAAGGCCCCGCTACGTTGCTTGTCGAACGCGCGCGGCCTCTAGGCCCGTGCCTCCCGGCAGGACCGCTCGAGCTTGGCCTTCGACTTCAGCTCAAAGTGGCGGCGCATGGACGTGACCGTAGCAGACGCTGTCAAGCGGGGGCTGCCTGCCCATCAAGCCGGCGTCGCGCCCTGCACCAAGGTCGGGATCTGGTGCAGCAGCTCCCACAGCTCGGGCGGCACCGTCGCCGTGCCGCGCGCGCGTACGACGGCGACTACCCGCCGGCGGAGCGGCCCGACACCGTCGACGCGGACGACGACGAGTGACGAGTCAGCCAGCGCGTCGGCGACGGCGGTAGAGGGCAGGAAGGCGATGCCCAGGCCGCGCAGGGTCATCCGCTTGGCGGTCTCGATGTTGTCGACCTCGATCGTGCCGCCTGGTACGACGCCTGCCCCGCGGAACAGCACGTGGGTCATCTCGTAGTAGCTCGAGGTACGGTCAAAGAGGATGAGCATGCTCTCGCGCAGGCGCTCGACGGGCAGCCTCCGCGCGCCGGCGAAGGGATGGTCGGCGGGCACGACGAGCACCAGCTCCTCCTCGAACAGCGGATGGCTCACCAGACGCCTGTCAAGCAGCTCGCGGACCAGTCCCACGTCGACCTCGCCGCCGGCGACCAGCTCGACGATCTCCTCGGAGTGGCCGGTACGAACCAGCGTGCGCAGGTCGGGCAGCCGCCTACGCAGGCGGGCGATCAGCTCGGGTAGGACATAGGCGCTGACTGCCGGGGCGGCGCCGATGACCACCTCGCCGAGGCGGCCGTGCTCGACGTCACGCGCACGGGCAATGCCCGCCTCGACGCTGGCTATCGCCCGTTCGGCATGAGGCAGCAGAGCACGCCCGGCCGGCGTCAGCCGCATCCCCTTCGGGCTGCGCTCGAAGAGCCGTGCGCCGACGTCCCGTTCGAGGGCCGCGATGCGCGCGGTGAGGGCGGGCTGCCCGACGTGCAGGATCCCGGCCGCCTCACGGACGGTGCCCTGGCGAGCGATTTCGACGAACGCCTGGAGCTGAGCGAGAAGCATCTGGATCTACATGTGGCGCCGATTGATGAGATCGATCATAACAATCGCCACATTCGATTGGACTGATGACAGTCTTCGGCGCTACGCTGTGTCGCGTGAACGACCGGCAGCAGCCCATGGCGATGTGTACCTGTCCCGTGCGAGGGTCGGGTCACGACTGCCGTAGCACTGCCGTCGGGCTCGGTTAGCTCACCGACTCTCGCCCTTCCTCCTCCTCGGGCCGAGCGGTCCGTGAACCCCACCATCGCTGGGCCGCTCGGCCCGCCTGACTCTCCCGTGCGCCACTGCACGGCTCCGACGGCAGACGTTGACCGCAGGAGCTTGTCATGGCGCTCTATCTCATCGAGTTTCCCCTCCGCGACGCGGCGCCCGAGAGCCTGTTCCGGCCGATAGCGGAGGCCGTCGAGGCGACCGACGCGGAGCTCGTCGAGCTGCAGGTGGGGCTCGATGCCGGCCTGCTCTACGCCGTTGTCGAGGTTACCGAGCAAGGCACGCCCGAGCGGCTCGAGGAAGCCCTGCGCGAGCGGGAGCTGAGCTTCCACGGTGTAGTCGAGGTGCGCCTGGTCGGGCCCACCTTGGCAGACGTCAAGGCTGCCCGCGACGAGGCGGGCTATCTCGTCGAGTGGGACCTGCCCAACGGCCTGACCATGGAACGCTACCTGGCGCGCAAGCGCGCCAAGGCGCCGCTCTACGCGCAAGTGCCCGAGACGACCTTCCTGCGGACCTACGTCTGCGTCGACATGTCCAAGTGCCTGTGCTTCTACCGTGCGCCGGACGAGGCGGCCGTGTTACGTGCCCGAGCGGCAGTCGAAACGCCCGTTGACCGCCTTACCCGGCTGGAGGAGGCGAGCAGCCGTGTCCGCGCTTGAGCTGGCGCCCGCCGAGCACCTGGCCGAGCGCATCGAGGGCTTCTTCGCCGGCCGGGCGGCGGATGTCGACGCCGGTCGGGCCGGCGTGCGCGAAGGCATCGGCGCACTCGCCGAGCTTGGCCTGCCCGAGGCGAGCCTGGAGCGCTCGGCCGAGCTGATCGGGCTGGTCGCGCGCTTCGACCTGGCCTCGGCCTTCTCCGCCTGGGCTCATCGTATGGCAAGCCACTACATCGGCCTGGCGCCAGCCGGATCGTCGCTGCACGCCTATCTCCCGGGCCTGCGCACGGGCAAGTTGCTGGGTGCCACGGCGCTGGCCAACGGCACGGCGCGCCACCTCGCGGGCGCGCCGCTGCCGGTCAAGTACAGCACGCTGCCCTCGGGCGAGCTGTGCCTCGACGGGCGCATCCCGTGGGCCTCCAACCTGTTGCCACCCTTTGTCGCCGTGACGGCCGCGGCCCATGCCGACGATCCGGCGCAGGCGATAGTCGTGGCGCTGACCGACGAGACTCCCGGCCTCAGCCTCGCACCCTACCCCGAGCTGCTGGCGCTGGGCGCCACGGGTAGCACGTCGGTCGTGCTCGAGGAGGCGCGGGTCGCGGGGGACTTCGTGGTGGCTGCCGAGCTGGGCCCCTTTATCGACCTCATCCTGCCGGCCTTCCTGCTGCTTCAGGCGGCCTTCTGCCTTGGCCTGGCCGGGGCGGCGCTCGAGGCGGCGGCAGCCTATGAGGGACCGATGAATGGCGTGCTCGAGCCCGACCTCCAACGCCTGCACGAGGGCTTCGCTCGCGCCCAGCGCCGGCTGCAGGCGAACACGAGGTGGGTCGACCGCCACGGCCCCGAGACCGTCTCGCGGCGCGAGCTGCTCAGCCTGCGCCTGGCCGCCGCACAACTGGCCGCAGAGGCGGTGGGCACGGAGCTGGCCAGCGCCGGCGGCCGCGGCTTCCTGCGGGGCAGCGCCACCGCCCGCCGCGTGCGCGAGGTGGCCTTCCTGCCCGTCCAGTCGCCGACGGAGGTGCAGCTGCGATGGCTGCTGTCGCGCTCCGCCTAGCCGGCGGCCAGAAGAGCTACCAGCGCGCGGGCCGCCGTAACGTCGTGTTCAGCGCGCTCGACCTGGCGCTCCACCAGGGCGAGCTGCTGGCGCTGCTCGGCCCGAGCGGCTGTGGCAAGTCGACGCTGCTGCGCACGCTGGCCGGCCTCGAGCCGCTCGACGACGGTCGACTCGAGGTCGAAGGCGGTGCGGCCGGGCCACACGCGGTCGGTATCTGCTTCCAGGAGCCCAGCCTGCTGCCGTGGCTGACGGTTGCCCAGAACGTCGCCCTCGGACTGCGCTTTGCGGCCAACGCGGCCGGCCGCCAGCGAGCGTCGGTCGAGCGCACGCTCGACGAGCTGGGCCTGGGCGAGGTCGCCGACGCGTATCCTGCCCAGCTGTCGGGCGGGCAGGCCCAGCGGGCCAACGTCGCGCGGGTGGTGATCACCGGTCGGCCGATCCTGCTGCTCGACGAGCCCTTCGCCGCGCTCGACCCCCCGACACGGAGCGCTCTGCAGGACTGGCTGCTCGGGCTGCGCGATGCGCGCCGGCTGAGCCTGATCGTCGTCACCCATGACCTGTACGAGGCGCTGCGCATCGGCGACAGCGTGGCGCTGATCAGCGGTCAGCCGGGCTGTATCGGGCGGACCTGGCAGTTGCGCCGGCGAGGCGGAGGAGGGCACCAGCCGGCGGACCAGGACCGCTTCGCGGCGCTGCACGCCGAGATCCTCGACCACTACCGCACTTTCTCAGGGGGAACATTCAGATGACCGCTCAACCCGAACGATTACGCAGCAGGCGCGAGTTCCTGTTGCGCCAGTAGTGCGCCTCCACGCCGGCCGCCGTCTCGTCGAGGTCTCCCTCCATAAACCGCGCCGACCAGAGCGCGCCCAGCAGCCAATCGGGGTGCATCGGCGAGCCGGTGACGTGCTCGAAGGAGGGCCGAATGCGCTCGATGTATGTGAGCGTCTGCCGCGTGCGTCCGTCGAGTCGGCAAACAAGCGGAACTGCTCGCGGGCCCGTGGCTTCCGTCCGTGGACAAGCGGACAGTCCATGGTGCTCTGGACAACGGTGCCCGATCAGGTTCGAGTGGAGCTTCGACCTGCGCTATGGTCGCCCGGGTACTGGCCGGCCCAATCTGGATGCCGGCGGCTTCCTGGCTCCGAGTGCCGCCCGGCCTTCGGAAGTCTTGCGCGTTCCGGACCGATGGGCCGCGCGCTGGCTGGCGCTGAGGCAGAAGCTCGCCCGGACCGAAGCCGGCAGAGCCGAGCGCTGGGCCGCTCCTCGCTGGGATCCGGATGCCGAGTGGTGCGCCTGACGGCTAGCTGGACCACGATCGCTCCAGGCCGCTGACCAGCGCGAACATTGATTCGTTGAGCGGCGCCGCCATTCCCGCGGTGTGTGCGGCGCGAACGACGGCCCCGTTGATGGTCGATATCTCGGTCGCCCGCCGAGCCCTTACGTCGGCCAGCATCGAGGGTATGCCGAGGCCGGCGGCGCCCAGGACTCGATGGATCGTTTCGATGCGTTCGTCGGCATCGATGTCGTAGCCCACCTTGCGGGCGACCGCAACGGCTTCCCGGGCCAGCGCATCGACCAGCTCGCGGACCGGGCCAGGATCAACAAGCTCGGCGGTGCGCAAGCCGGTCAGTGCCGACACGGCCAGGCAGGACGCGTTGTGCACCAGCTTGCGCCATATCTCGGTCTTAACGGCCGGCGTGACAAGGCACTCGAAACCCGCCGCAGCCATCACCCCGTCAACTGCCTGCGCCCGCCGCAGGCCCGCGCCATCCACGAAAGGGCCGAGGTATGTCATTCCATAGCCGTTGTGGCGCACGCGGCCGGGCGACAGGATCATCGAGCCCTCGTACGTCACCCCCACCACGAGCTGGTCTGCCGGGACCCGCTCCGCCAGCACGTCCGCGTTGCCCCAGCCGTTCTGCAGCGTGACGACCGTCGTGTCCGGCCCGATGAGCGGGGGCAGCAGGCCTGCGGCCGAGGGAGTGTGTGGGCCCTTGACGAAGACGAAGATGACATCCACTGCCGCATCGAGCGACCGTGCATCAGTAGTCGCCTGCGGCCGCGAAGTGAGCGACACCGTACCCTCTTCGACGACCAGGCCGTCCGTGCGTACGGCATCGATGAGTTCGGTCGAGACATCGATGATCGTTGTCGGGTAGCCAGCGGCAGCGATCTTGCCGGCCCATAGGCCGCCCATCGCTCCCGCTCCGATCACGGCGATGCTCTGCACCGGTCCTCTCTACTCCCTACTCCACGGCGCGCTACAGGAGCTAGACTACAATCCCCAGTCTATACCTGTACAGTTCCCTTTAGGAGACCGCCTTGCCCACCCGCATGCGCTTCCTCGGCGCGGCCGGCTTTGAGGTCGTGGGACCCGGCCAGCGGATCCTGATCGATCCTTTCCTCACCGGCAATCCGGTCGCGCCCATCGCGGCGTCCGCCGTCGAGCGCCCCGACGTGATCCTGGTCACGCACGCAGCTCCGGACCACGTCGGTGACGCTGGGACGATCGCGCTGGCGACCGGCGCCCCCATCGTCTGCGGTGCCGACACGCGCGCCCTGCTGATCGATCGTGGGGTCCCGGCAGGACGGGTCCGCGCCACAGTCTGGGGCATCGTCGTCGAGGTCGGGGGCGTCATCGTGCGGCCCGTCGAGTGCCACCACTGGTCCTCGGCGACGCTGTCCGATGGGCGGGTGATCACCGGAACGCCGCTGGCATTCATCGTTGAGACCGAGCCGGGCGTGCGCATCTATCACTTCGGCGATACCGCCATCTTCGGCGACATGCGCCTCATCGGCGAGCTATACCGGCCCACCGTCGGCCTGATCGGCTGTACACATCCCAAGGAGCTGCCAGTGCCTGTCCTTGCCGGCCCCGGACGTCTCGTGACGGGCGAGATGACGCCGGCTGAGGCGGCATACGCTGCCGAGATGCTCGGCGTCAACGTTGCCGTCGCCACGCACTACCTGAACGTCGACGATCCGGAGGTAGCAGAGTTCCTTGCGCAGGCATCGCTGCTCGATAGCTCTGGACGGCGAACCGCTGTGGCCCCGGCGCCCGGGGAGTGGCTCGTCACCGATGGACTCAGCGTAAGCGTCGAGCGTCCGGCGGCGAGTCCGCTATGAGTCCGCTTCATACCCGCCGGGAGTCACCGGTGGCGAGAATACGCAGAGCAGTTCCAGGGGTTCGTCCCCGTCGTTGACGGCTCCATGTACCACGCCGGGTGGTACGCGGAAGCAGACCCCCGGCTCCAGATACACTGACTGATCGGGCGCAAGTAGCCGGCCGCGCCCAGCCAACACATAGACGACTTCTTCCTCGGCGGGATGCACATGACCTGGCGGCGCGGAGCCCGGCGGGAAGCTGGCCACCGACATAGTCATCCGCTCCGCGGACTGCAGCTCCGGTCCAAGCATCAGTTGCCAGTTACGGCCAGGCAGCCGGTAGAGGAGGCCTTCGTCACGGCTGCTCTTCGAGACTCCGCTCATGAATGGCTCACCGACCTCGTCTCGCCAAGCTTGATGCCGGTAGCCTCCTCGAGCACTAGGAGCAGTGCCGAGTGGTCCAGCTCCGAACCTCCCAGTGCCACGAGTCGCTCCACCAGTGGCGCCAGCTGCTCGAAGAGAGCAAGCGGGACGCCGGTCTGTGCTGAGATCTCGCGCAGTATCGCGACGTCCTTGGCGTGATAGCTGGCCTTGCCGCCTGGACGGAAGTCATGATCGAGCATGCGTCGCCCGCAGACATCCATAGCCCGGCTGCCGGCGTAGCCGACCACGAGCGCATCCAGCACGCGCCGCGGATCGACGCCCGATGCGCCCGCCAGCATGAGCGCCTCGGCGACTGCCTCGAGCGTGGCCATGACGACGAGTTGGTTGCAGGCCTTCGCGATCTGCCCCGCACCGGAAGGCCCCACGTGGATGACTTCACGTGCCAGTGTCTCCAGGGGCGGGCGTACCCGCTCGAGCGCGTCTGCCGGGCCGCCGACCATTACTGCCAGGGTCCCCTCAAGCGCGCCGATCTGGCCGCCTGAGACCGGTGCGTCGAGGAAGCTGCCGCCGGCCTGTGCGACGGCCGCCCCGGCAGACCTGGCCGTCGCGGGCGTGGTCGTGCTGGTGTCCACAATCACAGCACCAGGTCTCAGGGATGCGCCGGCGACAATCGCGGCTACCACACTGCTGACGGCGCTGTCGTCGGGCAACGACAGGAAGACGACGTCCGCCTCGCTGGCGGCTCCGTTCGCCGTATCGGCGTAGGTGGCTCCCTGCGCGACGAGGGGAGCAGCCGTCGTGGCCGTGCGCGAGTGCACCCTGAGCCTGTAGCCGCGTGCCATCAGCCGACTGGCCATGGCGCTGCCCATCACACCCAAGCCGATGAAGCCAATCGGCTGCCGGGCTCGGCCAGCTCCCGGTAGGGCGGCCGCGGCACTCGGCGCGTCGTCTTCCGACGGAGCATGGATCATACATGTCTAGTATCGTATGTACTGCGGCGAAGGTCGAATCCTTGCGGTCAGCCGCTAGGGGAGGGTCATGATCGACGACGCCGACGTGGTCGTCATCGGCGCGGGTGCGTTCGGGGCGAGCGCCGCCTATCACCTGGCACGACTGGGCCAGCGGGTAGCGCTAGTCGACCGGTTCGAGGTTGCCTCTCAAACATCACCCCGGGCTGCAGGGCAGACGCAGCAGATTCGTTATGACCACGTCACCACGCAGATGGCCATGCGCAGCGTCGACAAGCTCCTCAACTTCGAGGCCGAGACTGGCGAGCCACTCGAGTGCCACCAGGTCGGTGCCCTCAAGATTGCCCGCACGCCGGAGTACGCGGAGCAGGTTCGGGAAGAGGTGCGGCGAGGCAGGCAGCGAGGCATCGACATTGAGCTGGTTGACAAGGCGGAGGCGCGGCGCCGAGCGCCGTATGCCAATCCCGAACGCGCGCTGGCGATGTGGTGGACGGGTTCGGACGTCTATCTCGAGCCGGGCGATCTGCCGCGTGCCTACGTCCGGGCCGCGGAGCGGCTGGGCGCTGCCGTCGAGCCAAGTACAACGGTCACCGACATTGTTATCCGTAACGGCGCCGTGGAGCGGGTCATCACCGACCGCGGCGAGATCAGAACGCCGGTGGTGCTCAATGCTGCGGGGGCGTGGGCGCCCCGCGTTGGGGCGATGGTCGGCGTGCGCATTCCGGCGGTTCCGGTGCGCCACCAGCTGTACATCACCGAGCCGATTGCCTCGGTCAGCGCGGACATGCCAATCGTTCGGGTGGTGGATGCGCACGTTTACGTGCGACCGGAACAGGGCGGGCTGATGTTCGGAGGCTACGAGCGGGATCCGCTGGCATTTGATCCGGCGCTCTTTGAGGAGGGCATGGCGGACCTGCCCCTCGACCTGGAGCCGCTGCGTAAGCTGACCGACGACGTCCTCGTCGAGTACCCGGCATTGCGCGATGCGCGGGTCACGGTCCTGCGCGGTGGACTGCCCACGATGACCGCCGACGGCCACCACATCTTCGACCGGTCGACCGCGGTCCGGGGCTTTTGGGTGATGAGTGGTTGCGTCGTCGGCGGCCTGTCGATCTCACCCGCCGCAGGAGAGGCAATGGCCCACTGGATGGTGACCGGTGAGGAACCTTTCGATCTCTCGTGGTTCCGCCTGGATCGCTTTGGCCCCGAGCTGGCCGACGACGCCGAGCTCGTTCGGCGGTGCCTGTGGCGTTACTGCCACCACTACCAGACCCCCGAGCGCTCCAACTGAGCGCCGCGGCGCGACGCCACCTGCCGCGCCGCGATCAGGCCAAGCCAGGCAATCGCCGTGGCCCCGAGCGCCGAGCTCGTCCCGACGGCTTCTGCCAGCATCCCGACGATGACGGCGGCCAGGGGTACCAGGCCTGCCACGGACAGGGCGTAGAAGCCCATGACGCGGCCGCGCAGCGCGTCAGGCACGATCACCTGGACCTGCGCATTGGAGATCGCGCTGAAAGCGACCATGCCACCCCCGGCCAGAGCCATCGCCGCGATGGATAGTGGCAGCACTCCCGAGACGGCCACCAGCAGCTGCCCCACGCCCGTGCACACGGCGGCCAGCATCAGCGCGTCGCGCCCCGCGGGCCGCTCGCGAAGTAGCGCTAGCAGGAGGCCGGCGATCAGGGCGCCTGCGCCCGCTCCCGAGAAGAGGAAACCCACCCCTTCGGGACCGGCGGCGAGCAGGTCGGCAACAGCGGGGGCAAGGACGAGGTAGCCCGTGACGAGCAGCGAGTTGGCGGCCAGCAGCAGCAGGGTCCCGCGGATCTCGGTCGAGGAGCGCACGAAGGCGCCGGCCTGGCGCAGGGCGGCAAGCCCGAGCGCACCTCGCTCGCGCACGTTATCCGCGGGTATCAGCAGCAGGCCAACCACCAGCGGCGCGTACGTCAGTGCGTTTACCACGAAGACGATGGCGGCGCCGAAGCCGGCGATGATGAGGCCTGCCGCGGCCGGCCCGGACAGGCGGGCCAGGTTGAATACGATCGCGTTGAGCGCGATCGCGTTGGATATCATCCGCCGCCCGGCCAGCTGCCCGACGAACGAGTTGAAAGTGGGTACTTCGATGGCATTGGCCAGGCCGGTCAACGCCGACAGGCCGATCAGCCAGCCAACGGTCAAGCCGTCGCTGAGGGCCAGCCACGCCAGCACGAGCGACGACGACATGGCCACGAGGCTGGCCGCGATGATGAGCAGGCGCCGGTCCAGCCGGTCAGCGAGCACTCCGGCTGGTACGACCAGCAGGATGATCGGCAGGGCTCGGGCGGCCGTGACTGCGCCCACGATCAGCGGTGAGCCGGTGAGCTCCATGGCCAGCCAGCCCACGGCAACGTGGTACATCCAGGTGCCGTTGTAGCTCACCGCCTGGGCCAGCAGGTAGATGCGCAGCGACGTGTTGGCCAGTGCCGGCAGCCACGGCCTGCTGTGCGGATCCGCGCCTTCGATAAACGTCTGACCCGGTGGACGCGCCGCACTCACGGAGGTAGTATAGACCTGTCTAGTCATGAAACTGGCACGAGGCGGACTCATGACCGTGAAGGACGGCTGGTCGATAGACTGATGGTTGGTCCGGAGACGGCCAGCGACCCATATCTGCCCTGGAGCCGCGATTTCGTCATCGATCCCTATCCCTACTATGACCGGCTGAGATCCGAGCAACCCGTCTACCGGAGCGAGGCCTATGGGGCCTGGTTCGTCAGCCGCTACTCGGACGTCGTCGCGGGACTGCGCGACTCGGCACGTTTCTCGTCGCGCCGGCTGGCCAGGCTGCTGGCGCCACTCGGTGGCAACGATGCGCGAGCCCGGCAGATCATCGAGCGCGGCGAAACGCAGATGATCAGCTCCGACGCACCCGAACACGCGCGGCGCCGTGGACTCGCCGCGTTGGCCTTTGCGCCACGCCAGGTCGAGGCTCTGCGACCGCGCATCCGGACCCTCGCGGAGCAACTGCTGGCCGACGCCGACCACTCGGGCGAGATCGACCTTGTAAGGGACTTCGCCTATCCGCTGCCCATGACGGTCATCGCCGATCTGCTGGGCATCCCACGGGAGGATGTCGACCGGGTCAAGGGCTGGGCCGATGTGGTCGCCTCCTTCCTCGCTTCGGGCCAGCTCGAGGTCGGTGAAGTGGATGCCTATGTACAGGCTTGGGCCGACCTCGCCGAGTACCTGCGCCGGCTCGCCCGCGACGCCGGAAGGACGAGAGGCGATGACGTCATCAGCCTGCTGCTGGCTCGCATGGAGGAGGGCCGGGCCAGCGAGGAGGAAGTCATATCCAACCTGGTTCTGCTGGCCGTAGCGGGCCACGAAACGACGACCAACACGATCGGCACCGGGACGCTGGTGCTGCTTTCCAATGCCACCGAGCTCGATCGCCTGCGCGGCAATCCGAGCCTGTTGCCGAGGGCCGTCGAGGAGATCCTGCGCTATGAGCCGGTTAGCCAGCGGTCACTGCGCATCGCGCGTCAGGACGCCGAATTCGGCGGGCACACTATCCGTGCCGGCGAGCTTGTGCACTTCCTGCTGGGCGCGGCCAACCGCGATCCCGAGCAGTTCGCCGACCCCAATCGGTTCGACGTCTCCCGACATCCAAACCGCCACGTCACTTTCAGCCACGGAGCCCACTTCTGCCTGGGTGCCCAGCTGGCCAGAGTCGAGTTGGAGACGGCCTTCAGCGTCCTGCTAACGCGCCTGCGCCGGATGGAGCTGATCGAGGCCGTGCCGGCCTGGCGCGACAATGCCCGCATGCGCGGGCTCGAGCGCCTGCTGATCGCGTACCAGTCCGCCTGAGCAGACCGCCTTCAGGCGAGCATGGGGAATCGCTCGTGCAGAGCGACCGGCTTCCCGCTGCGCGCCGATTCGAGACCGGCCACGAGCACCGCCAGGCTGCGTCGTTCGCTCTCGCCGCTGGTCGGACCGGCCGCCCGTCCGGCCACTTGATCGGCGAACGCAGCCAGCTCCAGGGCGTACGACGACAGCTCTTGGGGTGGGTAGCTGAAGACTACCGGGCGGCCGTCGTCTCGCAGGTCCTGGCGGTAGATCTCGTATGCCTCCCTGTGACCGACGACCGTGCCTTCGTCGCCGTAGAGGCGATAGCCGGCCAGTCGCTGCCCCAGGTGCACCTCGGTCGTCTGCACGAACGAGACGGCCACGCCGCTATCGAGTACGAGCGTGCCGGCCATGGTCGCCTCCAGGTCGGAGCGGCCAAAGGAGCTCGTCCGGTGTTCGCCAATGAAGACCGTCTCTACCTCGCCCAGCACGTAGCGCAACTGAGCAACGGCATGGATGCCCTGGAGCATCCAGGTGCCCGTTCCTCCCATCTCGGGCAGCGTCAACCACTCGCGTCGTCCGGGATAGCGTGGATCGGGCGCGCGATAGCCCGACAGAACCGTCGCGAAGACCAGCTCGCCCAGGTATTCACCACTGCGGACAATCTCGCGCAGGCGAGTTGCCCAGCTCTCGTACACCTGGTTCTCAGCCACATATAGCTGGACACCAGCGGCGTCGGCGGCCTCAAGCATCTGGGTCGCGTCTTCGACGGTCAGCGCCATCGGCTTCTCGACGAGGACATGCTTGCCTGCCCGCGCCGCCGCGATGGCCTGTAGAGCATGCAGCGCGTGAGGCGTGCAGATCGACACGGCGTCGATCTCGGGATCGCCGAGGATGTCCTCGAGCTCGGTGGTCGTGCGTGCAATGCCCAGTTCGTCGCCGATCCGGCGCAGATGCCCGGGATCGCTGTCGCCCAGCATGACCACCTCGACCACGCCGTCGAGCTCGCGGGCTGCCGTCGCCTGGCGGGTACCGGCCCAGCCCACGCCGACGATGGCCATCCGCAGGGGAGGGCCGCTCTCAACCATGGATGCCGACGCGGGCGATGCCCTGGACGAAGTGGCGCTGGGCCAGCAGGAACACTATCAGCACCGGAAAGACAGCCAGCGACGACGCGGCCATCTGCACCTGCCAGAGCGGCTCACCGTAGAAGCTTCGGTACTGGTCGATGGCCACGGGGATGGTCATCAGGTTGGGGGCCCCGGAGACGAAGATAAGTGGCTCCAAGAACGAGTTCCAGCTGTGCAGGAAGGTCAGGATCGCCAGCGTCGCCAGTGCCGGTCTGGCGAGCGGCAGGGCGATATGGCGAAAGATGCCCCAGCGTCCCAGGCCATCCATTCGACCTGCGTCCTCGAGCTCGACCGGAAGGCTCAAGAAGTACTGGCGCATCAGGAACGTGCCGATGACGGCCGGCGCGCCGAAGATCGGCTCGACTATCAGGGGCAAATGCGTGCCCAGCCAGCCCAGCTCGCGCATCAGTACATAGAGCGGGATGATCATCACCTCGATGGGCATCAGCAGCGAGCTGAGAAGCAGCACGAAGAGCAGGCTGCGGCCGGGGAACCTGATGCGCGCAAAGGCGTAGCCGGCAAGTGAAGCGACGAGCAGCGTGCCGACGACATTGAGCGCGGCTATGTACAGGCTGTTCCAGTACTGGAGGGCAAATGGCTGCTCGGTGAAGACCTGCCGCAGGTTGTCCAGCCGTAAAGCTTCGGGAATGATCACCGGTGGGTAGGCGAAGACCTCGTGTGTGCCTTTGAACGTTGAGCTCAGCATCCACCACAGTGGGAACAGCAGCGGAACGGCCAGTACGCTCATGATCGCCGCCAGCAGTAGTGCCATCCATCGCTTGCGCAGGCCGGTCACGGTCGAGACGACAGTTGTCACATCACTCCTCGGCGTAGACCCAGCGCTTGCGCATAGCAAACTGCAGAGCAGTGAGACCCATCACGACGATGAACAGGATCACCGCGAGCGTGCTCGCGTAGCCCATCTCGAAGCGCTGGAAGCCCTGTTCGTAGATGTAGTAAGCGAGTACGGTCGTAGCGTTCCCCGGCCCTCCCCGCGTAAGGAGGTATATGAGTGCGAACGTCTTGAGCGAGTTGATCACCGATAGCGCGGTTACCAGGAAGACGAAAGGCGTGATCAGCGGCAGCGTGATCCGCAGGAAGACCCCAAGGCTGCCCGCTCCGTCAACGCGTGCTGCCTCCTCGTACTCGCGTGGGATGCCCTGAAGCGCCGCCAAGAAGAGAATCATGCTGAGACCGGCTGTCTTGAGCACCTGGACGATCACCACCCAGACCAGCGCGTAACCGGGCTCGCGCAGCCAGTTTGCGCCGGGTTCCCCGGTGAGGACCTGGACGATGCCGTTGATTGCTCCGTCGCCCTGGAGCATGAAACGCCAAACGATCGTCCAGGCCACGATCGACACGACGACAGGCGCGAAATACATCGTCCGGAAGAGAGCGAGGCCCAGTACCGCCCGGTTGACCGCTACGGCGGCAGCGAGACCGAGCACCACGTTCAGAGGCACATAGCCGAACGCGAACAGAACCGAGTTGAGCGCCACCGGCCCGAACTCGGGATCGCTGGTGAGCCGTGCGTAGTTGCCCAGGCCGGTGAACTCGAACGTCCCGAAGACCAGGTTCCATTCGTGCAGGCTGAACCAAAAGACGGCAAGGATCGGGCCCAGCACGAAGACCAGGAAGCCTGCGAGCTGGGGTCCGATGAAGCCGTACCCGCTCGCTCTATCGCGCTGCCAATAGTTGAGCGAGGGCAGCGAGAGGCGGGCCCGAAGCCCGCCTTCCCGCTGTTCGACTACGTCTGCCACTTCGGGGCTGTCGCCGGCGTCCGCAGGCAGCCGACGGTCACGCCACTAGCCGAGCAGCGGCGTGACGGCGTCGCAGATGCTGTCGAGGACCTGCTGGACATCAGCGTCCGGCCTCCACATCTGTCCGTCGAAGATCTGGTGCGAGTTCGAGAAGAGTGGTCCGAAGTTGCGATGGGCGTATTCGAATACCACTTGGTCGTTGCCGAGCGCACGGATGACTGTTCGCTCCATTTGCTCGGGTGTGAAGTCGGGCACGGCCTGGATGAGTATCTCAGGCGTGAACGTCGAGGCGCGGTTGGACGGCGTGTTGACCTGGAAGCGAATCGCACTCTCACGTGTCAGGGTGTGGGCGATGAAGAGTGCCGCCAGGTCGGGGTTGGGCGAGCCGACGTGGACGGCGATGCCGTTCTGGGCCAGCGAGGGCACGAACCCTCGTGGACCGTCGGGCTGACGCACGACGCCCCAGCGGAAGCCGCCGTCCTGCCAGCGGAAGGCAAAGTTCGGTCGAGTTAGCGACATGCCCACATCGCCGGTGGCGAAGTCGACGTCGAGCCCTGGCTCCGGGTGGCTCCTGTCCACATAGACCATGTCGTGCACGAGCTGCGTCGCCTCGACCGTCTCCGGCGCGTTGAAGCGGCAGGTCAGCCCGTCATCCGACCACGGCCCGCCACCATAGGGGCCCCAGATTTCCACCAGGTTGCGCCAGCCATTGGTGTAGATGTTGTTCCCAAAGTGGAACCCGAAGCGGGCGGCGCCGCTGCCGACCAGTTGCCTGGCCGTCTCCTTCAGCGTCTCCCAGGTCCAGTTGCCCTGCGCCTCGAGCTCCTCCGGCGTCGGTATGCCAGCCTGCTCGAAAATGTCGATGTTGTAGAAGACTACGTTGGTCGCGTTGGTGAAGGGCAGGGCGTACAGCGCATTGCCCCTCGACCAGGGCTCGAGCGACTGGGCAGTGAAGTCGTCCAGGTCGAACCCGTCGAGTGACTCGAGGATCGGTCGCAGATCGTAGAGTCGACCGGCCTCGATATAGGAGTCCTGAAGAGAAGCGTGGATCCAGGAGATGTCCGGCGCGTTACCGCCGGCGAGCTTGACGTTCAGCACATCGTGGTAGCGCACGAACGGCTGCGTCTCCACGTTGATGGCCGTCACGCGCGGCTCCTGCGCCAGGAACTCGGCGATGAACTCGTCGTAGACAGCACCCATGTCGCCGCCGTAAAACCAGTTCATGAAGGTCAGCTCGACCTGGCGTGCGTCAGGAGTTTCTTCCGCTGGAGTTGGAGTGGATGGCGCCTGATCAGTAGCCTCCGGCGTGCTGGGCGGCGTCCCGGGCGGAGCTGGGGTGGTTGGTACGGCCTGCGTGCATCCCGCTGCCAGCACGATGCCGCCGATGAGTACGGCAACGAGGCGGGTGAAACCCTTCATGCGACTCCTCCTCGTGACGGGATGCCCCTTCACGTCTAGTGGCCGGGCGGTCGCTCGCGCGAGCTCCAGCGGCGCAGTCTGCCGGGAATGCTACTATTCCTGTCTAGACCTGTCTACTCGGACGCGCCGCCTTCCTAGGCTACGATCACGCAGGCTTGGCGCTTCAAACGCCAGAGGAGAGCTCAGCGATCAGGTTGCGCACCGCCTGCTCGTGACGCCACTCCATCCGGAACTGGTCACGGACGAAGCGCTCCCCGATGTAGTCGGCATAGGCTGCGGCAGCCACGATTACCTCGGGGTCGTCGCGACCAAGGCGACGCAGGATATGGTCACGTAGTCGGGCTATGTAGTCGGCGCTCCAGAGGACCGCCTCGCGCACTTGGGCCGCGCCGTGCACGATCGGGCCGTGACCCGGGACAAGCACCTCCGCGCCAAGCTCCGCCAGCTGCCGCAGAGTGGCTTCCATCTCGGCGCTGTCACCGTCACGGAAGTAGGGCGGAATGCCGGTGACAAGCGTGTCGCTGCCAAACAGCACGCGCTGAGCTGGCACGTAGGCAACGGTGGCTCCGGGCGCGTGGCCCGGCGCATCGATGATCTGCACAACGCGCCCGCCCAGGTCTACCTCGACGCTGGCCGTGAAGGTAATCGTGGGCCGGCGGACCTTAGGCGCAAACTGCGCGAGTGGCTCACCGGCACGTTGTGCCCACGCCGGCAGCTGCCGCTCGATGTGTACCGCGGCCGCTCGATGCGCGAACACCTCGCCATCCCTGAATGCGCTGCCGCCCAGCACGTGATCGAGATGGCCGTGAGTATAGAGAAGTAGGCCTGGGTGGCCTTCAGCCGCGCTGATGGCCGCGGTTAGCGCGGCCCCCTCGCCGACATTGAGCCCCGCGTCGATGGCCAGCGCCCGGCGACTTCCGATGACTGCGCCGAGCTTGCCATCGGCAGTTTGCGCCTGGACGGCCAGGATTCCCGGCGCGACGTCGGTCACGTCGCCCGCCTGCGCGGGTTGGGCATCAACCATCGGTTTACTCGAGCCAGCCGGCACAGCCTTCGTCACGGCGCTAGTATATACGTGTACAGCGCGGCCTTGAGCCCCTGCTGAGCGGCCGCAGCAGTCATAGCCAGGAGTCATGGCTTGGACACACTCATCGCCGGCGGAACGGTGGTAGATCCGGAGAAGCGTACGGCGTTCCGGGCGGACGTCGCTATTGGCGGCGGCCGCATCTCTGCCATCGCCGAGCGCATCCGGCCGGATCCAGAGGCGACCGTCGTCGACGCGACGGGCCAGCTAGTTGTCCCGGGGCTCGTCGACCTTCACTCACACGTGAACTGGAGGACGACGCCTCACGCCGTCAACGCCGACAGCTTGGCGGCCATGAGTGGCGTGACCACCTGGATCGACGCCGGCTCCGCCTACCCGACAACGATCGAAGCGATGCGGGAGCACGTCATCGAGAAGTCGCAGGTACGCGTCAGAAGCCTTCTGCGTATCGGGCTCGGCGGGGCTCCGTTGGTGCCTCCCGGCGGGATACACGAGCGGGACGCGGACATGTTGGCCGCCGTGGCCCGGCGTCACGACGACGTCGTGGTGGGCGTGAAGGTGAGCATGGGCCAGTGCGATCTGCAGCCTCTTCGCGTGGCACGACGCGCCGCCGACCTGGCCGGACTACCGCTCATGGTCCACATCGCCCAACAACCTCCGCCCGTGGACGACGTGCTCGCCATGGTGCGCGATGGGGACGTCGTGACGCATGCCTTTACGGGCCAGACGATGTGCTTGGCAGGGACCGATGGCCACCTTCGCGAAGCGGCCCGTGCGGCGAAGGAGCGCGGGGTGCGCTTCGATGTCGGCCATGGGGCGGGGTCGTTCTCCTGGGCCGCGGCCGAGAAGCTCGTCGCCGATGACCTCTTTCCAGACACGATCTCCACCGACTCATGGCAGGTCAGCGTACGTGGGCCGATGTTCGACCTGCCGACGTGCATGAGCAAGTTTCTGCATCTGGGCATGCCGCTCGTCGAAGTCATCCGGGCTTGCACGTGGGCTCCGGCGATGACTGTCGGTGGTCAGCACGACTTCGGCCTTCTGCGACCCGGCCGGCCCGCCGATGTCTCGCTGCTGAAGGTCCACGAAGGCTCGTTTCCGCTCTACGACACCGGTGGTGACGTCCGCGTCGTCAAGCAGCTGCTCACCTGCACCGCGACGTACGTGGCCGGCAGGCGGCTGGCGCCAGGCGTGCTCGAGCCGCTCGCCGATTGGATCGACATAGCGCTATCGAGTGAGGGTTTTGACCCGAATCCGGCGGGAGGCCTGCGACCCGCTGTGCGTCGTTTCCAAGCTGAGCTCGAAGAGCGAGGCCACACGCCTGCAGCGTTGGCGGCGAGGCAGGTGGTCGCATCGCCTCAACAGGGCCGAGCGGGATAGGGCCGGCGCGGGCGGCCGGCTGGCTGACGCGCGGATCAGCCCTGGATGCCGATGCGGGCTATGCCCTGGATGAAGTGCCGCTGGGCGAGCATGAACACGACGATCATTGGTATGGCACTCAGCGTGGAGGCGGCGAGCTGCAGGTGCCAGGCAGGGTCACCCTGAAGGCCCTGGACGTATTGGGTAAGCGCCAGCGGGAGTGTGAACAACTCAGGCTGCCCGCCGAGGAAGACCAGCGGCTCGAGGAAGGAGTTCCAGCTGCTTAGGAAGGTCAGGATGGCGAGTGTCGCCAGGGCTGGCTTGGCGAGCGGCAGTGCGATATGTCGGAAGAGGCCGAACCGGCCCAGGCCATCGAGTCGACCAGCGTCCTCGAGTTCGACCGGCAGAGCGAGGAAGTACTGTCGCATGAGGAAGGTGCCGACCACTGCCGACGACCCGAACATCGGCTCAGTCAGCAGGGGCAGGTGGGTACCCAGCCAGTCGAGCTCACGGAAGAGCACAAACAGGGGAATGATGGTGACCTCGGCCGGCATCAATAACGCGGTGAGCAGTAGAACGAAAATTGCCGTGCTGCCGGCGAACCGGATCCGCGCGAAGGCGTAGCCGGCGATTGCTGCCACGGCGATCGTGCCGATCGTGTTGGCTGCACCGATATACAGACTGTTGAAGTATTGGAGGGCGAACGGTGCCTCGGTAAAGATCAAGAGATAGTTCTCGAGGCGGATGCTATGAGGCCACAGGGCTGGTGGATAGGCGAACACGTCTGCTGGGCTCTTGAGTGAGGAGACGAACATCCACCACATGGGGAACACAAGAGGCACGGCCAGGACGATCAGCAGCACGTAGGCGAGGGCCGTGCGCGCAGCCCGCCGCAAGGTCAGCCTAGCTCTCATAGAAGACCCAGCGCTTCCTGATCGCGAACTGGATGATGGTGAACAGCAGCACGGCGACAAACAGGATGATCGCCAGCGCACTCGCGTAGCCCATCTCGAAGAAGTGGAAGGCGACCTCGTAGATGTAGTAGGCCAGCACGGTGGTCGCCTCACCAGGGCCACCTCTGGTCATCAGGAAGATCAGCGCGAAGGACTTCATGGAGGTGATCACGGCCAGGATCGTCACTAGGAAGATGAACGGTGTGATCATTGGCACGGTGATGTGCCGAAAGACCCGCCAGTCGCCAGCTCCGTCGACCCGGGCGGCCTCCTCGAGGTCCCGCGGTATGCCCTGAAGCGCCGCCAGGAAGAGCACCATGCTGAGGCCGGCGTTCTTCAGGATCTGGACCAAGATGACGGCGGCCATCGCCAGGGTCTCATGGCGCAGCCAGTTCGCTCCGTCGAGCCCTAACACACGCAGGCCCGCGTTAAGCGCACCGTCGTTGTTCAGCATGAACCGCCAGACGATGGTCCAGGCGACGAGGCTGACCACGACCGGTAGAAAGTAGAAGGTCCTGAACAGTGAGATACCGCGGATAGCACGGTTCAACGCGAGGGCCAGCGCCAAGCCTATGCCCACGTTGAGCGGTACGTAGCCAAGCGAGAAGATGATCGAATTACGGGCAACCGTGCCCATCAGTTTGTCGGAGCCGATCGCCCCGTAGTTGGCCAGTCCACTGAACTGCATTCGGCCCGACACGATGTTCCAGTCGTGTGCGCTGAACCAGAACACGGCCACGATGGGCCCCAGGACGAATACCAGGAAGCCCAGCAGCTGGGGTGTGATGAAGACGTAGCCGGCCAGCGAATCGCGCTGCCAGTAGGTTATTGCGCGCGGCCACCAAGTGCGCCGTGGGCGAGCTTCGACGAGGGCGTCCCGCGTCATGCTGGGCTCAGACCACGGACCCTACCCGGCCTAGTTGGGCGCGCCGGGTAGGGTCGTGGACATGACGAACGGTCGCTGTTCAGCCAAGGAGATCGACGATCTCCTCACACGTTGCATCGAGAGCGCCCTGGATGTCGGCGTCGGGCCGCCAGAGCTGACCGTCAATGACACGCTGGGCGTTCGAGTTGAGCGGGCCGAAGTTGGGATGCGAGTAACCCCACGAAGCGTTGGGTGCGCTGATCGCCGCGATGACGGTTTGCTGTAGCTGCTCCTCGGTGAACAGCGGGTTGACCTCCTTGAGGATTGCCGCTGTCTGCAGGGAAATCCTCGCCGAAGGGAAGTTGACGCCCATGATCCTGGAGTTCTCGACCGTCGAGAAGAAGGCTACGACCTCGGCGGCGATGTCGGGGTTGGCCCCGGCGGCAAGCACGGTGATGCCGTTGGTCGCGGCAGCCGGCACGTAGCCCAGAGGGCCTGAAGGTTGGGGCGCCACATCCCAGCGGAAGGAGGCGTCGGCGAGGTTGACCACCTGGCTCGGCCGCATCAGCGTCATCGCCACCGAGTCGCCGGGGAAGAAGGAAACCTCCACGCCAGGCTCGGGATGGCTGCCGTCGGTGTAGATCATGTGCCACACGAGCTCGGTCGCCGCTACGGTCTCGGGCGCGTTGAAGCGGCAGGTCTTACCGTCCTCGGTCCAAGGACCACCGCCATACGGTGCCCAGATATCCTCCAGGATCCGCCAGCCGTTGACGAAGATGTTGTTGCCGAACATGAAGCCGAAGCGCGCCGCACCACTGTCGGTGATCGCCTGCGAGATCTCGCGGACGTTCTCCCACGTCCACTCGCCGTCGGCGAGCATCTCGGCCGGTGTCTTGACCCCCGCCGCCTCGAACATGTCGATGTTGTAGTAGACGACGTTGGTCGAGTTGGTGAAGGGGATGCCGTAGAGAGCATCTCCTCTCGACCATGGCTCGAGCGCGCTCGGCCGGAGGTCTTCGAACTGGTAGTCGGGGATGGCCTCGAGGTACGGCTTGAGGTCGAGCAGCGCGCCTGCATCGATATAGGCCGGCGCCAGGTTGAACGGAATCCAGGCAATGTCGGGCGGCTGTCCACCGGCTAGCTTGACGTTCAGCACGTCGGTGTAACGGTTGAAAGGCTGAAGGTCCTGGGTGATGCTGGTGACCCGCGGGTCGCTGGCGATGTAGGCCGCGATGAACTGCTCGTAGGTCTCGTCGACGGCATTACCGCTCGTCCACCTGGCGAACACGAGATCTACCTGGCGGTTGTCTGGTGTCGGTTCAGCGGTTGGGGCAGGCGTCTCACCAGGCGCAGTGGTGGGCGCCGCGGGTGGCTGCGTCGCGGGCGGCTGCGTGGCGGGAGGAGCGCCGGTACAGCTCACGCTGATCAGCGCGACGATCGATGTTACGGCGACCCAGCGCAGATGACTCATCTGCTTCCTCCTCAAGTCCGTTGTCGGCGAACAACTGCGCGGGATACCCGTGGGGCTACGGCGAACATCCGTTGGACCTCTCGCGGGCGGCCTGCCAAGCATACGATAGTATACCTGTCTAGTCCCGTCTATGCTCCTTATGTCGATACTGGCACCATCGACACGATGAAGATCGGGCCTGGGTGGACGCTCCGCGAAGCTAGGTGGCCAGGCCACGCAGGGGAAGAAGGTCAATCGTGGTGATCAAGCCAGGCCGCAGTCGCGGAAGCGCCGCGACTGCATTCGCAGTGATGGCCGCCGTGCAAACGTCGCCGTGTAGGCCCTGCGTGGTGCTGCTGATGACGGGTCGTCCCTCGATCGTCGTCTCGTCGCGCGGATCCGGCGCACCGACATACATCTCGAGGTGCAGGCGGATTAGCTCGGTGGAGCCGGCGCGCCCGACGGCGACCTGGCGAATACCGGCCACCTGGCCCGGCTCGACGGTAAGCACATCTGACATCACGGGCGCGTCGGAGAGTACCGGGTCGAGTGTCTCCTCGATGGTGCTCAGCCGCCAGCCAAGGGCGGCAGCGATCAGCGCGACGGACTCGACGAGGCCGACGTGGCCGATCGTGCCGGCTGCGCGGCGTTGCTCGAACTGCTCTGGCGAGATACCCGCGCCCACTTTAAGCTGGAGAGGGCCCCGGCGCGTGCCTGCGTCGACGACACGTCGTACCTCGACTCGTTCGACCGAATCGCTGACGGATGTCAAGTGGATGGCCAGCGCATCCATGGCAAAGCCGGGATTGATGCCCGTGGCAAGCACCGTGCGTCCGGCGGCCAGCGCCGCTTCGTGGATGCGCCGCGCCTCGCCGGGGTGGTGGAACCAGGGATAGGCCAGTTCCTCGCAGGTGGTCACCACCGACGCACCCCAGGCAAGCGCATCGATGATCTGACCGGCCACGCGATCCACGTGCGAGCCGGCGCAGTGGACGACTACCTCGGCAAATCCCCGTGGTCCGACCTCCGAGAGCGAACGCACCACTCGGGCGCCACATCGGCCGATACCGGCAAGCTCGCCGACGTCGCGTCCCTGGAGGTCCTCCCTGACGTCGACGCCTCCCGAGACGAGGACCTGCGGCCGGGCAGCGACCGAGCGCAGCGTGGCCAGGCCGATGGGGCCCAGGCCGAAGTGAACAGTACGCTGACGGATAGTCGCCGCTTCGCTCATGCCCGCGCGGCGGCGCGAGCGAGCGTGCCTCGCCGCGCGGAGATCACGCCTTCATTGATTGCCCGACCCAGGGCCCGGGCAAAGCCTTCCACGCTGGAGTCCACATCGGCCTCGGCGTGGGCGCTGGAAAGCCAGCCGTGGTTGCCGCCCATGAAGTCAAGGCCTTCGAGCAGGAATCCCTTCTGGAGCGTGCTCCGGAGCGGCTGGCGCGTTCCCTCGAGGAGCCGGGAGACGGATGCGCCGGCCAGGAACTCGGCGACGTCCACCGTATCTGGCAGCTCGTCGTCGTCGCCTACTACGAAGCGGAAGCATGACCGGATGCCGTAGGCGCAGCCGGCCACGCCGGCTTCGCGCAGGACGCCGTTGAGGCCCGCGCGCAGGCGGTCTGCGAGCTCGGCCGTGAGGTTCTGTACGGAGCCGTCAGCCAGCAGCTCGAGCGCCGCGCTTCCGGCGGCGGCGGCGACGGGATGCGCGCTGTAGGTGCCCATGTGCGCCACGCGGTTCACCCGATTCCATTGCCGATCACTGCGGTACGAGATCAGCTCCATGATGTCGGCGCGCCCGACCACTGCGCCTGAAGGCGTTCCCCCGGCGATCGCTTTGGCGAAAGTCGAGACGTCGGGCGTGACGTCGAAGTACTCCTGCCCGCCCCCTGGCGCCAGGCGAAATCCGGTAACTACCTCGTCGAAGATGAGCGGAACTCCGTAGCGGCTGGTCAGCTCGCGCACGCCCTGCAGATAGCCGGGCGGGCTGGGCACGGTACCAACTACCGGGCCGTCCGGCTCAATGATCACGCCCGCGACATCGCCCGGCGCCAATGCTCGTTCCATCGCGTCAAGGTCATGCAGCGGGACCGAGCGCAGGGTCGCGGCAATCTCATCGGGCACGCCCGCAGACGAGGCAAGCTCGAAGGGCGGCAGCCAGTGCACCATGGCGTAGTCGTGCCAGCCATGAAAGTGTCCGTCGACGCGGACAACCACGCTGCGACCCGTGTATGCGCGTACCAGCCGCAGGGCGAGCATGGTCGCCTCGGTGCCGCTGAGCACGAAGCGAACCCGTTCGGCGCTGGGCACGATCCGGGTCACGAGCTGCGCCCAGCGCACCTCGTGCTCGGTGGGTGCCGAGGCGTGTGTCACCCGGGCGACCTGGTCCGCGATGGCGGCCACGACCTTGGGGTGGCCGTGGCCCAGTATCAACGCGCCGTGCCCGACACAGTAGTCGAGCAGCTCGTTGCCATCGACGTCCCACTTGCGCGCCCGATCGGCATGCGAGATGTAAACCGGAAACGGCGGGATCCAGCGGATGTCGTGGTTGACGCCGGAAGGCATCAAGCCGCGTGCTTGCTCGTAGAGCACGGCCGAGCCGGCAAAGCGTTCGCGGTAAGCGGCATCGATTGTCGGGCCCCGATGGCTCATCGTTATCCTCGCGGTCTCCGGTTAGGCACGTTCAGTCGAGGCTGGTGGCATCGACGCCTGTTCGCTCCGCCACTGCCAGCAGCCCTTGGCGAGTCGCCTCGGTGATGGGCACGCCCTCCCTGCGGTAGCGTCGTTCCGTTTCGGCCGCCCGCTCGCCGGGGAGCCAGAGGCGCTCCACGCCCGGCGCGCGGCGGCTGCGATGGATCTCGCGGACGATCCCATCCACCCGCGACTTGAAGGTGTCCGGATCCTCGAAAGCGGCGACGTGAATAGCCAGCGCGAACTGCCCGTCTCGGCCTGCCTTAGGACCGTCTACGAAGTTGCCGAGCTCAGTGCCATATGCGGCTCCCGAAAGCAGCGCCGAGAGGATGCCCATCACCAGCGCCATGCTGGTTCCCTTGTATTCGCCGGCCGGCTGGATCAACCCGCCCAGCGCGGCTGCCGGATCGGTCGTCGGCTGGCCGTCGGCATCGGTTGCCCAGCCATCGGGCAGCGGCAGTCCCAGCTGTTGGTGGATAAGGATCTTGCCCCGTGCGGCGGCGCCAAAGGACGTGTCGATGACGATCGCCTGCTCGTTCTGGGTCGGGATCGCGATGCCCACCGGGTTGATCGACAGGATCCGGTCAAGCCCTCCCCACCAGGCCATTGTGGGTAATCCGTTGGTGGTGGCCATCCCGATCATGTCGTGAGGCAGCGCCTGCATGGCATACGAGGCCATCGCGCCACAGTGGTTGCTGTTGCCCACGGCTGCCGCTGCGATGCCGGTCGATTCGGCTCGCTCGATCACCTGCCCCATGGCGAACGTCACGCCGACATGGCCCAGGCTGTTGCCACCGTCGACCACCAGCGCGGCGCCGGCATCCTTGCCGACGCGCGGTCGCCCACGTGGATCGATCTGGCCGTTCAGCATGCGCTCGAGATAGCCGGGCACCAGAGCGCACCCGTGCGAGTACGCGCCGCGGAGATCAGTGGAGACGGCGATTCTCGCAATCAGCTCGCCGTCGGCCTCCGAAGCGCCGGCACCAACGAACAGTTGGGCCACGAAGCTCTCCAGGCGGTCCGGATTGACGCGAGCGTCCGTCAGCGCGGCGGCCACGGTCATCAGCGTCCCTCCTTGGTCTCCCGGCGGCGCAACGGTCCGCGATCAGATGTCACCCTGGCACGCCGCAGGCCGTAGTATACACGTATAGACTAGTTGTGCGACCCACGCTTGTGGGTGACTGATGGAGGGAAATGTGGCACTCAGGGTTAACACGGCCGATGTCGCGGCCGAGGAGCATCACCACGTGACGGTATGGCGCTGCGTCCGCCGAGACGGGCCGGAAGGCGTGGGCGTTGGCGTGGCCGCTTTCAAACCTCCTCGGCACGGCTGGGACCCGCGCAGCGAATGGGAAGCGCACGACGTACCCGAGGTTCACTACGTCATCAGTGGGCAGGGCATCCTCCTGGAGGAGGAAGACGAGATCCTGCTGCGCCCAGGCGATGCGGTGGTGACCATGCCCGGGATCCGCCATAGCCTGTGGGCCACCTCCGGGGATCCCCTCGTGACCGTCTACGTCGCGATCGAGCCGCGCCCCGCCCAGCCGGGTCTGCCCGCGCGGGGCGCCCGATGAACTCACAACAGCTGCGTGAATGGGGTCTACTGCTGAAGGCACGTTTTAGAGATGGGAGCGCGCCCGAACGTGAGCGGCTCGAGGCTGTCTTGGCGGCCCTTCCCGGCCCGGACCGGAAGCTGACGACCGGCACCGCCGACTTCACCGTCTCGTGGTGGATCGAAGCGCCGGACGCGGCCAGGGCAGTGAGCAAGGGAGGGGAAACACTACGGGAGCTTTGCCGGCGCCAGGGCTTGCCCGAAGTCGAGGTGATTCGTTCGCACGCCGCCTCGGTCGAAGGGCGCTTTCCCGCTTGGCAGCGCGGGGAGGCATACCTCGGTACTCTTCGTACCTGGGCAGTCGACGTCAAGGTTTCTGCGCCGGTCGGGGATCCACATCCACCCGCCGGGCAGGAGCTGCTGCAGCAGGTTCACGCCGGCCTGGGCCTGCCCGACTCGTCAGCCACGCTGCGCGGCGATCCCGAGAAGTTTCTGCTCGATGACGGCTCGGGTTTCACACTCCGCTTCTGGATCGCCGGCGATAGCCCAGCGGCCGCATACCGGGCGGCACGCGACAGCGTCCTCACAGCGCTCGCTGCGACTGGCCTCGAAGACTGGACGATCGTCCGCTTCAAGGCGCGGACGCCGCAGCACAACCATGGCGACACATTCCCTGGGGCGGCCAAGCGCACGCCGCGGATCACCGAGGAGACGCGATGAAGGAGTGGAGCGTGCTGATCACCGTCGA
This sequence comes from uncultured Anaerolineaceae bacterium, assembly GCA_964425305.1. GTDB lineage: Bacteria > Chloroflexota > Limnocylindria > Limnocylindrales > CSP1-4 > JALYGJ01. Next base: position 48,373 of record CAYRMQ010000001.1, on the reverse strand, counting down.
TCAGGCCGAGTCCCAGCCGCCCATCGACGCGCAGCAACAGGAGCGGCTGCTGGCTGCCGTGGGCGGCCCGGACAGCTGGCTGCAGTACCCGCCCGCGAGCGGCCGCGGCCATGGCTTCGAGACGCGCTGGTGGCAGGAGGGTGAGGACGCGGCAAGCGTCGCGCGCGAGGCGACCGAGCGCTACGAAGCGGCAGTGAGCGAGATTGGCCTCGGTGTTCAGATCGTGCTGATCCACGTCACCTCCGCAGAAGAGCGATTGACCGAGACTGCCGTTGGCCTCGAACGGCGCGTCGGCGATCCGGCTCGTGGCGCCGCGTGGTGCGTGATGCTCAGGGCGGCTGCCGGGGCCGGCTCCGAGAGGCAGTTCACGCGGGCGATGCTGAATCAACTGCTGGCGGCGCTACCGGAAGGAGATGCCTCTGGCTTCGCGCGCGACGGCCTGGTCGAGCTGCGCTTCTGGATAGAGGCAGACGACGCCGTCGACGCGACGGAGCGGGGGGCAGCTGTCGTGAGTGCGGCGCTCCTCGCCGTCCGCCGCCCCGACTGGACCATTGTGCGAGCCCACACGACGAGCATCGGCGAAGCGCAGCGCACCGCGTACCTTGGCGTGGAAGAGCGTGTCAGCAGGCGCCCGTCCAGCTTCCCCGTTGCCATCCGAAGCGCTGGCTGAAGTTAGGCCGGCCGCTCAGCTCTCCGAGCTCGCGCCTGCGTGCCGCGCGTCCAGTGCCTCGATCTTGGCCACCTTACGCGCTGAGTTGCCGCCCTGGAATTCAGAGGCCAGGAAGTGCTCGACCAGCAGCTTGGCCACCTCGGGCCCGATGGTGCGACCACCCATGCAGATGATCTGCGCGTTGTTCGACCTGACCAGCCGTTCCGCCGAGTACGGATCCATCACGGTGCCGGCCCGGATGCCGGGGACCTTGTTGGCTGTGATGGCCATGCCCAGGCCCGTACCGCAGCAGAGCACCGCCCGCTCCGCTCGCCCGGCGGCGATCGCTCGTGCCACGGCCTCGGCGACGTCCGGATAGTCTGCGACCTCGTCGCGCTCCACGCCGAAGTCGAGCACCTCGTGGCCCAACCCCTCGAGATGGTCCTTGACGGCCTCCTTGAGCAGGTAGCCGAGCTCGTCAGCGCCGACCGCGACCTTCACCGGACCACCTCTCGCGTGGCTATGGCTTGGTGGGCAACAGGCAGGCCGGCAACCTGTAGGCGCCGGCGGCGCGGACCATCGAGCTCGAGGAACACCAGTCGCTGGTACTCCCCCAGGGCCAGCCCACCGCCGAACACGGGCAACAGCAACTGGCTGCCGGCGAGCGATGAGACCAGGTGTGCGGCAGCATTCGGATTGTCGTTCTTGTGGTGCTTGAACGGCTCGTAGGGCGCGAACAGCTCGGCCGCCACGCGCTCGTAATCCTCGAGCATTTCCTGGTCCGACTCGCCGAGGACGAGGGCGGCAGTCGTGTGCGGGCAGGAGACCCAGACGAAGCCGTCTGGCCAGGCGCGCGCGGATACGAGGTCGGTAACGTCCAGTGCCTGGATCTTGCGCTCGGTGCGCAGCTCGAGCTCGATCATCAGTCGGCGCTCGCGATCGCGGCGAGGATGCGCTCGAACGTGGTCAGCAGGCGCGCAGCGTCGGCTCCGGACAGCGCCCGATGGTCGGCGCTGAGCGTGATCGTGAGCACGCGACGATTGACGACTTCGCCGCCACGGTGGCGCGGCACCTCTCGCACGCGCCCGAGCGAGAGCAGCAGGACGTCACCGGTCGGGATGACGCCAGTGAACTCGTCCACGGCGAACATGCCCAGGTTCGAGATGGTGATGCTGTGAGATCCGGCGTCCTGCACGTCGAGCGCGCCCGCACGGGCTCTCTCAGCCGCGGCTCGGATGGCCGCCTCGAGTTGGGTAGGTTCCAGCTTCTCGGCGCGACGCACGGCCGGCAGCAGCAGGCCGTTGGGCGTGTCGACCAGGATGCCCAAATCGACCCGCTCGCGCGTAGCCGGTCGGTCGGCATCCCAGCCCAGGTTGTACTCCGGATGCTCAATCAGAGCGCGCACAGCCACGCTACTGACGAGCGCCATTGGCCGGAGCCCCTGCAGCGCGTCGGTGACGTCGGCCTCGAGCCGAAGCGAGAAGTGGGGGATCGTTTGCCAGGACTCCACCGTACGGCGCGCGACGGCCTGGCGTACGCGCTCGGATTCGGAAGGCTGGTCGCGGACACCGAGTACATCACGCTCGGTGATAATGCCGCCCGGCCCGCTGCCCTCGAGCGTGCCAAGGTCTATGCCGCGCTCGGCCGCCAGTCGGCGAGCACGAGGGCTGGCTTGACCCGCGCGATCAACCGAAGTGGCGGCCGGCTCGGCAGTGGAGGAGGAGCTTGGCTGTGCTGCCTGATAGCTCGCGGCAGGCGGCGGCTCGGCCGCGTCAGTGGCCGCGATCTGCCCTCTGGGCTCAGCCGTCTGCTGCGTCTCGATTTGCGCCACGACCTGCTGAGGAGAAACCGGATCTCCTTGGGAGACACGCAAGCCGGTGAGTGTGCCGCTGGCAAAAGCCTGTACCTCCATGATCGACTTGGCCGTGTCCAGCTCAAAGAGGGGATCGCCCTCGCGGACCTCGTCGCCCTCAGCGCGCAGCCAGCCGGCAAAGGTCACCTCCATGCCTGCCTCGCCGACTTCGGGGATGACCACGTCTAGTTTCATGACGAGGCGCCGGTCAGCTCACGGGCGACCTGGCAGATCCGTTCGGCGGTGGGCACCAGTGCGGCTTCGAGATGCGGCGCAAACGGCATCGGGTGGTCAGGTCCAGTGAGCCGCCGGATTGGTGCGTCAAGCGCGTCGAGCGCTTCGTCGGCGACCGCTGCGGCGACCGAGGCACCCCATCCACCCAGTCCGGGACCCTCCTCGACGACGAGCAGCCGTCCGGTGCGCCGGACGGATTCGATCACCGTCTGGGTGTCGAGCGGCGCGACCCACCGGATGTCGATCACCTCCGCCGAGATGCCTTCGCCGGCCAGTGCTTCGGCCGCCTGGAGCGCTCGGTGGACCATCAGTAGTGCGCCGACAATGGTCACGTCCGTGCCTGGCTGGCGCACCACGGCCTGGCCAATGGGGATCTCGTACGGTTCGTCGGGAACGGCCTCGACCGCGGTCGATGCTTCGATCTTTCGTCCCTTGGAGCCGTACAGGTGCTTGTGGCTGCAGATCAGCACCGGGTCGTCGGTGCGTATACCGGTGGTTATCATGCCCTTGGCGTCATACGGCGTCGACGGCAGGCCGACGATCAAGCCGGGCACGCCGTAGAAGATGTTCTCGATCGAGTTGGCGTGCTGGGCCCCACGCCCGGACGCGCCAGTCGGCGCGTGCAGTGTCAGCGGCACATGCACCTGACCGCCCGACATCAGGCGCAGCTTGCAGGCCTGCTGGATAAGCTGGTCGGCGGCGCAGAGCAGGAAGTCGCCGTACTGGAAGTCGATCACCGGTCGCATGCCAGCAACGGCGGCACCGACGCCAAGACCGACGAAGCCGGCTTCGGAGACGGGTGTGTCACGAATCCGTTCCGGGCCGAAGCGCTCGAGCAGTCCCAGCGTCAGGTGGAATGAACCACCGATGCCGATGTCCTCGCCCATCACGAAGACGTCCGGGTCCTGCTCCATCTCGCCGGCCAGCCCCTCGCGTAGGGCCTCGATGACGGTCTTCATGGCAGCAGGCCGCTGGCGGGCGGGCTGTCCTCGGCGAAGGCGACCGCGTCGTCGATGGTCGCGCCCGCTGCGGCTTCGGCCTGTTCCGCCTCGGCTGCCAGGCCGGCGTCGACCAATGCCCTGCGCATGCGGTCCAGCGGGTCGCGCGAGAGCCAGAGCTTCACCTCGTCGCGCGGACGGTAGGTCGCCGGATCGTCGCGCTTGTGCCCGCCCTGGCGATACGTCAGGCACTCGACGAGCGTCGGCCCGGCGCCCTTGCGGGCCAGCCCAATTGCCTCAGATGCGGCCCTGTAGACCGACAGCACGTCGTTACCATCTACGACCATCGAGCGCAGGCCGTAGGCCTTGACGCGCTCGGCGACCGAAGTCACCAGTGCCTGACGCTCGACCGGCGTCGAGATCGAGTACAGGTTGTTCTCGCACAGGAAGACGACCGGCAGGTTCCATAGCGTGGCCAAGTTGTACCCCTCGTGGGCGTCGCCTTCTGTCGTCGCCCCGTCGCCGGTGAAGCAAAGCACCACTCGATCTTCCCCGCGGGCCTTGGCCGCATAGGCCATGCCCGCCGAGATCGGAATAGAGGCACCGACTATCGCAATCGCCGGCAGAGCGCCCATCGACCAGTCGCCAACGTGCAGCGAGCCGCCCATGCCTCGACAACAGCCCGTCTCCCGCGCGAATAGCTCGGCCATCAGCGAACGCGCTGAGACACCCTTGGCTAGCGCCTGGCCATGGCCACGGTGCGTCAGGGTGACCCAGTCACTCTCGCGGAGCGCAGCGGCGCCTCCAACGGCACAGGCCTCCTGGCCATGCGAAAGATGGATCGTTCCAGGGATGCGACCCTGCAGGAAGAGCTTGTTCACGCGCTGCTCGAACTCGCGGATCAGCGCCATGCGGCGGTAAAGTTCAACGGCCAATTCCCGCTCGACACCGTCGAAGAGAAGCGGGCCGTCGAGGTCCGGCGGCGCCGGGACGGTGGACAAGTCGGCCTCGACTGCGGGCAGCGTGGTCGGGTCTGACAAAGGATGCTCTCCATGCTGTTCAGGGCACCGGCTCCCAACCGCGCCCTTCTGGCACACTATACCTGTCTAGTGTCGTATCGTCACCATTCCAAATGGGTGAGAACGTGAGCAAGCGACGACGCGCTCCGCGTGCCACGATCGGCATCGACCTCGGCACCAGCGCATGTAAGGCCGTTCTTCTCGACGAGGCGGGCGGTGTCTTGCAGACGCGTTCGGTCGGCTATGCAACAAGGCGCGGCCTCGATGGCGAGGTCAGCCAGCAGCCACGAGACTGGTTGCGCGCGGCCACAACAGTGCTGCGCGAGTGCTCCGCGGCCGCAGGTAATCGGCGTATCGAGGCCATTGGCATCACCGCACCCGCCCATGTCGGTGTGCTGCTCGACGCCCAGGGTGTGCCTTTGACCCGATCGCTGCTCGGCTGGGATGCTCGACCGGCGAGCGTCGTGCCACGTCTGCGCAGCGAGTTCGGAGCGAGTTTCTTCGAACGGACTCTCGTCGAGCTAACCACGGGCTGGACGTTCCCGCAGCTCGTCTGGCTCCGTCAACAGCTGGGCGATTCCTGGTCACGAGTGCACCTGATGCTGACCCAGAAGGACTACGTCCGCTTCGAGCTAACCGGTCAGGCGGCCATCGATCCGAGCGACGCCCAGGGTACGGCGATGTATGACCCGCGGACACAGACCTGGGCGTGGGATCTCGCTCGCGAGGCCGGGCTCGAAGCCGCTCAGCTACCCGCGATTGCCCCGGCCGGCTCGATCGCCGGCGCCCTGACCCGCAAGTGGGCGCATCGGACCGGCCTGACCGCCGGCGTACCGGTCTGTGTCGGTGCGACTGACACGGCTGCGGAGCTTGTGTCAGTCGGTGCGACGCGCGCAGGGTCCTCCTTGGTCAAGATCGCCAGCACGGGCACGGTCGTAGTCGTTGTTGATCAACCGCAACCCGATCGTCGAATCCTGACCTATCCGCATGCGGTCGCCGGTCTCTGGTATCACCTGGGAGCAACAAACACCGCTGCCACCTCGTATACGTGGCTCCGCGAAACGGTCTTCGCTCGTGAGCCGGGCACCCCTAGTGAGGTATATGCGGAAATGGATTTGGAGGCCTCGGGCCTGCCGCCGGGCGCCGGAGGTTTGCTGTTCCTGCCCTTCCTCGAAGGCGAGCGAACGCCCCACTGGGACCCGCTCCTGCGGGGAGCCTTCATCGGGCTCTCGTCGGCCCACGGAAGGGGTCATCTCTGCCGCGCTGTCTTGGAAGGCGTCGCGTTCTCGCTACGCAGCTGCCGCGACATCTTCATCGAGAAGGGCATTTCCATGGGTACACCCAGCCTAGGCGGTGGCGGCAGCGAGAGTCATCTGTGGCGCTCCATAGTGACGGCCGTTCTGGGCCAGCCGACGAGGCTGGCTCATCCTCAAGGCCCAGCCGTTGGCGCTGCCGTCTTGGCCGCTCTGTCAGTCGGGCTGGCGGGGCACATCCAGCAGAAGAAGCGACGACTGCGACCGCATCAGCCATGGGTGAACCGGTATGAACAGGTGTACGCTTCATATCTGGATGCGGTTGAGAGATTGGCCCCGCTGAGTAACCGGCTAGCCGCGGAAACGAGGTAGGTTGAATGGTTGTCCGGGAGTCACCTATACCCCTCTACATCCAGATTGAAGAAGAGTTGCGCGGGAGCATCCGGTCCGGCGACCTAGCCGCCCTCGCACAGGTCCCCTCGGAAGCCGAGCTCTCCGAACGTTTCGGAGTCAGTCGGATGACAGCCCGCAAGGCATTAGACCGACTCGTGGGCGATGGACTGATCTTTCGGCAGCCGGGCAAGGGCACATTCGTCGCTCCGCCCAAGATCTCGCATGGGCCGTCACAGTCGCTCAGTTTCTCTGCCGCCATGCGCGCACAGGGCATCGGCTTCGAGACGCGTGTGCTAGAGGCCGGTCTCGTCCGCGCTCCGTCAAACATCGCTGCTGCGCTTTCGTTACCGGTCGAAGCTGGCGTCGTCTTCATGCGCCGGCTGAGGCTCGTCGAGGGCGAGCCGGCGGCACTGCACGTCTCGTATCTGCCTGCGCGCTACTCGCTACTGCTCGAAGCCGACCTCACTGGCTCGCTGAGCGAGCTGATGGCTGGCGTCGGTGCCCGGATCGAGTCAACGCGCGACACGATCGAGGCCGTCATAGGGCGCGGTGATGAGGCGCGTGTGCTAGGCGTGCCTGTCGGCTCGCCACTGATCTTAATCCAGGGTGTGGCTTACTCGGCGGCGCTGGACCCACTGCGCTATACAGAGGCGCTCTACCGGGGCGATCGTTGGCGTTTCCTTCTCGACACGACGCGCCCAGCCGCCGACTTCCGCCCGGAGCGAAAGATCGAGGAGCCGGCCGTAGCGTGAGGTCGGTGTCTTACGTGCCTTACCGATGGACGCACGAAACCGGCTGCGATCAGTCCTCGCGCACTCAAGCGGATGCGCAACGAGCCGCGCGGCCCACAACGAGAGCATCGGAGTCGGTCGATTTCGACCCGTGACCCACGCTCGTAAGCACAGCGCTCAGCCCGGAAGAAGCCACAATCCGATGCTCTGCCGATTGAGCTAAGGCCACCACGAGCCGGCGTCGGGCAGGGAGTGCCGCGCGGCTGACTGAACGAGTGTACCGGCAATCCCGCTGAGTAGCGCGCAAACCGCGACCGCTGTCGCGGCCGGTCACGTGCGGACTGCCAGCACGTTGAGCGTCTCGCCCGGCACGACGTAGCCTGACGCTGCCCGGTACGGCTCCAGCAGCTCCTCAGCCATCCTGACCGCCAGCTCCCGACTTTCGGCCGGCAGCGCGCGGAAGAAGTCGCCCCGCACCCCCGGCCGATCGACCTCGTTGCCCAGGTAGTGCTCGGCGCTGGTGTACGGCCACTCGACGGGGACAGCCTCCATGCGCTGCACGGCCAGGCCGCCCTGCTCGGCCAGTTGGCGCAGCCGCGCCCGCTCGGCCAGCGAGAAGATCTGGCCGGGATCGGTGGGGCGTGCGATTGGCCGGTAGCCCAGCCGTGAGCACACCTCGGCATCGATCGTCGACCACGGGTTGCGCGCCGGCGTGGCCCACACGGACAGAGTCACGCGCCCGTCCTCGCGCAATACGCGCGCGGTCTCGCGGAAGGCGGCCAGCGGGTCGTCCATGAGCATGTACCCCCAGCGGCAGACGATGGCATCGACGCTGCCTGTCGGCAGGTCGAGCGTCTGCCCGTCCAGCACGCGGAACTCGATGCCGTCCAGACCCTCCCGCATCGCCGCCCTTCGCGCGACCTCGACGACGGCCGGCGAGACGTCGCTTGAGATCAACCGCACGCCGGGCCCAGTTCGCCGAATGATCTCGAAGCCGGCGTCGCCGGCACCGGCGGCCAGGTCGAGCACGGCCTCGCCGGGCCGGAGGGCGAGGGCGTCGATCAGCCAGCCGGTGACCGGTGCGGCCGCTCGGCTGATCCAGGCCGCGTTTCGCTCACGTAGCGCCGCGAACTCATCCCACGTCATTTGCGGCAGCCCCGAGCCATGGCTGGCATAGTGTTGCACTCGCCCACGCCCGGAGGAGACGTGAAGGTCCCCAGCTTCATGGCGCGCCAGTTCTACGTGCAGGGCAGCCTGCGCAACACGCCGACCGGCTTCCAGTTGGAGGCGCACAATCCGCTCGGCAGCGGCGTGCTGGTCGGCATCGGGCGCATCAACGTCGGCGGTCGAGAGATCCCGAGGGAGGCGGTCACCGCCCGACGCCACGGCGAGGACGTCGAGCTGCGCGCGGCCGACGTCAGCACGCGCAACCCGATCCGCGTCGAGAAGGGCGACCGCATCACGCTCCGCGTCGAGGGCGACCAGCTCGCGCCGGGAGACCACATCCTCGAGGTCGAGCTGACCGAGATCAACCTGGGCCGGCTGAGCTTCACGCTGACCGACCGCCTGGCCGAGTAGGTCGACCGCCTGCCGAGTAGGTCGACCGCCTGGCCGAGTAGACCCGACCGCCTGGCCGAGGACCAGGCCGGACGCCCTCGATTCGCGTTGCGGCGCGCCGAGCGGCGCTGCTACGATCCGGCCAATGATCGCAACCCGCTGGGCGCGTGTGCCCCCATTCGAGCGCGGCATAACTCTCGGCGACTTCCTCGTGCCGATCCGCATCGGCGAGCGAGCCGCCGCCTGGCAGCGCCACCTGCTGATGATCGTCGCCGGTGCGCTGCTCATCGCGCTCTGCGCGCGAGTCAGCTTCTACCTGCCGGGCAACCCGTTCGTGCCGGTCAGCCTGCAGACCTTCGGCGTCCTGTTCATCGGCGCCTTGCTCGGGTACCGGCGGGCACTCGGTGCCGTCGGGCTGTACCTGCTCATCGGTGCCCTCGGCCTGCCCGTCTTCGCCTACGACCAGGCGACCGACACCTACCGCTCTGGCCTGTCGACCATCCTGAGCTTCCAGGGCGGCGGGGTGGTCCTCGGTGCGACGGGCGGCTATCTCGTCGGCTTCCTGCTTGCCGGCGGCATCGTCGGCCGCCTGGCGGAGCTCGGTTGGGATCGCAAAATCGGTGGCTCGCTGGCGGCGATGGTCATCGGCAATATCGCCATCTACCTGGTCGGCGTGCCGTGGCTGATGGCCGCCGTCGGGCTCCCGCTGGGCCGCGCGCTGGAGCTGGGGCTGCTGCCGTTCGTCATCGGCGATGCGCTGAAGCTGGCCGTCGCCGCCGGGCTGCTGCCCCTCGGCTGGTGGCTGGTACACCGCCGCTCCAGCGACGAAGGGACCTAGATCGCCAGCGACTCGAGCATGATGCGATTGGCCGCGTCGAGGAGGTCGCGCGCCTCGTAGTCGGCGCGGTGGACGTTGCTCAGGTGGTCCTCGCCGACGGGCCCGATCCGGATCGTGCGCAGCCCGGCCGCGCGCCCGGCCTGGACGCCCTCCTGGTCAGCGCCGATGTGCCATCCGGCCCGCCGTGGCGCGCCGTGCTCCTCGGTGGCGACCTCGATCAGCCCCGACCTCGGCTTGGCGCAGTCACACGATCCGTCCTCGCCGTGCGGGCAGGTGACGATGGTCAGCCGATCGACGAGCGGACCGAGCCCCTCGCGCAGCACCTCCAGCCGGCGCGCGGTCTCGCGGCCGGCCGACCCCTCCAGCGGCGGCGGATCGACGAGCACGAACAGCCGATCCGACACCTGCTCCAGCCGTTCGATCGCCTCGGGCAGGTCGGCCTGCAGCCCGAGCTCCAGGCCGCGCTTGCCCTGGTGCATCGCGAGCAGGGCCGTGTCGAGGTCCAGGAACACGGCGGTGGTGGAGTCGTCGATGCCCGACGCACGGCTGGGAGCCGACGACTCGGTGGTGGTCACGGTCGGCAGCATGACCGCCGGCGGATGGTCGATGCGGCGGTCGGACTCGGCTCGCCGTTGCACTGCTGTTGCACTTGGTCGTGCAGCAGCGTGGCGCGTGGCGTAGCCTGCTGCCCGTGGCCGTCATCGAAACCTTCGGCCTGACCAAGCACTACGGTGCCGGCCGGCTGGCGAGCTTCTGGGGGGAGCAGCGCGTGGCCGCCCTGACCGATCTGTCGGTCGAGGTCAGGGAAGGGGAGGTGTTCGGCTTCCTCGGGCCCAACGGCGCGGGCAAGACGACGCTGATCCGGCTGCTGCTCGGCTACATGCACCCGACGGCCGGCGGCGCGCGCGTGCTCGGCCACGACATCCGCCGCGACAGTCTCGCCGTCCGGCGCGCCACCGGCTACCTGCCCGGCGGCATCGCGTTCTACGACACGCTGACCGGCGAGCAGGTGCTCGACTACCTGGCGCGGCTGTACGGGCGGCCGGCGCCGCTGCGCGACGAGCTCGCCGAGCGGCTGCAGCTGCCGCGCGAGATCCTGCGCCGGCAGGTTCGCGACTACTCGCGCGGCATGCGCCAGAAGCTGGGCATCGTGCAGGCGCTGCAGCACGATCCCGAGCTGGCCATCCTCGACGAGCCGAGCGAGGGCCTCGACCCGCTGATGCAGCGCGTCTTCTACGACATCCTCGACGAGCGCCGGCGCGCCGGCCGCACGATCTTCTTCTCGTCGCACATCCTGTCCGAGGCTGAGCGGGTGTGCAGCCGCGTGGCGATCGTCCGTGAGGGCGTGCTCGTCGCGCTGGAGGACGTGGCCGCGCTGCTCGCCCGGCGGCGGCGCCACGTCGAGATGCGTCTCGAGGGGCCTGCGCCGGATTTGACGGTTGTCCCGGGCGTCTCAGACGTCATCGTCCGCGACGGCCTGGTCACGTGCGAGCTGGAGGGCGACGTAGGGCCCTTCCTGGCACTCATCGCCGGCGCCCGCGTGCGCGACCTGACGATCGAGCCGGCACGCCTCGAGGAGGCGTTCCTCGAGTACTACGACGAGCCGTGAAGGGCGCTGTCGACCGATGAACGCCGCGGTCCTCCGCCACGCCTTCCGCCACCATCGCACCCGGCTGCTGGCCATCTGCGGCGCGCTCGCCGTCTGGGGCCTGCTCATGCCGGTGATCTACGCCACCTTCGGCATCGAGCTGCGCGCGCTCGCCGACCGCGTCCCGGCGCTCGGCCAACTGGGGACCGTTGGCGGCGGCAACCTCTTTTCGCTCGCCGGCTGGATCGGTCTCGGGCTGGCGCATCCGATCGCCATCGCGCTGCTGTCTGTCTTCGCCATCGGCTACTGCGTGTCGGCCGTGGCCGGCGAGCGCCAGCGTGGCACGCTCGAGGTCGTGCTGGGACGGCCGGTGTCGCGGCGCTCCCTGTGCCTGACCGTGCTCGGTGCAGCGACGCTCTTCGTGGCCGCGGCGGTGGCGGCCGCGCTGGTTGGCACGGCGGCGTCGGCGGCGATGATGAACGTTCTAGACGAGCTGATCGTCGAGCACCTGCCGGCGCTGTGGCTCAACATGCTTGCGCTGTACCTGGCGATCGCGGCCATCTCGCTGGCTGCCTCTGTCAGCCACGACCGGACGGCGCCGGCGGCGGCACTGGCGCTGGCCATTGTGCTGACCTCGTACTCGCTCCAGTTCATCGGCACGATCTGGCCCGACGCCGACTGGCTGCGCTCTTACTCACTCTTCCACTACCTGCGGCCCGACGCCGTGCTCGAGTCGGGGCTACCGATCGTCGATGTTGTGGTACTCGCTGCGGTCGCGCTCGCCGCGACGGCATATGCGCTGGTCGTCTTCCTGCGGCGTGACATCGCGGCTCCCGCCTGACGCCGCTTGACGGCGGCGTCCGGCTCGCTTGCTCGTGCGCCGGTGCGCGCGCGCGACGGAGTCACAAGTCTGTCCTTGACAAGGCTCCCACAACGCGCCCATAACTACACTTCTTCATACGAAGGGGAGGAGATATGTTCCGCCGATTCCACCGAGGATCCGCCGTCAGCGTCCTCGTCACGCTCACTCTTGTTTGGTCCGTCGCCGCGACATCGGCGGCGACGCAAACCTCGGTCATCGTCGTCTTTGACAACGCGGTGTCCAATCCGGCCGCACTGGCCCGGCAGCTCGGGGGCGCCCACGGCTTCACCGCGCGCCATGTGTACGACACGGCCCTGAAGGGCTTCGTCGCATCGGTTCCATCCCGCGCGGTCTCTGCCATGGCGGCGAACCCGCAGGTCGTGCACGTCGAGGTCGAGACGATTGAGCGCATCGTCGATCAGACAGTTCCCACTGGCGTCGATCGGATCGAGGTCGACAAGAACACCGCCGTCGACATCGACGGCCCGGGCGGGCAGGTCAGTCTGCCCGTGGCAGTCATCGATACCGGTATCGCCGCGCACTCTGATCTGAACGTGCTCGGCCGGGTCAGCTTCTCCGGCGGCGATGGCTTCGACAAAAACGGCCACGGGACTCATGTCGCGGGCACGATTGGCGCGGTGGGCAACACCGCGGGCGTCGTCGGTGTCGCGCCGGGAACGCCGGTCTATGGCGTCCAGGTCTGCAAGCCGGGCGGCATCTGCATGGGCGGCGACATCATCGCCGGCATCAATCACGTTGCCCAGCGCAAGGCCGAAGCGAACGATGGCAGCGCGGATGGCGATCCCGGGATCAACTTCGCGGCGGCCAACTTCAGCATCAGCAGCGCCGACACCACTCAGAAGTGCAACTCGAACAATCAGGGTGTCAACGCCACCCATACGGCCATCTGCGGGGTCGTAGCGCAGGGCGTGGTCTTCGCCATGGCCGGCGGCAACGACGCGCGCAAGAAGGACGCCTATCCAGAGGCGTTCACGGTCGCAGCGGCGGCCGACTTCGATGGCAAGGGCGGTAAGGCCGGCTCCCCGACGTGCCGCAGTGATGAGGACGACACGCTTGCCAACTTCAGCAACTGGAACGTCGACATCGCCGCACCGGGCGTGTGCATCCTGTCGACCTGGAACGACGGCGGCTACAACACGATCAGCGGCACGAGCATGGCCACTCCGCACGTAGCCGGAGCGGTGGCGCTGTACCTCCACGCCAATGGCAAGCTGCCGGCGACGACTGCGACAGGTGTCAAGAACATCGAGGACGCCATCGTCGGCGCGGCCCTGCCCGAAGGGACCAGCAACCACGCCTGCAGCTACGACAACGAGCGCGGGACGACAGAGCGCCTGCTTTTCGTTAATGGCGCCGCCTTCAAGGGCAACGGCAGTTGCGACCTGGCCGGTTCGGGTGGCGGTGGCGGCGGAGACACGAACACGGCGCCAGTCGCCAGCGACGATGCCTACACGGCCACCGAAGGCGTGACCCTGAACGTGGACGCTCCGGGAGTGCTGGGCAACGACTCCGACGCCGACAACGATCCGCTCACGGCCGTTCTCGTATCCGGCGTCTCGAACGGCTCGTTGACACTCAATTCAGACGGCTCCTTCAGTTACACCTCAGGGCCCGGCGCCACGAGCGATAGCTTCACCTACAAGGCGAACGACGGAACGGCCGACTCGAATACGGCTACCGTCTCGATCACGATCAGCCCCGCGGCCTCAGGCACGACCATGCACGTCGGTGACCTCGACGCAACAGCGTCGTTGAAGGGGAAGAGCGGGCGCTGGGAGGCGATCGTGACTGTGACGATCCACGACGCCGGCCACAATCCGGTCGCCAATGCCTCGGTGACGGCCACCTGGAGCGGCGATCGCAACGGGAGCGTGACTGGGACGACAGCCTCCAACGGGACAGTGAGCTTCTCGACCGGCTCGATCATGGGTCAAAGCGGGAGCGTCACGCTCACCATCGACAACGTGACGCACTCGTCGCTGACGTACGACGCCGGTTCTAATCACGACCCCGACGGCGACAGTAATGGCACCACCATCACCGTTGTCAAACCGACGGCCTAGCGCTACTAAAGCTCAGGAGACGGCCGGGTCGCTCGACCCGGCCGTCTCTCTTTCTGCGATGACTCGGCTACGCGCCCGACTCACCGGCTGCGCTTGACCTCGACCGTGACCCGGGGGGAAGGGACCCAAGGGTCAGCCCGGCGCCGGGGGCACGACGACCGCCTCGGTCTTGGTCGGACGCACAGCCGGTGAGCGGGTCGAAATGGTTGGCCGGAGACCACACGGATGCTGCAGAGTGTGATCCCCGGCCTGATCCCGCTAGTGGGGGGCTATGGTTAGTCGTCTTCGGTTTCCTGTTCCTCTTCGTCGTCGGTGCCGGGCCCGCCGGCATTGGCCGCCGCGGCGGCAGCCTTGAGCCGACCCGGCTCGGAAGCCGCGGCGCCTTTAGCCTTGCCCGCCTCGGCATTAGCCTCCGCATTCTGCTGGGCAGCAGCAGCCTTCTCCTGAGCGGCGGCGGCGTTGGCGGCCGCCTTCGCCTTGCCTGCTGCCGAGACGGCTGCGGCGTGCTCGCGGGCCGCAGCAGAGACGAGTGGGCCATGGCTTCGGGCGAGAGCCGAAACTGCCTCGCCGCGCGCTTGCCCGCTGACATGCTCCACCGCCCGCGCGACCGCCGACACCTGCTCACCGTGACCGGTGGCGTCGTCGGGCAGCTCGGCAAGTGCAACAGATGCTGATAGGGCGACCATCGCGGTCGCACCGACGGCTGTTGGAATGATCCGCTTCATGCCCACGGATAACGAACCATCGGGGCTTTCGTTTGGCCATCTCGGCAAAAATGCGAGTCTCGGCCCTTCTCGAGCGGACCATCTCGGAGTGCGAGCAGGACGTTCGAGGGCCCGTTACTCGGGCTACGATCATCCGAAGATCAATGCGTCGTGGTCTTGGAGGGAGCCGCCCAATTGCTCAAGCAGTTTGTTGCGTCTCTGATGACGGCGTGTGTGCTGCTGGCCTGCGCCACGACAGAGACGCCGACGCCCAGCCCGGCGAACCCGACGATCGGTCCGACCGCCACGCCGCCGAGCACGCCAGCCGATGACCAGCCGTCGGAAACACCACCGCCACCGACGCCGACGGCGCCGGCGAG
This sequence comes from uncultured Anaerolineaceae bacterium, assembly GCA_964425305.1. Lineage (GTDB taxonomy): Bacteria > Chloroflexota > Limnocylindria > Limnocylindrales > CSP1-4 > JALYGJ01. The sequence continues at coordinate 33,291 of CAYRMQ010000001.1, read as the reverse complement.
CCCAACTCGCGGTGCCGGCTTCGCGTTCGTGGCCGACGACGTCCTCGGTTACTACGAGGGCCTCGGCTACGAATGCACCGACTGGCGGCCGAGCACGACGGCAGCGGACTTCTCGTACCGGAGCTGCGCAAGCGTCGACGGCGACGGGCGAACGCTCGTCATCGGTGTCGTCGTCGACCCTGACGGCGAGCTGGCCAACGGCTTCGCCAGCGTCGAGGCGGCGGCGGGGCAGACGAGCCTCGCGCCGATCGACGCGCTCGAACCGCTGGCCGGCTTCCTCGGCGCGATGCTCGGCGAGGAGCGCGGCGCGGCGATCCTGACCTGGTTCGCCACCCACCTCGGCGACGAGTACGCGGAGACGCCGGATGGGGCGCTGCGCGTCGCCACCTACACCGATCTGGAGGGCGAGGCTCCCAGGATCTACGTCGAGGTGGCCAACCAGACCTACCTCGACGCGCCCGGTGTCGACGGGGAGTGACCGGCCGGATGACGGGCACGCCGGCGTGGGCGCCGGGCGCAGCGGCCTTCGGCGCTCCTAACGTACTGCTGGTCCATTCGTTGTGAAGAGCGACGACGACGCGATCGAGCGGTTGGTGGGCGACGCCCGGTCGGGCGACGCCGAGGCGTTCGGACGCCTCTTCGACCACTACCACGTAGCCGTCCACCGCTATATAGCCAGCCGCGTCAGGCGCCCGAGCGACGCGGAGGACCTGACGCAGACCGTCTTCGTCAAGGCCCTGGAGGCATTGCCGCGATACGAATCGCGGGGCATCCCATTCGGGGGCTGGCTCTTCCGGCTGGCCAGGAATGCGGTCATCGACCACGTAAGGACGAATCACGCACACGCTGAGCTCGATGCAGCGATCGGACACGCCGGCGCCGACCCAGGGCCCGAGCAGCTCGCCGCGTCGCGGCAGGCCGTCGAGGCCGTCGGGCAGGCACTCACGAGGCTGACCGAGGAGCAGCGAGAGGTCATCGCGCTGCGCTTCTTCGTCGGCCTCTCGGCGCGCGAGGCGGCGGCGGCGATGGGCAAGCAGGAAGGGACGATCCGCGGTCTCCAGTTCCGGGCCATCGGCGCGCTGCGCCGGCAGCTCGGCCTCGAGACCGACAGTGCAACGGTCCCCCCGGGCCGGCCGGTACGGCCGATGAGGCAGGTGCGGCAGGCGAGGCGGACGACGAGCTGAGATGAACGAGCCGATGAACAATCGACGACCGGAGAACAGGGAACTGGCGCGGCGCCTGGAGGCGTATGCCGACGCGCGCCTGTCGCCCGATCCGGCGGCCATGGCTCATGTCCGTTCGGAGCTCCTGGCACGCGCCGCCGAGCAGGCCGCCCCGGCAGTGCCGGCGACCGCGCCCGTCATCCCGATCGACCAATATCGCGCCCGGCCGTGGCGTCCGCGGCGGCTCGCGATCTCCCTCCTCGCCGCCTCGCTGATGCTGGCGCTGATGGCCGGTGCGGTAGCGGCTGCACCGCCCGGCGGTGCCCTCTATCCGGTCAAGCTGTGGGTCGAGACGGCTACGCTGCCGGCCGATCCGGCGGCGCGCGCGGCAGCCGAGCTGGCGCGCCTCGAGACGCGCCTGGCCGAGGCCAGCGCGGCGGCGGCGGCAGGCAACGGGCTTGGCGTCGAGGCTGCACTCGACGCGTACGGCACCAGCCTGGAGGCGGTCATGGCCGCGACCGCCGACCACGCGCCGCCGGACCTCGAGTCGGTGCTGACGCACCACCTGACGGTGCTCGAGGGACTGCTCAACGAGGTGCCCGAGCCTGCGCGTAACGCGCTCCAGCAGGTGCTGCAACGAGGCAGCCAGGCTGTCGATCGCGTGCCGCCCATCGGTCCGCCCGGCGACGTGGCGCCGCCCGTTCCAGGCGACGTGGCGCCGCCCGTTCCAGGCGACGTGGTTCCGCCGGTACCGGGGGACGTCGGACCACCTGTCCCAGGCGACGTCGGACCGCCGCTGCCGGGCGACGTCTTCCCGCCGGTACCGGGCGACGGCCCCGCCGTGCCGCCGGTCCCGGACGCGGTTCCGCCGGGCGGCTCGCAGGGACCGTCGAACGCCGAAGTCCCCAACTCGCGGCCCTACCGCCCGCCCGCCCCGCGCGGCCCGTAGCAGCCCTCTGGCCGGTCGCCGCGACGGCAGCCTCTACAATCAGGGCGTAAGGCTGCGCCTGTAGCTCAGTGGATAGAGCGGGTGGCTTCGGACCACCAGGTCGCGGGTTCGAATCCTGCCGGGCGCGCCACCCCCGTCTCATCTCGGTGGGGATAGGCCCCTCCATCCGCGACGTCGCGAGCGCCGTCAGCCGGCCTCGCTGCCGGCTTGCTGTGGGCTATTCCCACCAGCGCGCTGTGAAGTGACCGATCGACTTGACCGAGTCAGCGTTCCAGCGCGAGATGTGGCCAAAGCCCACAACCAAACCTCATTTGGGTCCCGACGAGCCGCGCTTGGCAGTCACTCGCCGTCGTCGCCGGTGATTTGCGGCCGGCTGGTGGGTAGTTTCCACGACCGGCCACCAGCGCCGCCACGCGATGGGTAGCGCGGGTCATCTGCGGCCGGCTGGTGGGTACTTTCCACACCCGGCCAGCGCAGAGCGGTAGTACGGGTCGTCGAGCTCGAGGTCCGGCGGAATAAGGGCCACAGCTGCCCTGCCGGGCGACAGCCTGCCGGGCCACAGCCTGCCGCCCGCCGCTCGGCCAAGCGCATCGGACCAGCTTGGCGCCCCCCTGTTGTCTGGCTGGAAAGAGTTCACCTCGTTGGACCGACGCGGGTTGGCCCTGGTTCCGTGTCGCTGGTCGCCCAGGCTCCGGCTAGGTCGGTGTCAGCTCCCGACTGCCCTTATGCCTGGTGCTCTCGAAGAGTCGCATGTACTGCTCTCGAAAGGCGTCGATCTCGGCCATCGTCGTCATCCACTCCGCGCTGTCCGGAGACTCGGTCTCCAGACGGCGCACGGCCGAGCGCCAACCGGCCAGCACCTCGCGCATCGTGTAGAAGACGAGGCCAGGCTCCGCGGGCTGGGCCACCGGCTCGAGGAGGACCGCGTGGCGTCCGTCGCTGAGGCTCGCCAGAATGAAGTTGACCCGGCGTCTGGTTCCGTCGGCTCGAAAGATCGTCGTCTCTCCGGCCGCCGCCTTGGAGCCCGGAGTTTTCCAGGCTTGGGAGAGCGCTTCGGACTCCGCATCCGACAGGGCCATCAGCGAGCGCGGCGATTGCCCTCGAACCTCCTCGTACGACCGCCCGAGAAGCTCGAGGGCGGCCTGCGAGGCATCCTCAATGTGGCCGTTGGCGCCGAGAATGACGAGCGCCCTGGTTCCGTCGTGCGTTGACTGATCGTCGTCCCCCATGTCGGCAGTCCCTCTCAAGTTGCGCCTGGGAGGGGCATGGTGCGCGCATGCTCGGATTTACGCAAGGCACGAACTCGACAGCGACGTGCTAGAGCCGCCGGGCGGGATGCCCGGCGGCCCTAGGAGGAAAGTGGTCCGTCCCCAGCCGGACCGGTCAGGAGTCAGGAATTGACCCAGCGCCCTTCGCGGTAGAAGACCCGAGCGCGGGGAAAGCTTTGTCTGAGCTTTGACTCGAGTTGGCCTGGACTGTCGGCATCGTCGGCCAGCAATCGCTCGATGCTGTTACGCAGCTCGGTGTCGCTCGCCGGGTTGGTAACGACGCTGACGTTCATGGGCACGGCTCCTTATCGGCACGAAGTGTGCTCGTGTGGGTCAGCCACCGGCAAAACAGAACGCAGACGGAAACTTTCTCGCGACTTGCGCCGGGAACCCGAGCTTCCGCCGCCTTCGGGTTGCGCGGCCCTTCCAGGTTGAGGAGGCGACTTACGCGAGCAGGTATGCCGCGAATATCAGTAGCCAGACAGTGCTTGCTGCCGCAATGGCGACTGTGGGCCGGTTGATGATCGAGAGAACGAACCAGCGCATGACCACCCGAACCTTTTAGCCAACGCCCGGTTTGGGCACCAGGCACAAGAGGACTCTGGGCTTCGAGGCAAAGACGATCCATTGTGTAGCGCCGCATCGTCGTTGCGCCCTCGTGTCTCGCGCCATGAAGTGGTGCCATCTGGCACCAGACATTGCATGCCCGTTACAGGCGCGCGTGATTGTGGATAAGCGCCTTGGTCGCCCGGCCGGCCAGGCGGAGAATCCGGCTGCCGACCCGGACTGACGCCGGGTCAGGAGCCCAGGGGGTTCGGGCCGGCTCGTGCAGGAGGGCAGGCCATGCAGGCGTTCATCCTCGAACTCGAGAACCGCCCCGGGTCATGGGCTGAGGTGGCCGACAAGATCGCCGACAGGGGAGTCAACATCCTCGGCTTCGGGCTGACCGGGGATGGCCAGGGCTATGTCGGACTGGTCGCGAGTGACGACGCGCAGACGCGCGAGGCGCTCGACGACGTCCGCTGCAATTACCGCGAGGTGGAGATCCTTCCGGTCACCCTTGAGCATGTCCCCGGTGCTGCCGCCAAGCTCGCCCGGACCATGGCCGACGCGGGCATCAACATCGAGTTCTTCATGCCCACGGGTGAATCAGGTGGGCAGGTCGTCGCCGCCCTCGGCGTCGATCGGATCGAAGAGGCCCGCAAGCTGCTCGGCAAGCAGGCGACGACCGAGCACGGCAGCCTGTGGCCCGAGGCGATGGCTGCACGAAGCCGGTAGGGCGGGCCAAAGCAAGTCCCAAGGAGGAGCCGGCGTTACGACGGCGACCGAGGCCAACGCGGGCCCGGCGGTCACCGCCCCGTCGGCACCTCCTGGCTGCGGCAACCGCTTGGCAAGACGCCTCGCCAGGCTTCAGAGTCGAGGAAACATCACTCTCGCTGCCGTCGGCGTACACTGCACGGGCATCGCCGCACGATGCAGCGTGAGGTCGCCGACTTCTCGAGCTCCGGCCCTGCGTCGTTCTCACCTCTCGGGAGAACGGAGGGTCGTCATGACGACCGGTAGGATCACGAAGGTTATCTCCGACCTGGAATCGGGCGCGCGCGGCCCGCGCGCCGTCAACGTGCGGGCGAGCGTGTCATGACCTTCAGCCGCCCTCGGCCATTGGTTGACATCGGCCTCGTTCAACCCATCAAGCACGTCATCGATGAGTACCGCCATCGCGCGGAGCAGGTGAGGTGCGCCTGTGGTTGGCAGGGCAGCAGCGCCAGCAGGATGGGCGCTCCGTCGCAGTGGACGCTGCATGTCCGCCAGCACAAGGATGCGGGCCGGTGAACTCTGAGCATCGCTTCAATGACCCGCCCGAGCAGGACGAGCCCCAGTTTGACTGGCAGCTGCCACGCTGGCGCGACAGCGACGCGCTGCCCGGCGATGTGGAACGTGAACGCCGCCTCAAGGGCAACGTGGCCCCCCACCAGCGCGGCGCGATCGACGACGGCGAAAGCGTCCCGCGATCGGCCTCCTCGCGCTAGTCGGGGTTCGAACATGCGTTCGGCCTGATGGCCGAAACCTGTTACACTGTCGACCGGCGCCGGAAGGGCGCCACCAAGGCGCGGCACACGATCACTCCCTCTCTTCGGTTTCGGCGAGACAGGTTCGCTGAGGCCGCATGAGAAGGAGTGTTTTCATGTTCACCACAACCGTCGACAGAACACTGGTCTGCGTCGACTGCCGTCAGGAGTTCGCCTTCACGGCGAGCGAGCAGCAGTTCTACGCCGATCGTCAGTTCAGCGAGCCCCGCCGCTGCCCGTCGTGTCGCGCGATCCGGAAGAGTTCGCGTAGCAGCGACACCTACAGTGCCGGCGGTGGCTATTCGAGCCGCGGCTACGATCGCGGGCCGCGGGAGATGTTCACGGCCACGTGCGCCAGCTGCGGGCGCGAGGCGCGGGTTCCGTTCCGCCCGAGCGGATCCAAGCCCGTTTACTGCAGCGACTGCTTCACCTCGCAGCGGCGCAGCTACTAGCAGCGGCGGAAGGTCACTTCCGGACGCCACGCACCAACCGAAGCTCGGCAGAATCTGCCGGGCTTCGACTCTTTTCCGTTACCCCGCTCAGCCCGCCTTGTAGCGCGCCGCCTCCTCCGAGCCGCGGGTAGCGTCGCCTGCCGAGTAGGACTTCGCCCCGGTCCCGGCCAGCCGGCCACCCTCGACGATCAGGTACTCCTCGCGGATGGGCCGGTTCTCGAACCAGCACTCGAGGATCTCGCGCGTGCCGGCGGCGTAGCGTGCCTGCGCCGAAAGCGAGGTTCCCGAGGTGTGCGGCGTCATGCCGTGCCAGGGCATCTGTCGCCACGGATGGTCGCGTGGCGCCGGCTGCGGGAACCAGACGTCGCCGGCGTAACCTGCCAGTTGACCGCTCTCGAGCCCACGCACGACCGCGTCGCGATCGCAGATCTTGCCGCGCGCCGTATTGACCAGGTAGGTGCCGCGCTTCATGCGCGCGAACATGGCGTCGTCGAAGAGGTGCTCCGTCTCGGGATGGAGCGGCGTGTTGATCGTGACCACGTCGCACTCTGGCACCATCGACGCCGCGTCCGGGTGCCACGTCGCGCCGGTTTCCTCCTCGACGGCCGGCAGGCGCTGGCGGTCGGTGTAGTGGAGGGCGACGTCGAACGGCTTCAACCGGCGCAGCACGGCTGAGCCGATCCGCCCGGCGCCAACCGTGCCGACCTGCATGCCCTCCAGGTCGTACTCTCGCGCGGCGCAGTCGGCGATGTTCCAGCCACCGTCGACGACGGTTTTGTACGAGGGGATGTAGTTGCGCACCAGCGACAGGATCAGCATCACCACGTGCTCGGACACGCTGATGCTGTTGCAGTAGGTCACCTCGGCGACGGTGACGCCGCGCTCCATCGCCGCCTGCAGGTTGACGTGGTCGGAGCCGATGCCGGCGGTGATGGCCAGCTTCAGCCTGTCCGCCCTGGCGATGCGCTCGGCCGTCAGGTACGCCGGCCAGAAGGGCTGGCTGATGACCACGTCGGCATTGGGCAGCTCGCGCTCGAAGACTGAGTCCGGCCCGTCCTTGTCGGACGTCACGATGAGGGTGTGGCCGGCAGCTTCCAGGAACGTGCGCAGGCCGAGCTCACCTGACACGCTGCCGAGCAGCTCGCCCGGCTTGAAGTCGATCTGTTTCGGTGTGGGCGTGGACATGCCGTCGGGATAGCGCTCGATGCGGGGGATGTCGTCGCGCGCGTACTGCGGGGGATATCCGTTCACCGGGTCGTCGTACAGAACGCATAGGACGGTTGCCATGGCGGTGCCTCCTTCGGAAGGATGCCTCATCCGGGCTGACTGTCAGCGACGTTACTCCACGCCGCCTCCGGGCGGGACAATCCCCAGCCGCGCTACATTTGGCGGCGTGAGCGAGCTGACCGACGTCCTTGACGCGCTATCTGAAGTCCACGCACGCGGCGAGCGGGGCGCCCTGGCGACGATCGTCGCCGTGCGCGGCTCGACCTACCGTCGGCCGGGGGCGCGGCTGCTCGTTCGCGAGCACGCTGAGCCGGTCGGCAACATCTCCGGCGGCTGTCTCGAGGGTGACGTCGAGCGTATCGGCCGCGAGGTCCTCGCATCGGGCGAGCCGCGCGTTGTCCGCTTCGATTTGACCGCCGACGACGACGCCGTCTGGGGCTACGGTCTCGGCTGCAACGGCGCCATCGAGCTGTTCGTCCAGCCCACCGATCAGGCGGTCTCCACGGCCGACCTCCTGCGCTCGGCCATCGAACGCCAGCAGCCGTGCTGCCTGGCGACCGTGATCGAGTCGACCGACCCCGCCGTCACGGCCGGCGCAGGATTCCTCGTGCCGGCGGACGGCATGCCGGCGGGGGCGACCGGCGGTGGAAGCGACACGCTGGTCACGGATGCTGCGCGCCGTGCGCTGATGGCCACAGGCAGCCGGGTCGAGGAGCTGGCCACGGAGGGTGGCTCGCTGCGCGTCTTCCTCGAGGTCGTCCTGCCGCCGCCGCGCTTGCTCGTCTGCGGCGCCGGCCACGACGCGATACCGCTCGTCCGCCTCGCTGGCCAGCTCGGCTGGCGTGTGGTGGTGGTCGACCCGCGCGAGCGCTTCCTGACCCGTGAGCGCTTTCCCGAGGCGGCGGCGCTGCTCGACCCCGACCCGCGAGACCTGGCCGAGGTGGCGCCTGTCGACGAGCGGACCTACGCCATCGTCATGACGCACAACTACCTGCGCGACATGGAGTACGTCCGCGCTCTGATCGCCAGCCCGGCACCTTACCTCGGCATCCTGGGTCCGCGGCGGAGGACCGAGCAGCTGCTGCGCGAGCTGGCCGAGCAGGGCGTCGAGCCGACCGACGAGCAGCGCGCGCGGATCCGCGCGCCGGCCGGGCTCGACCTGGGTGCCGAGACGCCCGACGAGATCGCCGCCTCGATCGTCGCCGAGGTGCTCGCCGTCCAGCGCGAGAGGGCCGGCGGGCCGTTGCGCGACAGGCGCGGCCCGATCCACGCGCGCGCCGAGCCCGCGCCGGCCGGCGACCGCCGCTGAACGCGGGCCGCCTCGCCGTCGGTCAGCCGCCGATGTAGCTCATCTCCAGCCGCGGCAGGTCCTCCGTCTCGCCCGACCTGAGCTCCGAGTAGCGGTCGTCGCGCGCGCCCCAGATGCCGGCCACGGCGGCCTCGATCTCGTCGTCCGACGCGCCGCCGCGCAGCAGCGCGCGCAGGTCGTGCCCGCGCGTGGCGAAGAGGCACGTCACGAGCTGGCCGTCGGCGGTCAGGCGCGCGCGCGTGCAGTCGCCACAGAAGGGCTGGCTGACGCTGGCGATGATGCCGATCTCTCCGGCGCCGTCGCGGTAGCGGTAGCGGCGGGCCACCTCGCCGCGGTAGGCCGGCGTGACCGGCTCGAGCGGCCAGCGGGCGTCGATCGTGCCCAGGATCTCGGCCGCCGTCACCACCTCGTCGAGGCGCCAACCGTTGGAGTGCCCGACGTCCATGTACTCGATGAAGCGCACCACGTTGCTGCTGCCGCGGAAGTGGCCGGCGAGGTCGAGCAGGGCGTGCTCGTTGACCCCGCGCCGGATGACGGCGTTGATCTTGACCGGCCCGAGGCCCGCCTCCGCCGCGGCGTCGATCGCCGCCAGCACGCGGGCCACGGGCAGGCGAACGTCGGACATCCGCCGGAACGTCGCGTCGTCGAGCGCGTCGAGGCTGACCGTGACGCGGTCGAGGCCGGCCGCGCGCAGGTTGGCCGCCCGCTCGGCGAGCAGCGCGCCGTTCGTCGTCATCGTCAGGTCGGTGATGCCGTCGATGCCGGCGAGCATCGCCACGAGCTTGTCCAGCTCGCGCCGCACCAGCGGCTCGCCGCCGGTCAGGCGAACCTTCTCGGCGCCCAGCCGCGCGAAGATGCGCGCCACCCGCGCTATCTCCTCGAACGTCAGCAGCTCGGCGCGCGGCAGGAACTGGTGGTCGCGCCCGAAGACCTCGCGCGGCATGCAGTAGATGCAGCGGAAGTTGCAGCGATCGGTGACGCTGATGCGCAGGTCGCGCAGCGGCCGGCCGAGCGTGTCGCGTGGCGCGCTCGCCGCCGTGGCCAGAGGTAGCTCGCGGACGGTCATGTCTCGACCATCGTGCCGCGGATCGCGATTGCCTGCCGCGCGCGGCTCAGCGCGGCGCCGTCGTGAGCTTCAGCGCGTCGGCGCGCAGCGCCGTGCGGTCGCGCGTGGCGCGTACCAGGAAGAGGGCCAGGTCGACGTACCTGCGCGCCAGCTCGTCGAGCGTCAGCGGCCCGGTCGGTCGGTACCAGTGGGCGACACCCGTGCACATCTGCAGCAGCGCGATCGTGGCGATCCAGGCGTCTTCGACACGGAACGTGCCGTCGGCGATGCCCTCACCGATGACCCGCCGCCAGATCATCTCGTAGACGTCACGGCGGGCGATCACGTTCGCCCGTGCCTTCGGGCCGAGCGAGCGGATCTCGGTGTCGGCGACCAGCGTCGCCAGTTGATTGGTTGCGTGGAACCGGACGTGGTGCTCGACCAGCTGCGCCAGCCGCACCTCCGCTCGCTCCATGCTGCCGGCGATGCGCTCCGCGTCGTCGATGAGCGGGTCCATCACGCCGAACATGATCTCGACGAGCAGGTCTTCCTTGGCGCCGACGTAGTGGTACAGCGCGGCCGTCGTCATGCCCGCCTCGGCCGCGATCTCACGGATCCCCGTGGCCTGGAAGCCCTTCTGGGCAAACAGCCGCGTGGAGACGTCGCGAATACGGGCCGCCGCCGGTCCTGCCCGCGGACCACTCGTCATCACATCTACGTCCCCGCCCTGGTCATAGCCTGTGCCCGTGCGGAAGCGTATCGACGGCTGCCGCGACCTGCAAGAGCCAATCGATCGGTAAGCCACGAACGTTGACCGCTTGCCGGGCTCAGCCATAGCCTTTCGTGGGTTCTACCGACCGATCGATAGACGAACCGAGGAGGCGCGGTGATCGACCAAGCGGACGCACTGACGGCGCTCATCCGGCTGCGGCTCGGGCCGACGGAAGGTCGCTACGCCGGCGGGCTCGTCGCCGGCGCGACCGTCATCGAGATCTTCGGCGACCTCGAGACCGAGCTGGCGATCAGGGTCTTCGGCGACGAGGGCCTGTGCGTCGCATATCACTCCGTCGAGTTCCTGGCGCCGCTGCACGTCGGCGACTACGTCGAGGGCCGCGCGCGCATCGTCGCGACCGGCCACTCGAGCCGGCGCGTCGGGCTCGAGCTGTGGAAGGTCATCGAGGCCGACGCCGACGGCAACGGCAACGTCCTCGACCCGCCGCTCGAGGCGGCGCGTGCGGAGGCGACGATCGTTTCGGGCCGGCGCGACAATCGGGAGCAATGACGTCGGAGACGCTCGTCGCCGCGCTCGAAAGATCAGTCCTCGCCGATCCCCGGCGGCTCTGCCTGCGCGACGGCGAGGACACGTGGACGTACGCCGACCTGTGGCGGCACAGCGGCGCCATCGCCGGCTCGCTCGTCGGCCGGCTCGGCCTGGCCGCGGGCAGCCGCATCGGGATCCTCGGCAAAAACGACGCCGCCTACCTGGCGGCCTACTTCGGCATCCTCCGCGCGGGCTGCGTGGCGGTGCCGCTCAACCAGTTCCTGCTGCCCGCAGAGCTCGTCGCCCAGCTCGGGCTGGTCGAGGCGAGCGCCTGCCTGGTCGGCGACATGGAGGGGCCGGCGACCGACGCCGTCAGTCGGGCCCTGCCCACGGCGTCAATCGCCGAGCTGCTGGCGACCGACGACGAGCGCCGGCTGACGGCCTTCGATCCGGCGGCCGCCGCGACGGTGTTGCTGACCAGCGGCACGACGGGCACGCCCAAGGGCGCCGTCCAGACGCACGCCACGATGCGCTTCGCGGCAGGCGAGCTCGAGCGCGCGCTGCCCTTCGAGCACGACGACGTGATGCTCTGCTTCCTGCCCTTCTTCGCCTCGATCCCGGAGCAGATCCTGCCCAGCCTCTTCGCCGGCGTGACCCTCGAGGTGCTGCCGCGCTTCGATCTCGAGCGCGTCGAGGAGGCGTGCTCGCGGGCGACGACGCTCGACGCCGTGCCGACGTTGCTGGCGCGGCTGCTCGACGGCGTCGACCACGCGCGGCTGGCCCACCTGCGCTGGCTGTACTTTGCGTCGGAGCCGATGCCGCCGGCCCTGCTGCGCCGCTGGTGGGAGGCGCTGCCCCACGTGCGGACGTACGAGTTCTACGGTATGACCGAGATGCTGACGATCACCTTTGCCACGCCACAGGTTCTGCGCGGCGCGCCGGAGAGCGTCGGCCGCCCGTTCCCGGGCTCGCGCGTCGCCGTCGTCGACGGTGATGGTCGGCCGCTGCCTGCCGGAGAGTCGGGCGAGGTCGTCTGCGCCAGCCCGGCGCGCATGCGTGGCTACCTGCCCGAGGGCATCGACCCGCGCACGTGGAGCCTGCCCGACGGGTCGATGCGCACCGGCGATTTGGGTCGCTTCGACGAGGCCGGCAACCTGCTCCTTACCGGCCGCCTGAAGGACCTCATCATCAGCGGCGGCATGAACATCGCGCCGGTCGAGATCGAGGTCGTCGCCGTCGCCCACCCGGACGTCACGAGCGCCGCCGTCGTAGGCGTCCCCGACGAGCGCTGGGGCGAGACGCCCGTCGTCCTGGCCGTCCGCCGGCCCGGCTCGAGCCTGGCGGCAGCGGACCTGCTGGCGTGGTGCCGCGACCGGCTCGCCCCCTACAAGCGCCCGCGGGCGGCGGCCATCGTCGACGGCTTCCCAATGACCGGCATCGGCAAGGTTTCGAAGGCGACGCTGCGCGACGACGTCCTCAGCGGGCGGCTGGAGGTCGTCCATGGCCCGTGACCGGCTGTCCGAGGCGGAAGAGCGCTGGCGGCGCGAGCGACTGTCGGCCGACCACGCGCGGGTGCCGCCCCGGCGGACGGAGTTCCGCACGCTGTCCGGGTTGCCGATCCGCGACGTCTACACGCCACGCGACGTGGAGGACGTCGATCCGCTGACCGACATCGGGCTGCCCGGCGAGTACCCCTTCACGCGCGGCGTCCGGGCGAGCATGTACCGCGGCCGGCCGTGGACGATCCGCCAGGTCGCCGGTTTCGGCCAGGCCGAGGACACCAATGCCCGCTACCGCTACCTGCTGGCCCACGGCGAGACCGGCCTGTCGACCGACTTCGACCTGCCGACGCTGCTCGGCCACGACTCCGATCACCCGGTCTTCTCGCGCGAGGTCGGCAAGATCGGCGTCGCGATCGACACCGTCGAGGACGCCAAGGCGCTGTTCGAGGGCATCCCGCTCGACGAGATCTCGACGTCGATGACGATCAACGCCTCGGCGGCGGTGCTGCTGGCGATGTACCGCGTCGTGGGCGAGGAGCGGGGCATCTATGGCGAGCGGCTGACGGGCACGATCCAGAACGACATCCTGAAGGAGTACACCGCCCAGAACGAGTTCATCTTCCCGCCCGAGCCGTCGGTCCGGCTGGTCGTCGATTCGATGGCGTGGAGCGCCGAGGTGATGCCGCGCTTCAACCCGATCAGCGTCAGCGGCTACCACATCCGCGAGGCCGGCGCGACCGCGCCGGAGGAGGTTGGCCTGACGCTGGCGGCCGGCGTGACCTACCTCGAGCGTGCACGCCAGCGGGGCATCGAGCCCGACCGGCTGGCGCCGCGGATGTCGTTCTTCTTCGACGTCCACAACGACTTCCTCGAAGAGATCGCCAAGCTGCGCGCCGCGCGCCGCCTGTGGGCGCGCCTGACCCGCGAGCGGCTGCGCTGCCAGCGGCCGGAGTCGTGGCTGCTGCGCACGCACGCCCAGACGGCGGGCGTGTCGCTTACCGCCCAGCAGCCGCTCAACAACGTCGCGCGCACCACCGTCCAGGCGCTGGCGGCGGTGCTCGGCGGGGTCCAGTCGCTGCACACCAACTCCTTGGATGAGGCGCTCGCGCTGCCATCGGAGGAGGCCATCAAGGTTGCCGTCCGGACGCAGCAGATCCTGCTCCACGAGAGCGGCGTCGCCGACGTCGTCGATCCGCTCGCCGGCTCGTGGTACGTCGAGCGGCTCACTTCTGACATCGAGGGCGAGGCGGAGGCGCTGATCGAGCGGGTCGATGAGATGGGCGGGCTGGTCGAGGCGATCACGTCGGGCTACGCCAGCCAGCTGATCGCCAATTCGGCGTGGGAGCAGCAGCGCGCGGTCGAATCGGGCGAGCGGCTGGTCGTCGGCGTCAACGCCTACGTCGACGAGGACGAGAAGGAGCCCGAGATGCAGATGTTCGAGCTCGACCCGGGCGTGCTGGAGCGGCAGCTCGCAAGGCTCGCGCGCGTGCGCAAGTCGCGCGACCGGGCGCGGGCGGGCGACGCGCTCGAGGCCGTGCGTGTGGCAGCGGCCGACGAGCGGGCGAGCGTCATGCCGGCCATCGACGAGGCCGTCCGCGCGCGGTGCAGCGTGGGCGAGATCTGCAACATGCTGCGCGACGTGTGGGGCGAGTACCGCCCGCCGACGGCGTTCTGACCGATGACCGAGGCACGGACTGTTCCCATCAAGGTGGTCGTCGCCAAGCTCGGGCTGGACGGCCACGATCGCGGCGCGAAGGTCATCGCGCGCAGCCTGCGCGACGCCGGCATGGAGGTGATCTACACCGGCATCTTCCAGACGCCGGAGTCGGTGGTCGAGGCGGTGCTGCAGGAGGACGCCCACGTGCTTGGCATCTCGAGCCTGTCGGGCGCGCACATGGAGTACACGCTCGAGGTCGTGCGCCAGCTGCGCGACGCCGGCGCCGACGACGTGCTGGTGCTGGTCGGCGGGACGATCCCGCGCGCCGACGCCGACGAGCTGCGTCGGCATGGCGTGGCGGGTGTCTTCACCCCGGGAACGCCGACGGCGGACGTCGTCGCCTTCATCGAGGAGCACGCCCCCCGGCGGGGCTAGCCGGCGGCGGGCGCATGGCGCTGCGCGACGTCCATGACTGGTTCGCCGACCTGGGCGGCGGGGTGCGGCTGGCGCTCGTCGTCGCCGGCCACTTCCGCTCCGACGCCGGCGTGCTGCTCGGGATGGTTCCCCGGCGCGACTGGCACCCGCTGGTCGAGCACGAGATCGACGAGCACAACCGGCTGCGCCAGGCGCTCAACTGCCTGCTCGTCGAGACGCCCGCCGGCCGCGTCCTCGTCGAGACCGGCCTGGGCGAGCGGCAGGATGAGAAGACCGTCATTCAGCGCGGCGTCGAAGGTTCGCCGATCCTGCCCGCGCTGCGCGAGGCGGGCTTTGACCCCGCGTCGGTCGACTGGGTCGCGCTCAGCCACCTGCACTTCGACCATGCCGGCGGGCTGCTCGACCGCGCCGGCGGTCGGGCCTTTCCGCGGGCGCGCGTCTGTGCCCAGCGCGCCGAGTGGGAGGTTGCCCTGGCCGACAACCCGCGCGTCGTCGCCGGCTACGTCCAGGACGACATCCGGCAGGTGCGCGACTTCGCCCTCGGCGACGCGGCCGACGGCGAGCGGGAGCTGCTCCCCGGCGTGTGGGTGACCGCCGCCGGCGGGCACACGGCGGGGAGCCAGGCGATCGTCGTTCGCGGCGCCCACGGAACCGTGGCCTTCTTCGGCGACCTGTGCATGCGCCCGTGGAGCGCCAATCCCACCTGGCTGCCCAGCTTCGACGACTTCCCGCTCGACAGCGTGCTCGTCAAGCAGCGCCTCTTCGAGCGCGCGGCCGACGAGCGCTGGCGCGTTGCGCTGTCGCACGAGCCCGACCGGCCCATCGGCCGCATCGAGCGCGACGCCACCGGTTTCCGCTACGTGGCCGACCGTGGCTGAGATCCTCGCCGGGCTGTCGGCGACGCGGCTGGCCGCGATGATCCGTGCCGGCGAGGTCAGCGCGCGCGAGCTTGTCGATGCCTACCTGGCGCGCATCGACGCGCTCAATCCAGACATCAACGCGGTCGTGACGCTCGCCCCCGATGTACGCGACCGCGCGGCCGACGCCGACCGGCAGCTGGCCGGCGGCACGCGGCTGGGCGCGCTGCACGGGGTGCCCTTCACGGTCAAGGACATCATCGACGTCGAAGGGTTGCCCACGACGCTGGGCATGCCCGAACGCGCGGCGGCCGTCGCTGAACGTGACGCGACGGTCGTGGCCCGGATGCGCGCCGCCGGAGCGATCCTGCTGGGCAAGAGCAACTGCCCGCCGGGCGGCTCCGGCGGCGACACGGTAAACGAGCTGTTCGGCAGGACGCTCAACCCGTACGATCGCGAGCGCCTGTCGGGCGGCAGCAGCGGTGGCGAGGCCGCTGCCGTCGCTGCGGGGATGTCGGCCTGCGGGATCGGCTCGGATTCCGGGGGCAGCCTGCGCCTGCCGGCGCACTACTGCGGCGTGGCCACGCTCAAGCCGAGCGCCGGTCGCGTGCCGCTGACGGGAGTCCACGACGACGACGGTCAGCTCGGCGCGCTGGCCGATCCGCGCACGCAGGTGGGCCCGCTGGCGCGGACGGTGCACGACCTCGGGCTGCTGCTGCCGGTGCTCGCCGGTTCCGACGGTCACGACGCCGGCGTGGCGCCGGTGCCACTGGCCGATGCCTCGGCGGCCAGCCTCCGTGGCCTGCGCCTCGTCGTCGATTCAGCCGCCGGTGGCCTCCCGCCGGACGCGCCGACGGCCGCTGTCCTCGGTGACGCTCGCGCCGCGCTTGCTGGCGCCGGCATGCAGCTCGTCGAGCGGAGCCTGCCGGACGGCGGTCACGAGCTGACCCACAGGATCTGGCGCTCGTATGACGGCGATCTGTCGAGCCTCGAGCTCTACGACGTGCTGCGCGACTGGGATGCCTACCGCAGCCGGATGCTGGAGTGGCTGGCCGGCGTGGACGTCATTCTCACGCCGGTTGCCCCGACGCCGGCGCCGAAGATCGGCGATGACGTCGACTTCCGCTACACGACCTTCTTCAGCCTGACCGGCTGGCCGTGTGCCGTCGTCAGGGCGGGGCAGTCGGACGGCCTGCCCATCGGTGTCCAGGTCGTCGCCGGGCCGTGGCTCGACCACGTCGCGCTGGCTGCCGCCGCGCAGATCGAAGCCGACCTCGGCGGCTGGCAACCGGCGCCGTTCTGAGCACCGCCGGCTACTCGGTCCAGTTCGCCGTGTAGATCCAGTCGAAGCCGTCGTGCCCTACCTCATCGAGATCTTCGGTCCGGATGAGCCCGGCGCGAGCGGCGACGCGCTGGGAGGCAACGTTCTCGGGGCGGACCCTGGCGATCAGCGGCCGGCCGGGAAGCTGGCTGGCGGCCCAATGGACGACGAGCTTGGCAGCCTCGCTGGCATAGCCGTTGCCCCACGACGCCGGCTTGAAGCGGTAGAAGAGGTTCAGCGTCTCTTGTCCCCGGAAGTGGACGGTTTTGAATCCGCAGAAGCCGATCGGTTCTGTGGCGCCGTGGATGCGGACGACCCAGTAGCCGTAGCCGAAGCGCTCCCAGTGGCTGTTCCAGCGCTCGAACAGACGCTCAGCCTCGTCGCGGGAGGCGAGAGCATCAGACGGATTGTGGAGGCAGGCGAGCGGGTCGCTGTGGATCGCATATATCGCGTCGACGTCGCTCGTGGTGGGTCGCCGAAGGGAGAGGCGGTCGCTCAGCAGCTCGCCGTGCGGAAGTTGCTCGACGGCGTCGCCGTCAGGCGCCACGCTCAGACTCGGCCGCGCCAGATGCCGACCGGCTCGAACTCCAGCGGCACGTCGACCAGGATCAGCTCCGACGGCTCGCGCGCACGGATGGTCAGGCGCGGCTGGTCGGTGACCTTCGCCGCATCGCCGGTCGCCACGTCGCGGCCGTCGAACGAGGCCGCGCCCTCGATCAGGTAGACGTAGGCGCCGCGGCCCTCGCCGATCTCGTGCGTCACGTCCACTCGCGGCTCGAGCGAGGCGACGTGGACCGACGCGTCCTGGTGGACCTTGACCACGTCGCCGCCCTCGGGGCCGATGACCTTGAGCAGCCTGTTCGCGCGATCCTCCCTCGTGAACTGGCGCTGCTCGACGCCGGGCGGCAGGTCGGCCTGGTTGGGCAGGATCCACATCTGGATGAAGCGCATCGGCTCGTCCTTCGATGCGTTCAGCTCGGAGTGGAGCGCCCCAGAGCCGAGCGTCATGCGCTGGACCGAGCCGGCGGGCAGCGGACCGAACGCGCCGCCGACGCTGTCCTCGTGGCCGAAAAGCCCCTCGACGACGTAGGTCAGGCCCTCGACGTCCTTGTGCGGGTGCAGCGGCCAAACCGCACCGGGCACGAGGCGGTCGTCGTTGAACACCCGCAGCGCGCCGAAGTTGTCGTTCTCGGGATCGCGATAGCGGTCGAACGAGAAGTGCCAGCGGGCGCGGAACCAGCCGCCCTCGGTGTCGTAGATGTCCTTGTCGCGGCGGATGGTCAGCATGCCTTGAGCGCCTCCCTGCACAGTTTGAGGTTCAGCCCGCTGACCGAGGACACACAGGTTCCTCAAGCCGAGCGGGTGCGGCTCTTGCCCAGATCTACCAGGTTGCCCAGCAGCCGCTCGGCCTTCTCGACATAGCGCTTGGCACCGACCGTTCGCCAGAACTCCAGCGCCTTCCCGAGCTGGCTCTTCGCGTCCATCTGCCGACCATCGGCTATGAATGCTTCGCCGGCCCGCAGACGGGCGAGCGCCTCGTGATGGGGCACTCCGATCTCGGCTATCTGAGTCGCTGCGCGCAGGAAATCCCGGCGACCGATTGATTGCGCTGCTGACAGCCAGCGGGAGGAGTGCTGCTTGGGCCCGAGAGTTGCAAGCAGCTCGTCGGCAAGAGCGAGACCGTGCGCAACAAAGCTCAAGTCGAAGAGGGTCAATGGCCGATGGAGGAACGAGCCCGTAGATAGCTTGAGCGCCTCGCTGCCATGCGCACGGGCGTCGTCGTCCATTCCGAGCTCCGCTTCGACAAAGACCAGTTGTGCCAGCGTGGGGCCGAGGACCTGCGGATCGCCAGCCTCCCGGGCCATCTCAACCCCGGCTCGCGCGTGCCTCAGCGCGTCGTCATCGGCCGCCCGCGCGAGGAAGACCATCGCCTTGTGCCCCCAGAGGTAGAGCTCCGAGTAGCTGTGTCCCAGCCTGCCCCCTTCGTCGAGGTACCGCTCGGCGCGTGACAAGAAGGTGTCCCAACGCCCCGTCCAGTAATCGTCGGCGATGATGAGCGCTTCCTGGAAGCGACCTATGCGAGTGCGGCCGAAGCGCCTGTCCACATTGAGCGCCATGGAGCGTAGCTCGCGTTCACGCTCACGATGACCCATGAGCCCGAGGACCGTGGCGAGGTTGCTGTAGCCGCGAGCCGCCTCGGGGGAATTCACAGCCAGTGCGATTTCGATGCTTCGCTCCAGGTCTGCTTGACCGGAGGGATCGCCCTGGGCCATTCGCGCTACGCCGATGTTGTCGAGGGCATGGGCCTCGACCTCCTGTAGGCCCAACTCGCGCGCGAGTTCGAGCGCCTCGCGTCCAACCTCGATCGCCTCCTTGTCCTTGGAGGCAAGCATCAGGTAGCGCGACACCTCGGAGAGCACACGCGCACGAGGCGCGCCGCGCGGAGCCTCGGCAATGAGATCCAGAGCGCGTGCAAGATGGGCGTCCGTCCTTGCTCGCTTCGCTGCAATCCACCAGAGCTCGGCCAGCATGACGTGAGCCTCGGCAGCGCGTTCTCGATCGCCGATGTCAAGCAGCGCCTCCGCGGCAGCCTCCAGCGCAGCCACCGCTTCTGGCTCGCCCGTGGCATGGAGGGAAGTCGCGTGCTTGAAGAGCACGAGTGGGCGTGTGCCATCGTCGGCAGCAGTCAGCCGGAGCGCGCCTGCGAAGAAGCGTTGTGCGGGATAGAAGGAGTTGAGCGAGAGTGCGCGCTCGCCGGCAGCTCGGAGCGCAGTACGCGCCGGTTCGGCTAGATCCTCCGTCGGCTTTCCAGCGGCGCGTGCGTATTCGATTGCCGCCAGGTAGTGGTGCGCCAGCATCTCGGCCGTGTCCTCGGCACGGCCGAGCGACTCGATCCATTGCGCCGCTCGCCGGTGCCGTTCGGCTCGCTCGCCTCGCGGCAGTTGCTCGTAGGCGACCTCGCGCACGAGTGCGTGACGGAAGGTGTACTCGGTCTCACCGGCAACCGAGCTGCTGCGGTCACGCCGCACGAACTCCTTCCGCTCGAGCGCATGGAGGCCCTGCTCGACCGACCAGCGATCCCGCCCGGCTACCTCCTCCAGGCCACCCAGCCAGAAGACTTTGCCCAACACCGCCGCCTGCTGGATGAGCTGTTTCTCCATCTCCGGCAGAGCATCAAGCCTGGCCGCGATGATCGCCTGGATGGTCGCGGGGAGTGAGATCTCCTCGCGTCCTTCCTCTATCAGCCGCACGAATTCCTCGGCGTATAGAGGATTTCCACCCGCCCGAGAGAGGAGGGCCTGTTGGGTCTCCGCTGGTAGGACCGGGCTGGCCAGCAGGGCATGCACGAGCTCTGCCGTCTGCTTGTCCGAGAGCGCCGATAGCGAGAGCGTCAGCGAGTTCGCCTTGCCGCCGCCCCAGCTGGGTCGGCGGCTGAGCAGTTCCGGGCGCGCCGTGCCCAGGAGCAACAGTGGGACGCCACTCACCCAATCGGCCAGATGGTCGACGAAGTCGAGCAACCCCTCGTCCGCCCAGTGCAGGTCCTCGAACACAAGCACGGTCGGGCGCTGCTCGGCGAGGGCTTCGAGGAAGCGGCGCCAGGCAGCAAAGGCCTCGGCCCTGCGCTCAGCGCCCAGCTCGCGCTCCGAACCGAGTCCAACCAGCGGCCGCAGGTGGCCCGCTACCCAGGCGCGTTGGCTGTCGTCGGACATGGCCGACTCCACGGCACGTCCGAGCTTCTCGGCCGCGCCGTTGGGGGAATCGCTTTCGAGAATGCCTGCCTGTGCCTTGACCATCTCCCCGAGCGCCCAGAACGAGATGCCGTCGCCGTAGGGCAGTGAGCGGCCCTGCCGCCACGTGACAAGGTCTGGCTGTTTGTCGAGATGTTGGAAGAGCTCCCAGACCAGGCGGGTCTTGCCGATGCCCGGCACACCGACCAGGGTGACGAGCTGTGCGGCGCGCTCCGAGCGCGCCCGGTTGAAGGCGTCGATCAACGCGTCGAGCTCGCGGCCCCGGCCGATCAAAGGCGCCCCACCGACCTGCCGCACATCGATTCCAAAGCGCGCCCGGGCTTGGAGGGCCTCCCACGTCAACAGCGGCTCGGATTTGCCCTTGGCCCTCACCGGCTCGCCCTGCCGGTACTCGATCGCGCGTTGCGTCGCCCGGTAGGTTGTTTCGCCTACAAGCACGGCGTTGACCGGGGCCGCGACCTGAAGTCGAGCAGCAGTGTTGACGATGTCCCCTTTGACCATTCCTTCGCCCTGGCCCTGTCGGGCGGCGAGGCTGACGAGCGCCTCGCCGGTGTTGACGCCGATGCGCAGCTCGAGCCCCTCCTGCTCGCGCGCCCAGTCGCGGATGGCAAGCGCGGCGCGGATGGCTCGCTCTGCGTCGTCCTCGTGGGCGACCGGCGCTCCGAAGACAGCCATCACGGCATCGCCGATGAACTTTTCGACGGTGCCTCCGAAGCGCTCCAGCTCGCGCCGGAGCTGTGCATGATAGGGAGCGAGCAGCGCCTCGACATCTTCTGGATCGAGCTTCTCGGAACGGGCGGTGAAGTCGACCAGGTCGGCGAAGAGGACCGTTACGACCTTGCGCTCTTCGCGCCGAGCGGGCGGCTCCGCGGCCAGCGCAGCTCCACAGGACAGGCAGAACCGTGCCGCCTGGGGGTTCTGCGCACCGCAGGAGCGACAGTCCATCAGAACCATGATGACGCCCGCTGCTGCCCCTGCGCCAGCCCTTAGCCAGGCTCGAGCCAAGGTCGCTCACAGCGGACGCGGGTAGACTCGGCCCAGATGAGCGACACAACAGCGGGGGCGCCCGACGCGCGGGCCATGCTCGAACGTGGACGCGAGCTGGCCGACCAGGGCGAGTACGAGCAGGCCGCGAGTTTGTTCGCCCGCGTCGTGGGTAACCGCGAGCCGCTGTACCACGTGGCGGCACTGCTCGGACTGGCCGACGCGCGCTACCGCCTCGACGACGAAGAGGGTGCCCTGCAGGCGTGGCTGGCCGCCACGCAGGCGCCCGAGACGGCGCTGGCCTGGCAGGCATGGGTCGCGCTCGCCGGCGTGCGTGTCCGCCAGGGCGACCTGGCCGGCGCGACGCGTGCCTATCGCGAGGCCGAGCGGCGGGCGCCGCCAGCGGAGCGGACGCTGATCGCCTCACGCCTCGGCTGGCTCAGCAAGGAGATGGGCCAGGAGGGACAGGCGCAGCGCTACTTCGGCCGGGCGCGGGCGAGTGGCATAGCCGCGCCGATGGTGACCTACACCATTCTCGCTGTGACCGTGGCGATCAGCCTGCTCATCATGCTCAGTCCGGGGATGGGCGAGCTGGGTACGCTGTTGATGCTCGACAAGGCTGCCCTCGTGGGCGGCGAGTACTGGCGACTGTTCACCGTCACCCTCGTCCACGGCAGCCTGATGCACCTCGCGTTCAACATGTACGCGTTGTTCATCGTCGGGCCCATCGTCGAGGCGATGTACGGCCGCGTGCTGTTCCTGGCCTTCTACCTGCTGACGGCGGCGGTCGCGTCGGTGGCGAGCTATCTCTTCGTGGCGGCACCGTCGGTCGGCGCCAGCGGCGCGGTCTTCGGCCTGTTCGGGATCCTGCTCGTGTCGACGTGGCTGCACAAGCCGGCGCTCGGGCGCCAGGCGCGCGGGCTGACCGGCCAGATCGGGATCATCATCGCCTTCAACCTGGCGCTCGGCTTTGGTCTCGGTGCCGGGTTCGGCGTCAACATCGACAACGCCGCCCACGTCGGCGGGCTGCTTGCCGGCGCGTGGCTGGGATTCGCGATCGTGCCGCGCGGCGTGGCCACGCTGGCGTCCTTCTGGCAGAAGCCATCTGTGGCGGCGGGGGGTGCGGGCACAAGTGGTCCGGCCGTCGACGGGGGCGGCCCGGTCGGCCTCCTGCGCGCGGCGGCGCTGCTCATTCCGGTGGTCGTCGTTGGCGTCGGGCTCTCGCTGACGCCGCTGTGGGCCTGACCGGCTCGCGCAGCAGGTTGAAGCGCCGGCCGAAACGGTCGATCAGCCGGTAGAAGTCGCGCCGCGCTGCCCGGTCGCGTTGCTCAACGCCAGACGGAGGCCCGGCCTCCTCCGGGCGGGAGATGGCCAGTTCGAGCGCCAGGGCGCGGCGGGGCGGCCGGTCGGTGCCCTCGTCGCGCAGGACCAGGCTCCACCAGACGGCGAGACGGAGGGGATCGATGAAGCGCTCGTCGAGCGGGCCGCGGTCGCGTGCGTCGGCGCGGCGGAAGGCGAGCACAGAGGGGCCGAGCGCGTCGACCTCGCCGGCGGGGGCGGGCAGCCAGCGGCGCAGGTCGGCCGAGCTCAGGCCGTCGGCGCCGGCGACGGCGACCGACGCTTCGGCGAGGGCACCCGACAGGCGGCCAACTGCCTCCTCGCCGACGGACACGCCGGGCGCCAGCAGGACGACGACCTCCCCGACCGACCGACGGATACCGATGTTCCAGTCGGCGGCCAGCCCCAGGGACCCGGCGGTGCGGACGACCTCGCTGCCGTCCTTCGCGCCTCCCTCGAGCGGCTGGGCTCCGACGCGAACGAAGTGCGCGCGTGCCGGGGGATCGGTGACCGACGCGCCGTCGGGCAGGACGATCGTGACCGGCGCGCTGGGTGGCTCGTCGAGGAGCGACACCACGCCTGCGCTCGATCCGTAGCGGACGACGCCGTCCTCGACCACGTTCGGTGGATGGGCCGGCACCAGCCTGTAGCCGTCGCCGGCGTCGATCACGCGCCAGCCGGCCTCCTCGATCTCGCTCTTGAGGCGATCGGCGGTGGCGTAGTCGCGCTCGCGGCGGGCGGCGGCGCGCTCCTCGGCAAGGGAGGCGATCTCGGCCGGCGCCCCGGTTCGTTCGGTCATGACCGGGGAGGATAGCGGTAGTGGCTTGTCGGTCTGGCTCCAGCGTCACTGGTGAAACCGACACGGGCCTGTCGCGTGCACCAGACCGGCGGGAGAGGCCGACCGATTCGGCGCGTATTCGGCGTGGTCGCGCCTCGATCCGGGGGGATCTTCCAAGGCCACTGGAGGAATCACGCGCCGGCCGCGTGCACCCGGTCAGACGTGCCAGTGTCGCTGGAGTGACGCGGCGCCGATCGGTGGGCCAGGTCGAGAGTTCCAGCTCGGCTGGAGTGGCTCCGCTGCCGCTGGAAGCGGCCAGCTCGCCGGAGTCGCCGTCATGCCGGCCGCGTTGTCGATCGCGATGAGCATGGGATAGCACGTGTAGTGCTATCCGCCGCCGGAACGTTCAGGGGACCGCCGCTGCCCGCGCGAACGGATACCCTACGCGCTCGTGGACCGCTCCATCGTGGCCGTGCTGTTCGGCACCTTCACGCTGCGCTTCAGCACCGGCCTCACGGGGGCGATGCTGGCCTTCTACCTGGCCGACCTCGGCCAGTACCACGGCCTCCCGGTCGACGTCGTCCTCGACCTGATCTTCGGCCGCGTGGAGGGCGAGCCGACGATCGTGACGCCCTTCATGTTCGGCGTCCTGACGGCCCTCTTCTACGCCACCGAGTTGGTCGCCTCGCCCGTCTTTGGGCTGCTGTCAGACAAGCTCGGCCACCACCGGGTGATGCAGCACGGGCCGGTCTTCGGGGCGGTTGCCGTGATCCTGACCGCCCTCACCACGAACATCCCGATTCTCGGCTTCACGCGCGTGCTCGAGGGCGCGGCGACGGCGGCCAGCGTGCCGAGCATCCTCGGCTACATCGCCATGGCGACTGCGACCGACGTCGGCCTGCGCGGAAGGGTGGCCGCCCGCTTCGAGCTGGCCACCATCGCCGGCATCGGTGCCGGCATCGGCTCGGCGGGCATCTTCTGGACCCTGCTCGGCCCGCCCGCGTTTCTGCTCAACGCCGTCTTCTACTTCGGCTCGCTGGCCATCTACCGCTGGGGAGTGGCCGCCCCCGACGCGCCGGCCGGCCCGCACCATCGGCCGGTCTACGGCTGGCACCGCTACTGGAAGCTGATCAGGTCGTCACACGTCTGGATCCTGGCGCCGACGTGGATCGCCATCAACGCCGCCCTTGGGCTGTACACGACGCAGACGCTGTTCAACCTGGTGCGCGAGCCCGACCCACGCTTCGTGCACCTGTTCTTCGGGCGTGGCTTCAGCGCGCTGGAGGTGACCGCCGGCTTCATCCTCGTGGGGGCGATCTTCTTCGCCGGCCTGATCTACTGGGGCGACCGCTTCAAGAAGTACCGCCGCACGACGATCATCGCCTATGGCATCGGCGGCGGCGCGATGCTCGTCGTGGCGGCGCTCGCCTTCAACCACAGCCTGCCCCACCCCTTCTTCGTGCAGGCGGCGCTGCTGGTGCCGATGGCGGCCGGCCTGTTCGTGCTGGCCGGCGCCACGCCGGCGGCGCTGGGCCTGCTGGCCGACATCAGCGAGGCCTTCCCCGACGACCGCGGCGCGATCATGGGCCTGTACAGCGTCTTCCTGGCGCTGGGCCAGATAGCGGGTGCGCTGATCGGCGGCCTGGCGGTGGAGGCGCTCGGCTTCGACGGCATCCTCATCGCGACGCTGGTGCTGATCGGCGTGGCGCTGCCGCCGCTCTTCCAGCTGCGCCTCTTCGAGCATCGCTTCGAGCCCGAGCCGGGCCATCCGCAGCCCACGCGCGAGGCGCTCGGGCAGGAGTATGAGGACTGATCCGCCGCGCCCGGCGCCGCAGTCCGCCGCACCCGCGCAGCAATCCGAGTGCGCCCGACGCAGCAATCCGCTGCGTTTGCCTACGGCGTATTTCCCCAGTACCCTGTGCCAATCTGCACCTACCAGGGGGATCAACCGGGCGTCCCAGACACGCCCACAGATCCGGGTCGCCGGCGGTCCTGGTTCCACGGCGATTCGATGGTCCATCCGGCCAATCTTTCGCCGGAGGACCAACACAGAGGAGGAGGCAGTACGTGGTTCGATCCATCCATCCCGTCTCGAGGTGGCTTGCCGCGCTTGCGGCGCTGAGCCTGCTCGTGGCCGCCTGTGCCGCACCCGGCGAGACGCCGGCGCCACCGGGCACCCCGGGCGACACGCCGCCGCCCACGACGCCCGGTCCGGGCGAGACACCCGGCGACACCCCCGCCCCGCCCGAGACGCCCGGCGAGACCCCGCCGGTCGAGGGCGGCACGGTGACCGTCATCGGCACGTGGGGAGGTGCCGAGCAGGAGGCGTTCCTGGCGATGGTCGCCCCGTTCGAGGAGCGCACCGGCGTCGACGTGCAGTACACCGGCACGCGCGACATCAACACCGTCCTGACGACGGGCGTCCAGTCCGGCATCCTGCCCGACCTCGCTGGTCTGCCGGGACCGGGCCAGATGCAGGCGTGGGCGCGCCAGGGCGCGCTGGTCGACCTGACCGGCGTTCTCGACTACGACACCTACGTCGAGCAGACGTCGCCCGCGTTCGTCGAGCTCGGGACCGTCGACGGCTTGCTTGCCGGCGTCTTCATCAAGAGCGCCGTCAAGGGCCTGATCTGGTACAACCCCAACCACTACACCGACGGCGAACCGGCCGACTGGGCGACCGTCGAGCAGCGCGCAGCGAGCCCTGATCCTGCGCAGGCTGGCTGGTGCATCGGCATCGAATCGGGCGCCGCCACTGGCTGGCCGGCGACCGACTGGATCGAGGACCTCGTCATCCGCCAGTCGGGCCCGGAGGTCTACGACGCCTGGCTCAACGGCCAGCACGCCTGGACCTCGCCCGAGATCCGGCAGGCCTTCGAGTCGTACGGCCAGGCGGTGCAGAACGCCTTCGGCGGCACGGACTTCGTGCTCAGCACCAACTTCGGTGATGCGGGCCAGCCGCTGTTCACCGATCCGCCGGGCTGCCTGTTCCACCATCAGGCCAGCTTCATGAGCGGCTTCTTCGACGACTATCCGTCCGCGCCGCAGGCCGGCACCGACTACGACTTCTTCATCATGCCCGACATCAATCCCGAGTTTCAGGGAGCGCTGACCGGCGCGGGCGACCTGTTCGGCATGTTCAACGACACGCCGCAGGCGCGCGCGCTGATCCAGTGGCTGGTGACGCCCGAGGCCCAGCAGATCTGGGTCGACATCGGTGGCGCGATTTCGGGCAACACGCAGGTGACGGAGTATCCCGACCCGGTGGCGCAGAAGTCGGCCGAGGCACTGGCCGAGTCGCAGGTGTTCCGCTTCGACGCATCCGACCTGATGCCCGAGGCGATGAACGCCGCCTTCTGGACGGCGATGGTCGACTACACCCAGAACCCTGGGCAGCTCGATCAGATCCTCCAGCGCCTGGATGAGGTCCAGGCGGAGGCCTATCAGGCCGAATAGCCGGTTCATAGAGGGCGGTGGCGCAAGCCACCGCCCTCTCAGTACGAGGAGGGAGCCATGGGCGAGGCTCGAGGGACTTCTACCGCCCAACCCGATGGCGCCGGCGGCACCAGGGAAACGCGGACTGCCTACATCGCCATGCTGGCCGGGCTTGTGGGCGGCCACCGCTGGTATCTCGGCCACGTGCGCGATGGCGCGATCTACGTCATCGCACTGCTGTCCGTGGTGGGCAGCTGGTTGCTGTTCCAGGACGTCATCAACGAACGCCTCGGCGCGCTGTGGGCCGTCGCCGTCGTGCTCTTCGCCGGCCAGCTGCTGCTCGACGCAATGGCCCTGCCGCGCTGGGTTGCCATCGCCAATCGCGACGCGGACGCCGCCAGGCACGGCGAGGAGGAGGTTCCATGGGCGGCGCTGCTCGTGGCGCTGATCGCGCTGTTCGCGATGGTCGTCGCTGTGCCGCCGATTCTCGACGAGCTGGGCAACGTGCTGCGGCAGGTGACCGACTCGGCGCGGCTGGGCGAGCAGGGCGCAATGGTCGTCATCGTGCTCATCGGCGTGCCGGGCGTGCTCGTCGGTTACATCGTGCTGACGGAGCACACGCTGCGCCACTTCCCCGGCCGCTGGCAACCGCGCCTGCGCCCGTGGCTGTGGCTCTTCCCGGCGCTAGCCTTTCTGACCGTCTTCCTCGTCTACCCCACGATCGAGACCTTGATCCGGTCCTTCCGCGACCAGGCCGGCCAGGCATGGGTGGGTCTCGCCAACTACGAATGGTTCTTCTCGACCGACGCGACTCTGCTGGCCTTGCGCAACAACGTCCTGTGGCTCGTCTTCTTCACTTTGCTGACTGTCGGCATGGGCCTGATCATCGCCATCCTCGTCGACCGTGTGCGCTACGAGTCGGCGGCCAAGACGGTGATCTTTGTTCCGATGGCGATCAGCTTCGTGGCGGCGGCCGTCATCTGGCGCTTCATGTACGACTGGAGTATCCCGGGCACGCCGCAGACGGGCACGATCAACGCGATCTGGGTAACCCTGGGCGCACCGTTCAATGCCCAGCCGGTCAACTTCCTTGCCCAGCGCGACTTCGCCCTCAACAACTTCTGGCTGATCGTCGTCGGAGCGTGGATGTGGACCGGCTTCTGCATGGTCATCCTGTCGGCCGGCCTGAAAGGGATCAGCACCGAGCTGCTCGAGGCAGCGCGCGTTGACGGCGCCAACGAGTGGCAGGTCTTCCGCCGGATCATCCTGCCGCTGCTGATGCCCACGATCGCGGTCGTCTCGACGACGATGATCATCTTCGCCATCAAGACCTTCGACATCGTCTACACCATGACCGCCGGCCAATTCGACACGAACGTCATCGCCAACGAGATGTGGCAGCAGTTCCGCTTCGCCCAGTTCGGGCGGGCGAGCGCGGTGGCGGTCGTGCTGCTCATCGTCATCATCCCGATGATGCTGTTCAACATCAGGCGCTTCCAGGAGCAGGAGGCCATCCGATGACCGCCCGAACGGAAGCCGCCCCCCGCGTCCGGGCCCAGCCGGGCCAGCTGCGCAGGGCGCTCGGCCGCTGGCCGCTGCACCTGACCATCGGCATCCTGCTGCTGCTCTGGATCATTCCCAGCCTGGGCCTGCTGGTGAACTCGTTCAGACCCGGCGCCGCCATCCGCTTCGAGGGCTGGTGGACGGCCATCTTTCCGCCGTGGGACTACACGCTCGCGAACTACGAACATGTCCTGACCGCGCAGGGCGTCGGCGACGCCTTCGTCAACAGCCTGATCCTGACCATCCCGGCGACGATCATCCCGATCACCGTCGCCGCCTTCGCCGCCTACGGCTTCGCATGGATGAACTTCCCGTTCAAGAACCTGCTCTTCGTGATCGTCGTCGGGCTGCTGGTTGTGCCGCTGCAGATGACGTTCGTGCCGCTGCAGATCCTGTTCCGCGACTTGGGCCTGGCGGGCAGCTTCCTCGCCGTCTGGCTGGCGCATACCGGCTACGGGCTGCCGTTCGCCCTCTTCCTGCTGCGCAACTTCATGGGCGCCTTGCCGCGCGAGGTCTTCGAGTCGGCGGCGATCGACGGCGCCAGCGCGCCCGTCGCCTTCTTCCGGCTGGCCGTGCCGATGAGCGTGCCGGCGATCGCGGCGCTGACCATCTTCCAGTTCCTGTGGGTCTGGAACGACCTGCTGGTGGCGCTGATCTACCTCGGCCCGAACATCCCCAATCACCCGCTGACGGTGACCATCGCCAACCTGGTCAACTCGCTCGGCGGGGAGTGGCACTTCCTGACGGCGGCCGCCTTCATCTCGATGGCGCTGCCGGTGACCGTCTTCCTGCTGCTCCAGCGCTACTTCGTGCGCGGCATCCTGGGCGGCTCGGTCAAGGGCTGACGTCCGCCCGATTCCCAAGCCGGCGGTCTTACAATCGGCGCATGACCCAGACCGCCGGCCCGGGCGCGCGCGCCAGCGAGGCGACGACCACGACGTACGGCAACTTCATCGGCGGAGAGTGGCGGCCGGCGGAGAGCGGCCGGACGTTGGAATCTGTCAACCCGGCCGACACGCGCGACGTCATCGCCACCTTCGCCGCGTCTGACGCGGCCGACGCCGCCGCCGCCATCCGCGCCGCCGAGGAGGCGTTGCCCGCCTGGCGCTCGCTGCCGGCGCCCAAGCGCGGCGAGATCATGTACCGCTTCGGCGCGCTGCTCGCCGAGCACAAGGAGCGCCTCGCCCGACAGATGACGCGCGAGATGGGCAAGGTCCTGCCCGAGGCGCGCGGCGACGTGCAGGAGGGCATCGACATCGCGTTCCTGATGGCCGGCGAGGGGCGGCGGCTGTTCGGCGACACGACGCCGTCGGAGCTGCCCGACAAGTGGGCGATGAGCGTGCGCGAGCCGATCGGCGTCGCCGGCATCATCACGCCCTGGAACTTCCCCATCGCGATCCCGTGCTGGAAGATGATGGCCGCGCTGATCTGCGGCAACACCGTCGTCTTTAAGCCGGCGTCGGACACGCCGCACTGCGCGGCGCTGCTCGTCGAGCTGATGCACGAGGCGGGCTTCCCGGCGGGCACGGTGAACCTCGTCACCGGCTCGGGCGAGGCGGCGGGCATGCCCATCGTCGACAGCCCCGACGTCAACGTCATCAGCTTCACCGGCAGCAGCGACACCGGCCGCCACATCGCCGAGCGCGCGGCCCGCCGCCTGAAGCGCCTCTCGCTCGAGCTCGGCGGCAAGAACGCCATCGTCGTGTTGGACGACGCCGACCTCGACCTGGCCGTCGACGGCATCCTCTGGTCGGCCTTCGGCACCACCGGCCAGCGGTGTACCGCCTGCTCTCGGCTGGTCGTCCACCAGGCCGTCGCCGACGAGCTCGTCGATCGGCTGGCCCGGCGCGCGGCCGGGCTGCGCCTCGGCTCGGGCCTCGAGCCGGAGACCGACGTCGGGCCACTGATCAATGCGGGCGCCATGGAGAAGGTGGCGCGCTACGTCGAGATCGGCGAGGAGGAGGGCGCGCAACTGGTCTGCGGCGGCGAGCCGGCAGGCGAGCGCGACCTGGCCCACGGCCACTTCTTCGGGCCGACGATCCTCGACGAGGTCAAGCCGATGGACCGCGTGGCGCAGGAGGAGATCTTCGGGCCGGTGCTGAGCGTCATCCGCGTGCCCAGCTACGAGGACGCGGCGATGGTCGTCAACACGACGCGCTACGGGCTGTCGTCGAGCATCTACACGCGCGACACGAACAGCGCGTTCCGGGCGATGCGCGACTTCACGACGGGCATCGTCTACGTCAACGCCGGCACCATCGGCGCCGAGACGCACCTGCCCTTCGGCGGCATGAAGGGTACGGGCAACGGCCACCGCGAGGCGGGCCACGCGGCGCTCGACACGTTCTCCGAGTGGAAGTCGATCTACGTCGACTACTCGGGCCGGCTTCAGCGAGCGCAGATCGACAACCAGTAGCCCGCGGAGGGGAGGGGAACGATGCCTCAAGAAGCAGCCATCCAGCGCGTCATCGAATCGGCCGAGCGCCTCGGCGTGGAGCTCGACGAGCAGGAGGCGCGCGAGTGGATCGCGGCGATGGCGCGCGAGGCGGCCGGCGGCGACGTCGTCGTCGACGTCGACAGCGGCGTCTTCGGTCATCGCGCGACGATGCTCGACCTGCGCCCCGACGAGCTGGCCCGCTTCCGCCGCCTGGCGGCGATCGTCGGCTTCGAGAACCGCGACGACGTCAAGACGGCGCTGGCGCTGTCGGGCTCGGCGGCGCAGAGCCGCATCCACTCGTTCCCCGCCGACGCCGACTTCTTCGAGCGCGTCCACATCACGGCGCCGACGCGCGAGGAGGCCTGCCGCATCCTGGCCGACGTCATCCGCGAGAAGGCGCTGGCGACGATGGCCGGCCCGACGCATCGGCTGTGGGAGGTCAAGTTCGGCACCTTCGAGCACGACGTCGCCAAGGACGGCAAGCGCATCCACGCCGGCTCGCCGATGAGCTGGACGCCGGCCGAGGTGACCGCCGGCGAGATGAAGGTCGAGTCGGCTGAGGGAACAGCGCAGACGATCGCCTGGCTCGACGCCGCGCGCGACCCGGGCTGGTGCAAGCTCGACTGGGTCGTCGCCGACGCCGAGCGCGGCCAGCTGGCCAACGCCAGCAACATGCTCGACGTGACCTGGGAGGCGCCCGACGGCACGATCACGCCGCTCGACGGCTTCCTCGATCCCTACTTCCAGGAGGTCTACCTCGACACCGAGGCGCTGCCCCTCTTCGAGCGCATCGTCAAGGACCTGTCCGACGACGCCGTCGACGAGTACGTCGCGCAGCTCGAGAAGGAGGTGCGCAAGTACAGCCGCGCCGACGACCCGAACTGGGGCAAGGTCGCGCGCCGGCTGTACAACATCTTCCGGCTGACCGGCCACTACGCCGAGGCGGCTTATGTCCGCGAGCTGTTCGACGAGCCAACGACCGCGCTCTACCAGGTCGCCGCGCTTATCCGCACCCTCGACGAGGCGGCCGCCGACGGCACGCCCTTCGATCCCGAGCTGCTGGTGGGCCAGGCCGACCAGCTGATCATGTCGGCGGTCAGCGCGCTCGAGGGCCCGCAGGAGGCGGTCGTCGTGTCGCACCTGCTGCGCCTGCGCGACCAGTTGAGCGGCCGGCGCGAGGGCGGCCGCGACGAGGAGGTGGCCGGCGTGCGCGAGGCGACGATGGCCGCGGTAAACAAGTACTTCCACGAGCGGCTGATGGCGCTTTCCGCCATCCGCGAGTACATCGAGCGCCTCGCCGAGCCCGCCGGCGCGGACGCCTGATCGGCGTCATGTCGGACGCCTGATCGGCGTCAGTCGCTGACCGCGGCCGGTTCCCCGACCCGTTCCCGAAAGGCGGCGGCCAGGCCGCGCGCGGCCGACGCGACGTAACCGCCGTCCGAGCCGACGGCGAAGACGCTGAAGCCGGCGTCGCGGTACGGCCCGATGTCATCGAGCGCCCACAGCAGCACGCCGGCTGACTTGCCCGCGTCGCGCGCCGCGCGGCCGACGCGGGTGACGGAGTCGGCATAGGCGGCGGAGGTGATGTCGCCCGGCACGCCGAGGGCGTGCGAGAGGTCGGTCGGGCCGACGAAGAGGACATCCACGCCGTCGATCGCGGCGATGTCTCCGGCTGCATCCACCGCCGCCCAGCTCTCGACTTGGATGAACAGGGCGGTGTTGTCGTGGGCGGTGGCGATGTCGGCGTGGGTCAGCGCGCCGTAACCGGCGCCGCGCGTAGGCAGCGCCACGCCGCGCGTGCCGAGCGGCGGATAGCGCACGAAGCGGACGATGTCGGCCGCGTGGGCGGCGCTCTCGACGCGCGGGACCATCAGCGCCGGCGCACCGAAGTCGAGCGCCCGACCGATGCGCAGGCGGGTGCCCTCCTCGACGCGGACAACCGCCGTCGCCGGCGTGGCGGCCACCGCGTGGAGCATGTGCAGCAGCCCGTCCTCGGTCAGTGCGCCGTGCTCCATGTCGAGCACGAGCCAGTCAAAGCCGGCGTTGCCGCACAGCTCGGCGGCCATCGGCGAGCCGAGGTTGAGGAAGGTGCCGACGGTCATCTCACCGGCCTGGATGCGCGCGCGCAGGCTGTCGGGCTTGGGCATGCGGGGCGGTCGGTCGCCTGTGCCGGTCAGTGGAGGTACGGCTGGAGCGTCGCCGTCGACCCCGTCCAGCTGGGCGGATCGCTCGCCGGGAAGGAGTCGTCGCTGCTCTCGTCGACCATGTCGGGGTAGTCGCGCGGCTGCTCTTCGGGCTGGCGCGGCGCGTGCTCGCGTTCCGGCTCTTCGGGCTGGCGCGGCTGCGGCTGGGGCTCGTCCTCGTGCTGATGGTGGCTCATGGCGCGATGGTAGCCGAGCGGATAGAATCGAGGATCGTGGGCCGCTAGCTCAATGGTAGAGCAGCTGACTCTTAATCAGCGGGTTCGGGGTTCGAGTCCCTGGCGGCTCACC